>JAJPHW010000204.1 GCA_021325035.1 Terriglobia bacterium
AAGCGCGTCATTATTTCAACCGGCACCAAAAATCTGCAAGAGCAGCTCTTCTACAAGGATATTCCTTTTCTCGAGCAAGCGTTGTTTCCCGCCGGGGAAGGGAAGTTAAATGTTTGTTATATGAAAGGCCGCGGCAATTATCTGTGCCGCAAGAAAATTTACGATCTTACCGATCAGCCTGTTTTAAGCGGCCTGGAAGAGATCGAACATTATCGTGCTATTGCCGCCTGGGAGAAAACGACCTCCACCGGAGATCGTGCCGAACTCGCTGCTCTACCCGAAGCCAGCGCGTTATGGCACAAGCTCGACGCTCGCGCCGATACCTGCCTCGGCCAAAAATGCAGTTCATTCGAGCGCTGCTTTATCACGGAGATGCGGCGCCGCGCGCAAGAGAGCGACATTATTATCGTAAACCACCATTTATTTTTTGCCGATCTTGGCATCAAGCAGCAATCCGAATACGCGCCGGATGCGGGTATCTTGCCTGAAGTGGGCACCGTGATCTTTGACGAAGCCCATGAACTTGAAGATGTCGCCGGCAGCTACTTCGGCGTGGGGATCAGCAATTCCCGCTTCGAGGAGCTGTGCCGCGACGTAGAGGCGTCGTTGCAGCGTAATCATTTGCTGTCAGCGAGTCTTTCCGGTGCAACAAAAAGCGTACGCGATCGCGCCATGTTTTTCTTTGCTGTGTTGCCTCAGGGCGATGGACGCTTTGCTTTTGAAAATCGCCGCGAATTTCTCGAGGAAAACGGAGAGGAATTTGTTGCCCTGCAACAGTCCCTTCAGAGATTGAATTCTGAGCTGGAAAATATCCCCTCCAAGCCGGAGGAAGTTTACAATTTCGCCCGGCGCGCTCAAGAGCTGCAAGTGCATCTTAACTTTCTAATGGAATCAGAAGGCCGCAACACGGTTTTCTGGATTGAACGCCGCCGCAGTGGCCGCGACCGCCAGAATGTTTTTCTTCAAGCGACGCCGATTGATGTTGCGCCCATTCTCAAGCTCGCGTTGTTCGACAAACTTGATTGTGTTGTTCTCACCTCCGCCACGCTCGCGGTGGGCGGCGGTTTCGAATATATCCGGCGGCGCCTCGGTTTGGAGCACGTGCGTGAAGTTGTCCTGCCCTCGCATTTCGACTACGAGAACCAGGCCATGTTCTATGTTCCGCCTGATCTTCCCGATCCGCGTACGCCACAGTTCACCGCGCAAGCAGCGGATCGCATCCGTAAAATTTTAGAAATCACTCGTGGCCGCGCATTCGTGCTTTTCACCAGCTATGCACAAATGCACGACATTTACGAACGCCTGCTCAGCCAGGTGGAATTTCCTCTGCTTTTGCAAGGCGATGCACCCAAAACAGCGCTGCTCGAAGAGTTTCGCCTCACGCCCAACGCGGTTTTGTTTGCCACTTCTTCATTTTGGCAGGGAGTGGATGTTCAAGGGGATCAGCTGAGCTGCGTAATCATTGATCGCCTTCCTTTTGCAGTGCCGAGCGATCCGGTTGTCGCCGCGCGCGTTAAGTCCATTGACGCTGAAGGCGGCAACGCTTTCTTCCAATATCAAGTCCCAGCGGCAGTTATCACACTCAAACAAGGATTCGGGCGCCTCATTCGCTCGCTTCACGACCGCGGATTATTAGTTCTTTTGGATAATCGCATTCTGAAGAAGCAATATGGCCGCGTCTTCATTGAAAGCTTGCCCAACTACCGCAAGACCACCGAAATTGCCCAGGTGGAAGCTTTCTTTGGGGTCACATCGGAAGATCGTTAAAATCCTTGCCCATAGCCGCTTCCGGCCTACTAGCAAGCATAATTTCTCTATGCGTTTTGCGGCAAAACCGTTAATATCTTGTGCTGTATCTGTTCCGCATCTCAAGCATCTAGAGGGTCCCCTATGCGTATCGCAATTTGCATTTCCACAATTCTGCTTTGTGTATGCGCTGCCTTTGCAGCGAATGCTCCTTACAAAATCGGCTCCTCGAACACAGTGACTGCCGATCCTCCTGTGCCGCGCCCGCACACAACGCCGTGCACCGTCACGCTTTTTGACAACGCCGAATTCGACAACTTCAATCCTTATAGCTTCACCTATACGCCGCCGGCGAATTGCCCCGGCCCCTGGCAAAAGGTCGTTTTCGTTGCCAATATTTACGTGACTCCAGGCGTGCAATATGACCGCACTGCTAATTTCTGGTTTGGCGGCACAAATATTTTCTTCGGCACAACAGCCGAGCCCGGCTCAAATCTCAGCCCCAACTGGGTTGTGCAGACCGATCTGACGGATTACAGCCCCTTGTTTACCACCACACAGCAGGGTCAGGCCGATATCGGCAACCTTGTAAACAGCCAGTACACCGGCATCATCTATGCGAGTGCGGAACTGCAGTTTTATCCCATCGATAATTCCGTGGCTCCGCCACCGCGGCCATTCGATCAGGTTTTGCCCATGACATCCACGCCGGGCACAGTCACTCTTACTGACTCAACCAGCACGCTCTCGCAGACCTTCACTTTACCTACCAATGTTGAAGCTGCGTACCTCGATGTTTTCGCGCAGAGTCAAAACGATGATGAGTTCTGGTACACCTGCGTTCCCAACGACCTGAGCACCGAACTGCAAAGCTGCGGCAATACCGCTTTCCGCGAAGGCGAAATCACAATTGATGGTCAACCCGCGGGCGTTGCCCCCATCTACCCGTGGATTTTCACTGGTGGCATCGATCCTTACTTGTGGTTCCCGCTGCCCGGTGTCCAAACTCTCAACTTTGTTCCGTATCGCGTAAACCTCACGCCATTTGCAGGCGTGTTGAGCAATGGCCAGCCGCACACGATTGCGCTCAGCGTGTTCAACGCCAACAATTATTTCTCGGCGACTGCAACCTTGTTGCTATACCAGGATCCGAACAATACGGATTTGTCCGGCGCAATCACAAAGAACACGCTGACGGCCGCCCCCAATCCGCAGGTGATTGAAAACATCCAGACCCAGAGCAACGGGGATATTACTGGCACGGTGTCGGTCACATCCAACCGCCGCTTCACCATTACCGGATACGTAACCAAGCCTTATGGAAAAGTAACCACCAGCCTGCAACAGAACATTAACTTTTCCAGCATTCAGGGCTTCGACATCACCAGCGCGACTTATGTGCAGAACATCTCACAGCAGACCACGATTGCATCAACGGCCACGCAACACGGCGGCGCTGCTACGCTCTCAACCTCCAGTCAGCAGAATTGGCCGTTGAATGTGGACCTCAACATCGTTGTGAATTCGAATGGCACGGAAACGCAAACGACAACCATCCGCCAGGAAAACTACAACGACACCACCAATGCGAAAAACAACGTACAAACTCAATCCGAAGCCGTGGACAATCTCGTGAACACGACCGACGCCCTGCAATTTACCAGCGGTGGGTTTTTGATCGGCAACTCCGGACAGGCCAGCTCGCAACAGTACAGCATTTTCGGCTCAAACGGCGTTTGCTATGACGTCACCCTCACCGCAGCCAACAATGCCCTAACCAGCTACACCGATGGTTGCCACTAGACCGTTAGCAAGAATGAAGGCGCGCCTTGGCGGCGCGCCTTTTTTGTTCTCCGGAGCGAGTCGCTCAACGTCATTCAGCACTCCCCACCCGTGTCATCCTGAGCGAAGTGAGTTCATTCGCGCGCGAAGGAACTCACGCAGTCGAAGGACCTGCTGTCATCTCCTCACCGGCTATACTGATTTCGCTTCTTCTCAGCATGACGTTCCATGCCCAACTCAATCAACCGCTCGATCAGTTTGGGATAACTTAGCCCCGATGCTGCCCACAGCTTGGGATACATGCTGATCGCAGTGAATCCCGGCATGGTATTGATCTCGTTCAAATAAATCTTGCGCGATGAAGGGTCCATTAAGAAATCCACCCGCGCCAGACCCGCGCAATCCACTGCCTTGAACGCCGCCATGGCCAGTTGCTGCACTTTTTTGGATTCAGCCTTTGATAGCTTCGCGGGGATAATCAGCTGCGAGCCTTCATCCAGATATTTTGCGTTGTAATCGTAAAATTCCGTCGCCGGAACAATCTCCCCGGCGATCGAGGCCTCCAAAATATCATTCCCCAGCACAGAACACTCAATCTCCCGCGCCTTCTTTTTCTTCCCGCCCACGCCTTGCTCAATCACAATCTTGCGGTCAAACTTCGCCGCCTCAGCGATGGCTGGGCCGAGTTCTTTGCGATCGCGTGCTTTTGAGATTCCGACCGAAGACCCTAAATTCGCCGGCTTTACAAACACCGGGTATTTGAGAGCTTTTTCAACTCTCTTTTCCGTCTTTTTCTTATCTGCTTCCCACTCACTGCGCAGAATTGTCACGTGCTTGACGATCGGCAATCCGGCAGCATGGAACAACGACTTCATAATGTCTTTATCCATACCTGCCGCCGATCCCAGAACTCCCGCGCCAACATAGGGAAGGTCAGCCAGCTCCAGCAATCCTTGAATTGTTCCATCTTCTCCGAAAGTTCCATGGAGCACGGGAAAAATCACATCCACATTGATGGCGCGATCACTCGCCCGTCGAGCCAAAGCGTCTGTTTCAAACGGGACCATTGCCGAGCTGCCGCGATGGTGCGGCTCCGGTGGCACGACCACTGCTTCGCCTTTCGCCAAAACCGCCGCGCCAGGCGTGGCCTCAGGGTCCCCCGCTCGCAAATGCGACTCGCTCGAAGTTTTACCCTTAAGCAATCTCTCCGCATCCGCCGCCGTCACCCAGCGTCCTTCTTTTGTGATGCCAATGGGTACGACTTCATACTTGCTCTTATCAATCGCGTTAAACACCGATGCAGCCGACAGCAGGGAAATTTCGTGCTCTCCGCTGCGCCCGCCGAATAAAATTCCAACTCGCAGTTTTTTCATGACTTTTTAGTCTGGACGTTCACGCCATCGCCGTCAATCGCAGCATTGGTTCGGCTGCTAACGTACTTGGCTTCCGCAATGTTAGACTACTGCGCGTCATGAAAAAATACCGATTCCTGCCTTGCTTGCTTTTTTCTTTCGTGCTGATCTCTTCTGTATCTAACGCAGCCGTCCACGCCAAAAGCGAAACCTTCCGCACCAGCGATGGCATCACCCTGCACTACCTCGACGCCGGCAGCGGCCCAGCGATTCTGTTCATTCCCGGCTGGACCATGGCCGCCGACATTTTCGAGGCGCAAATCGACGCGCTCTCCGCGCAGTTTCGTGTCGTCTCTATTGATCTGAGATCGCAAGGCGACTCAGAGAAAGCCTCCGACGGCAATTACCCTGCCCGCCATGCGCAGGACGTAAAAGAACTCATGGACCACCTCAAGATTTCTTCCGTCGTACTCGTTGGCTGGTCAAATGGCGTGCCCGATGTCTTGAGTTTCATTGATCAATTTGGCTCCGCGAATTTGCGCGGCGCAGTTTTGGTGGACGGCTTCGTAGATGCCAGCGATGCCCCCATTCAAAAAGGCATGGCGTCGTTCCTTGAGGCATTTCAGACGAATCGCAAGCAATTTACCGATCAGTTTGTCCGCGGCATGTATGCCACCAAGCCAAGCGAAGAATACATCCAGCACGTGGAAGAGCAGGCATTGAAGACGCCCACCAACTCGGCCATCACCGAGCTCTACAACGTGCTCTCCAAAGGCGACTTCACACCGGCGCTGGCAAAAATGGACAAGCCGGTTCTCTACATCTGCGAATCACGCATGGAAGCGCAAGGAAAAATATTGCAAAGCAAGCTGCCCAAGGCGCAAATCTCAGTGATGAAAGACGCCGCCCATGCGATGTTTGTGGATGATCCAACCCACTTCAATCAACTGGTAACCGATTTTGTGAATTCATCGCCGGCAAAATAAGTGAAGTGAGGGTACACAACCCGTGTGGGGCGGACACTCCTGGCCGCCGCCTTTGCTTTTCGGATTTCCCTGATTTTCTCTGCGATCTCTGCGTACTCGGCGGTGAGGCCTACAGCAATTACAAAATCTTTTTCCCGAATGCCGACAGCGCCAACTCCACCGCCAAATCAGCCGTCTGGTTGTGTTCGTCAATCACCGGATTCACTTCCACAATTTCGAAGCTCAACATCCGTCCGTGGTCAGCAATAATTTCCATGGCAAGATGCGCTTCGCGATAGGTCGCGCCACCCCACACCGGCGTTCCAACACCGGGCGCGTCTTCTGGATCAACCCAGTCCATATCGAGCGAGATGTGATAGCCAGCAGTCCCGCGACCAGCAATGCGAAGCGCTTCTTCCATGACGGTTCGCATCCCTCGCTCATCAATATCGCGCATAGTAAAGACATGAATGCCCGACTTCCGCACGTTTTCTTTTTCAATCGCATCCACGTCGCGAATGCCAACCAGCACGCAATTCTCCGGATTTATTTTTGGAGAGAACCCGAAAATATCTCCCAGCTCAGAAGGGCCCAGTCCCAGCAACGCCGCCAGCGGCATGCCGTGCACATTCCCGCTTGGAGAAGTTTCCGGCGTATTGATGTCCGTGTGCGCATCGATCCAGATCAAGCCAATTTTCTGTTCTTTACGGCGATAAAATTCAGCTACGCCGGCCACGGTTCCCGCCGCCACAGAATGATCTCCGCCGAGCACGAGAGGAATTTTGTCAGCCTCCAATGTCTTGACCACTAACTCCGCATGCTTCGTACACGTCGCCGTAATTTCTTTGAGATATTTCGCGTTCGCTGCGCCCTCTTTTTTCTGCTCGGGAATGGCGACGGCTACATTGCCGCCGTCTTCCACGACATGGCCGAGGGCCTCTAATCTGGCTTCCAGCCCTGCCACGCGCACAGCCGATGGCCCCATATCCACGCCGCGCCTCGACTGCCCTAAATCCAGCGGCACCCCAATCACCCGAATTTTCTTAGGAGTAATGCTCGAAAATGAAACGTTAGTTTTCATATAAACAATACTTTGTCATCCTGAGCGAAGCGCGATTTCCGCATCGCGAAAATCCGCGAGTCGAAGGACCCCTTGCCTCTCGCCACCGGCCCATCAAGGGATTCTCCCCGTGCCCTTTAACCACGTTGTCATCCTGAGCGAGCGAGGGACCTATGCATTTGTCTTTCTCTGCGCTCTCTGCGTCCTCCGCGGTGAAAGATGTTTACGGATAAATCCTATTCAACGTCCTCGCAAACGGAATCGTCTCCCTCACATGCTCCAATCCGGAAATCCACGCCACCGCCCGTTCCACGCCCATGCCAAATCCGCCATGCGGCACGCTGCCATATTTCCGCAAATCCAAATACCACTTGAACGCTTCTTCCGGCAGCCCATGCTCATGAATCCGCTTCACCAGCAAGTCATACGAAGCCATACGCTGCGACCCGCCAATGATCTCACCGTAACCCTCCGGCGCCAGCACATCCACGCACAACGCCAACTCCGGCCGCTGCGGATCGGGCTCCATATAAAACGCCTTCACCGTCGCCGGATACCGATGCACCATCACCGGCCTGTCGAATTGCGATGAAATATACGTCTCATCGGGAGAGCCTAAATCGCCGCCCCACTCAAACTTATTTTCCAGCGCGCCCTTCGCATGACCATCTTGCAGCATCTTCACCGCGTCGTCATAAGTCATGCGCGGAAACGGCGCTTCCACTTTTTCCAGCTTGCTGATGTCGCGCCCAATCGTCGTCAAATCCGCCCGACGTTTTTCCAGGCAGCGCTTCACCAGAAAACTCAGCAGCCCTTCCGCCAAATCCATGATGTCATCAAGCTGCGCATACGCCACTTCCGGTTCCACCATCCAGAATTCAGTCAAATGCCGCCGCGTCTTCGATTTCTCCGCCCGGAACGTTGGCCCGAATGAATAAACCTTGCCCAGCGCCATCGCCGTTGCTTCAATGTAGAGCTGTCCGGATTGCGTCAGATAAGCCTGCTCGTCGAAATAATCCACAGGGAAAAGCGTGCTCGTGCCTTCACACGCCGCTGGCGTAAGAATCGGCGGATCGGTCAGCGTGAATCCGCGCTCATCGAAGAAATCCCGCGCCGCCTTGATGATCTCCGCCCGTACCCGCAAAATGGCCGCCTGTCGCGGAGTTCGCACCCACAGGTGCCGGTGCTCCATCAAAAATTCGACGCCATGCTCTTTCAGTGAAATCGGAAACGGGTCGTTTTCCGCAACCCGTTGCACCACCTGCACGTTGCTCACATCAAGTTCATAGCCGCCATGCGCCCGCTTGTCCGCCCGGACTTTGCCTTCGACAATCACGCTCGACTCCTGCGTCAAAGTATTCAGCGTCTCAAATATTTCCGGCGCGACCGCATTCTTCGGGACAACGCCCTGAATCACGCCGGAACCATCCCGAAATTGGGGAAATAAAAGTTTCCCGCTCTCGCGCAGGTTATAGAGCCATCCGCGAATCGTGACCGTCTGGCCTTCATGCTTACCGATTTCAGCAATCGTAGTGATAGGAAATGACATGAGATTTTAGATTTAAGGGTAAAAAGTATCGTGTCTAAAAAGTATAACCTTAGTATGGGCCGGGTGCCCCATCCTTGTCGCGTTCTGTGCGACAGGGTGGGGAAGTTGATCGTGTGGGTCGGACACAGAGCCTGCTCTTGAGTGAAGTCGAAGGGAATCGCGCGCACCGCCACCGCCCCATCCACCTTGTCATTCCGAGCCTTTCGCAGCCGCGTCAGCGGCGAGAATGTGCGTAGGAATCTGCTGTTCAAGCCGTGTGGGTCGGACACGGAGCCTGCCCTGAGCGGAGTCGAAGGGAATCTCGTGCGCGCCGGCGTTTACTACACATATGATAGAGGTAGCGACGTGGATACTTTCACAACAAATGAACGCAGTCGAATCATGCGTGCAGTGCATTCAACAGGCACGACTCCCGAAAGAAAATGCGAGTCTCTTCTTCGATCTCTCAAGTTGAGCTTCTCTCGACATCCTGCCAATCTGCTGGGACGGCCTGATTTCTTACTGGCCAAACACCGATTAGCGGTCTTCGTACATGGTTGTTTCTGGCACGCCCACGCTCGGTGCAAGAACTCAGCCCTGCCGACATCAAACGTCGATTATTGGGTCAAGAAGATCGATAGGAACCGTCGCCGGGATAGGCGAGTTCGTGATGAATTACGAAGAGCAGGTTGGAGAACTGCTGTGATCTGGGAATGTAAATTGCGAAATCTGGATTCAGTCGCTCGCCGCCTGCTGAAGTTGACGAGCGGTGAAAAGCTGCGATAAGACATTCTCCGCTATCCAGCTGATCACAGGAACGCAGACAGCGTCACCAAAGCCCCAAAGGGCCTCATTCCTCTCGACTGTGATCGGGTAGTCGGGGCAGCCTTGAAGGCGGGCGTACTCACGGGGAGTCATCCATCGCATCCGAATCCTACCCTGTCCTGCTATGAACACTATTTGCTTACTGCTCCCACCACGAGGAGTGCGGAGGCATCCGGCAAGCCCGTCAGTGCGAACCTCGGATCGAGATTTACCTTCCCGTACTCTGCGGTAAATCGTGCCAACACTGAGACTTGTGCCTTTCTTCAGAGTCCTGATGCGTCTAAGATGTGTGGGATGCATTTCTGCCAAATGCTTCCTTACTCGCCATTCCTTCCACCAGTCCTGAGAGTCATCTTTGTCGATGCACTGTTCGAGATTGCGATTCTCCCTGGGTAGCTGTGGCAACAGTAACGGAACCCAACCAGTCTTCAGCTTCGTTGTCCCGAGATTCTCAAGAAGGCGTCGGGGTCGCATTGTGCTCATCAGCGGTTCCGGGTTCTCACGAAAGGAGTTCTGCGAATCGCCGTCAAAAAGGCAATACTGATACTGCTTCTCCGGCATCAACGACCGCTCAAAGCCAACAATGAACACTCGCGGCCGACTTTGGGGCGTGAAGTGTTTTGCATCAATGACGAAGGCATCAACAAAGTAGCCGAGGTCGGCAAGTTGCTGGAGAGCGACACGGAAAAATATACCGTTATGAGCGCTAAGAAACCCGATGACGTTCTCTATCAGGACAGCTTTTGGTGCCCGCCGTTGCTCACGGAGTTTCGTCATCACCTTGATGAAGCCATAAAACGCACCGGAATCTTTTCCGGCCAAGCCTTTCAGATTTCCCGCGAGTGATAAATCAACACACGGAAATGACGCTGTAGCAAGATCAACACGCTGCGGTGGGATTCTCGCTAGTATGCGATCAGTCTTCCAGACATCTTCGACGTGATAATGTTCTACTTCGCTGAAGCACGTCGCATACATTCTCAGTTTCTTGGGGTTGATGTCGTTCGCATACAGACATTTCCAACCGTGAGAGCTTAGGCCGAGATGGGTCAGACCGATGCCAGCGAAGAATTCGATGCAGGTAAATTCGTCCGAAAAAACTGGTGGGTAGGAATCAACCTTGAACTGATTAAGAATCGCCGTCGCCGCAACCATCTCTCTGAGAATCGCTGAGCCAACATAGCATGACAACCTGTGGGAATCTACGGAATAAACAGTCTCCTACGTCCCGACGTGACAACATTGGGACAGTCCCAAAGGTGAACTGTGCCGGAGCCGACAAAACCCGCTGAGGCGAAACCGAAAGAAAAGAAGCCTATGGAGAAAGCGCCGCCGTCAGATGTAGTCCCGGAGACCGAGGCCGTCAGGAAGGAAATCGAATCCCTTCTTGCCTTGAAAGACGAGAAAGGCAGCAGGATTGGGAGTTCGCAGCACGGGGTCTATGCGTTCTATGACTACTTTGGGGAGCCGATTTATGTCGGACGCACTAAAGAGCGTTTGGGAACACGCATACGCCGTCACCTAACTAACCAGCGAACTGATGCGGTTGCCATGAGTGTTCTCGATCCCATTGAAGTGGCGGAGGTTGAATTGTGGCCGATTGATGTAGAAGGAAAGAGCAAAGAGGAGATCGAAGAGACATTGGCCGGTGCGGAATACACAGTCAAGACGAAAGTCATCGCTGATTCGAAGCTCAAGTTTGTACTCAACGAAAAGGACATTCCCAAGGCAAAGGAAATCAAGCTCCCGAAGTCGTATCGACATCGCATTGTACCGTCACCGATTTACGAGGCCAGACAGCATCCCGACATCAGAATCGCCCAACGTGCCGCAACGATAGCCGATCTAGCCAAGATCATCGTTGAGCGAAAAGTACAGAAGGGTCTGCGACGAACTTTAGTTTTGCAGGCTGTGCGCCTCGAAGCGCTTGCGAAAGAACGTCTAGACCAGATCGCAGAGGCAATCGAGGTTGAAGGTGAAGAAGAAGGGGAAGACTTGTAGAAATGAAGACTTGTAGAAATGAAGACTTGTAGAAATGAAGACTTGTAGAAATGAAGACTTGTAGAAATGAAGACTTGTAGAAATGAAGACTTGTAGAAATGAATCCACCCGCCGGGTGCCGGGTGCCCCATGTCTCGCTGCTTTTGCGAGACGTGGGAGTCGAGTCGGGTAGCCCCGAGCCTCTACATTCCCTCCAGCTTCCCGAACGTCTCGCCCATCTTCTCCACTGGATTCACCTTCTCGTTCTCAGCGATTTCCAGTAGCAGCGGCGGCTTTTGCGGCGCAGAGCGCAAGAGTTCCATCGTTTGCTTCCAGTCGAGCGAACCCTCCCCCGGCCACAAATGCGAATCATCGAGCTTGTTGTTGTCGTGAATATGCGTCGAATAAACCAGATTTTTCACCGTCTCAAATCCAGCGGCCACATCTCCCGCCATATTGGCGTGCCCCACGTCAAAACACACACCCACATCCTCAAAGTGCGCCATCCGGATTAATTCCACCAGCCGGTCCGGCGTGCTCAATTCATTAGGGATATTCTCCAGTAGAACTCGCACTCCCAACGGTTTTGCAAACGCGCGCAGATGTTCCACCGAAGTCATCGCCGCTTCAAACTTGCGCTCATCGAACGCTTCTCCGCCCACACCCAAATGCTGAATCAAAAATTTAAAAGGCACATGCTCTGCAATTTCAATCGCGCGCTTGATTTCGTCCATGGCCTCCACGCGCCCTGCACGGTCTGTCGAAGCCACATTCACCGGCGTCCCTCCAGTGCGCCCCCATTCGTAATCGGAATACAAAGGTGCATGTACAGAATGTAGCGGCACACTGTTGTTGCGGAACCAGTCGGCAATCTCGCGGACATGTTGCTTCCGGTTGGCATAATCCATGTGCTGGCGTGCGGCAAAAATTTCAATCGCCTGCGCTCCGCCGCGCACTAATCCATCCAGCAATCCCGGATGTAACCGTTCCTTCACATATATATACGTCGAAATTGCTCGTTGCATTAGTAACCCAAAGCCTTTCCGTTGTTGCGCCCATCGCTGGCGCCCAACCGCTCTCCACTCACGGGATCCACTTCAATGCACTCGCCGTCGCCCCACGAGTCTTTTACCTCAACTCGGTAACCTTTGGCGGAGAGCAATTTGATCGTGTCCGGAGAAATCCGCTTCTCCACATCCAATTCATCCGGCAGCCACTGATTGTGAAACCGCGGCGCATTCACGGCTTCTTGAATATCGAGCCCGTAATCCACCACGCCCATCAGGATATTCGCCACGGTCGTAATGATCGTCGGCCCACCCGGCGACCCCAACACCATAAATAGCTTACCGTCTTTCAGCACAATCGTCGGCGTCATCGCCGAAAGTGGCCGTTTCCCGGGCGCGATCGCATTCGCCGGCCCCTGAATTAAACCATAAAGGTTGGGTACGCCCTGTTTGGAGGCAAAGTCGTCCATCTCATTGTTCAGAAGGAAGCCCAAACTTCCCACCGTGACCTTCGAACCGAATGTGTCATTTAACGTCGTGGTCACCGCAACTGCATTTCCCGCATCATCCACCACGGAGTAGTGCGTCGTGTGCTCCGGCTCTCGGACCGCGGTCAGCGGATGCAACTCCGCATATTGCTCCAGTTCATTAAATATCGCCGGACGTTTCAAATCTTTACTCGGCGTCGCATGCGCCGGATCAATCGACTCGCGCCACGCCGCCGCATATTTCTTATCAATCAATTGCGCCACAGGGATCTTCGCAAAATCAGAATCCCCTAAAAATTCCGCGCGATCATAAAACGCCCGCCGGAAAGCTTCCGTCGTCAAATGCATTGATTCCGCAGAACGATCCCCAGCCTTCGCTAAGTCGTATCCTTCCAGGATGTTAAGAATTTCCGTGAGCGCAATTCCGCCCGACGATGGCGGCGGCGCGCTGATCACTTCATATCCGCGATAGCTTCCGCGGATGGGCTCGCGCTCTTTTACTTCATAAGCTGCTAAATCAGCGGCAGTTATCAACCCTCCGCCTTTTTGAATGAAGGCCGCGAGCTCGCGCGCTAAATCGCCGTGATAAAAATCATCCGGGTTCTTCGCGATGCGTTCCAGCGTCTTCGCCAGCTCCGGCTGTTTTAAGATTTCGCCCGGCTCATAATATTTTCCATCGCGCTGAAAAATCCGCCGCGAGTCCGCAAACCTCGCTAAATCTTCATCATGCAGATCTTGCGCGTCTTCCCACGCCAGCGGAAATCCTTCGCGCGCCAATTTAATCGCGGGAGCCATCACCCGCTCCAGACCTAACTTGCCGTACTTTTTTTCTGCGAAGGCCAAGCCCGCCACCGATCCCGGAACCCCGATGGCTTTGTATCCGACAAGGCTCATGTTTTCAACGACATTGCCTTGCGCGTCGAGATACATATTCTCCGTCGCAGCTGCTGGCGCCTTCTCGCGAAAATCGAGAAAATGCGTCGCGCCGTCTTTCATGCGGATCAACATGAATCCACCCCCGCCCAAATTACCGGCTTGGGGGTAAACCACTGATAAGGCGAATCCTACGGCCACAGCAGCATCCACGGCGTTGCCGCCGGCTTGCATGGTTTCCACGCCGACGCGCGACGCTAATTCATGAACGCTGGCGACCATGCCGTGCTTAGCGTGCGCCGGATGCATCGGCGCAGCGGCCAACGGCTCGCCCGTTAGGCATACACTAAACAGCAATAAAATCAGTCGCTTAGGATAAATCATGAACAGGGGCAATCGCGGTCTTTCATCCGCCAAGGACGCTTAAAATTTACGCCTTCTGAGGCTAGCGTAGCGGTGAACCGCACGTCAAATGTTCTCTCGCGTAGGCGAGAGGATCGCGATTCATATAAAAAGCGAATTTTAAGCGAAAATTAGCCCAGGCGATCGCATCCGCGCGATGCTGTTTTGCAGCACAATGCAACAGAGGCTCTATCCCAACCAAGTGCAATCATTGCATACGCTTATAAGCGACCCGCGAGTGGAATTTCATGCCCGACGAGGGCAAAAAAGGCAAAAATGCATGTTTTTGGGTGCGCAAAGTGCGCAGCTGATGAGGCTATTTGCCTTGTTGTCTATTACTTACACGGAATTTGATGTGCAGCGCGAAATCGCGTCAAGCACTCCTAGGAATCAGGCGCAGAAACCGGGAATGCCGGGGGCGGGTTTTATAAGCGCACGGGAGATCATTTCTCCGCGCGTTTGGTTTTTTTCTTGGGCTTAATTTTTTCAGTCTTGATTTTTTCAATCGTGATTTTTGCCGGCTTAATTTTTGATGCGACCATTTCATACGACTCGGCGATCAAGTCCTCGATGTCGCGCGCGGGGAGGACGTCGAGATTTTCCAGCAGCACCCACTTGTAGCGGCCAAGGTAAGGCGCGGGAACAATCCCTTCGATCTCGGTCAACTCGGCAAAGCGTTCGGGCGAGCACTTGACGCACAATCCGGGCGGGACCGCGTCGAGATTCATGAGCGCGAAAATTTTTGCTTCTGCTTTTCTTTTAGCTTCGCCCTGGACTTTGAAGCACAGCGTCTCGCCCCATTGCAGCTTTTCGGTCGAATGCGGAAAACTCAGGCAATGCGAGCGGATGGCATTAACGTTCATCTTCATCATGCGACTTTAATGATATTCGAAGCGTGTGCGCGGGTCCTCGCGGTCTAGCAACCGCTCGGGGATTGTAAAGTTGTGGTTTTGGTGGCACGGCTTAAGCCGTGCCCTGACACGGAACCCAGCTTAGCGCCAAAACAAAAAGCGGCGCGAACCTGGGGCACCAGGCGATTCGGAATCGATAACTAACCAGAAACACCAGAAACCATCTAGTTCGTCTACGACCGCACTATGGTGTGCCCCTCCCGAGAAGCGGGACGTTTTGCGGACTTCCGCCGCCATCATCGGTGATCAAGACATCAGCCGTCCTCTGCCCTTGTGCCAACGGAGTAAATGTGACCTTGATAAAGCAACTTGCACCGACAGCAACACTGGCACCGCAATTATTCGTTACTGCAAAGTCCCCTGAGTCTGCCCCGCTGGAGACAATGCTCGAAATGTTTACCGTAGCCGTACCCTGATTGGTAAAGGTGATGTATTTCGGAAGGCTCGTGGTATTTATCGGCTGATCGCCAAAGTTAATGTTGGTCGGCTTCAGCTGAACGAAAGTTCCCGTGCCCGTCAAAGGCAATTTCTGGGGGCTATCCGGTGCATTGTCGGTGACGGAAATATCCCCGTTCAGAATGCCCTTTGCGCGTGGCTTGAAGATCACGGTAATGTTACAGCTCGCGCCGGATTTAAGCGGGCCGCTACAAGTGGTTGTTGCCCCGAACTGGCCGGAGAGTGTTCCACCCGTGAACTTTAAGATCCCAAGCCCCGTATTGGTCAGCGTCACCACTTGAGCTTTGCTATAGGTGTAGATTACTTGTGTAGGGAACGTCAGGGTAGTCGGGGAGAAAGTCACAGCGGGCACTACTCCAACGCCAGAAAGGGGAATTAATTGTGGGCTGTTCGGCGCGTTGTCCGTGAAAACCAAATTAGCGCTTTGTGTCCCTGTGCCTATTGGATCAAAAGTTACACTCACCATGCAGCTAGCGTTTGGAGGCAGAGAGGATGGGCAATTGTTCGTTTGCGAGAAATCTTTCGGGTCACCGCCTGCAATTGCGATTGAAATAGTGAGGCCAATATTGCCCGCGTTCATAAGTCTTATGGCCTGTGGCGCACTCTTTATCCCAACTGTTTGGCTTGAGAAGTTCAAGTTTGTGGGAGAAACGACGGCAATCGCTCCTTGCACTACCTGATTTAATACGCCTGACGTGCTGAGCGCAAAGTTGGCATCTCCGCTGTAACTCGCTGTGATGTTGTGGGTACCAACCGACAGGGTGCCGATTTGAAGTGTCGCTATACCGTTGGTGAGACTGGAAAAGCCTAAGTTCGTTGTTCCGTCAAGAAAACTCACAATTCCTGTCGGTGTGCCTTCGTTGAATCCCTTTAAAGCAGTAACGGTGGCCGTAAAGGATACGGTCTGCCCCAACGATGATGGATTCGGTGAGGAATTGAGCAGAGTCGCCGTTGGGGTCAGACTCGTATTGAGTAACACGCCAACAGAACCAATGCCCTCGCAAACACCTTGGCTAGCGCAAATATTCGTGAGCAGCAAGTCAGGCCTACCATCTTTATTGACATCACTCACGGTTATTGAAAGCGCAAGAAACCCGCCTGAACTATAAGCAACAGCGGGTTGAAACGTGCCATTGCCTTCACCCAAAAGTACCCCAGCAGTTCCGTTGCTACAATCCGTGCATTCATAGCCATTTGCGACGACGACATCGGGAATGCCATCTCCATTCACGTCAGCAATAGCCACCGAATACGCGTTAACGCCGCCTGACTCGTATTGGATAACAGGTTGGAAAGTCCCGTCGCCATTGCCGAGCAGTACACCGATTTGGCCGCTCCCGCAATTATTATTTGAACAGACTGCGTTTGCGGAGACTAAATCGAGCCTCCCATCGTTATTAAGATCGCTCACCGCCACTGACCACGTTTGCGGTGCACCGGAGTTGTAAGCAGTTGCTTGCTTGAAAGTTCCGTCGCCATTCCCCAACAATACCGCTACGGACCCGTTGGCACAGGTATTATCCGCGCACTCATTGGCGATAAGAAGATCGAGATTGCCGTCGGAGTTTATGTCAGCGGTGGTTACGCCGAGCGCAGCCTCGCCGCCGGAATCGTAAGAAACTGGATTCTGGAAAGTTCCGTCTCCGTTTCCCATTAACACGCCCACAGCTCCAGTTGTGCAAGAGCTGTTCAGGCAAGCATTCGCAACTAATAAGTCAGGCTTGCCATCTTTGTTCACATCCGCAACAGCTCCCGCATAAGCAAAATTCCCACCAGTGCTATAGGTCACAACAGACTGAAAGGTTCCGTCACCGTTTCCGAGAAGTACTCCAACAGTAGAGCAGCCGCTCGAACATTGATTTGTAACGACGAGATCTGGCTTGCCATCGCCATTCAAATCCGCAACGCTGACTGTGTAGGAATAAAGGCCTCCCGAGTCGTAGGCGACTGCGACTTGGAAAGTCCCGTCGCCGTTGCCGAGCAGTACACTAACTGAACCATCTTTATTGCCTAGAGAATCTTGATTCGCAACGACCAAGTCAACGTTCCCATCCCCATTCAAATCGGCAACCGCAGCCGACCGTGCCAGATTTCCTCCAGAACCAAAATTCATGGCGGGAGCGAAGTTAAGACCTGACGATTGTGAATGCGTTCGCTTTTCCATTTGAGTGATCGGAGAATGCAGGAGAGAACTAGAAGTCTCACTTCTAATGGGCACGGCTGCGGGGTTGCCCTGCGGGTGTTCGTTGGCGACATTGAGCGTCGGCAACGGATCAAGCGTAACTTGATCGCTAGAATTCGCCATTGAAAGAAACACAATAACGACAATAAATAGAGACAAGAGCTTTTGCCGCTTCATTCGTTTTATCTCTAGTCTGGACTTTCCTGACTCGACGTTGTGAGTTGATCTTGGGAGAGTAACTAAGACAAACGCCATGTTTATATCCACGCTCGACCCGATTGTCAAGGCCAAAAACCGATTTCACTGCTGGTAGCGCCAAGAGCTCCGATGTTGTGGACTCAAGCCACGTGGGTAGGCACTCGCATCTCGCAAAGGCAGCTGGTGGTTACGTTTGGGACGATGTTTTGGTATGCAGAGTTTTCGCCCGCTGCCCGGGTTCTCCGTACTTTTGTCTAGCCTCGGCTGTGGAATGTACCACTTCGCGCTGATTGTTAAAAAAGCAGATTCCTATGCCCGTTCTCGCTTCGCTCCGAACGGCTCGGAATGACAAGGTGGTTGATACGGGGGAGCCGCGGGCGGGAAAGACAAACAGCAGGTTCCTCCACTCCGGTCGGGATGACACGGTCGTGGGGACACGGGGAGAATTCCTTGACGGGCCGGAGGGCGTGGCGAGGGTGGTGGGGGCATTTCCCAAAGCAGATTCCTCGTCGCTACGCTCACTCGGAATGACAAGGTGGTTGGGGTGGGGAGCTGCGCGCGAGATCCTTCGGCCCGCTGGTGAAAACGCGGTCCTTCGGGATGACAATCTGATTAGGGTTTCCGCAAAAAGCAGATTCCTCGTCGCTACGCTCACTCGGAATGACAAGTGGTTGGGGTGGTGGGGCTCCGGGCCGGAGAGACCTACAGCAGGTCCCTCCGCTCCGGTCGGGATGACACGGTCGTGGGGACACGGGGAGAATTCCTTGATGGGCCGGAGGGCGTGGCGGGAGGCAAGGGGTCCTTCGACTGTGAAGTTCGTTCGCACAAGCGAACGAACTTCTGCGCTCAGGATGACAGGCTGGTTGGGGACGTGGAGCTGCACGCAAGGTCCCCTTCGGCTTCGCTCAGGGCAGGCTTTCGACTCGTGCAAAAGCGGCGCTCGCTCAGGATGACAAGGTGGACGGAGTTGTTTCCGTAAAAGCAGATTCCTCGTTGCTGCGCTCCTCGGGATGACAAGGTGGTTGGGGTGGAGAAGCTGCACGCGAGATCCCCTTCGACTTCGCTCAGGGCAGGCTTTCGGCCCGCAATGAAAGTGCGGGCTCTCAGGATGACAGGGTGGTTGGGTGTCCGTAGGGCTGTCGAGCTATGCTCGACTGGGCAGATGGGGACATCTGCCCCTACACAAGCAGGCCTACATGAGCAGCCCTTACACCTGCTGGCGGGCTTCGCCGAGGACGACTTGCACTTGCAGTTTTTTCTTGCCGCGATAGAGGGTGACGCTGACGGTGTCCCCGGCGCGGTGGTTGTTCATGATGTGACTGAGGTCTTGTTCTTCCTGCACGTCCTGGCCATCGATGGCAACGATTAAATCTCCGCCAATCATGATGGGAGTGTTGCCGAGGTAGGCGCGCTCGGTGCCTCCGCGGAGACCCGCGCGATCGGCTGCGCCGCCGGGGACGACTTGGACGATGAGCAATCCATAATCAGAGGCCAAGCCCATTTGGTCGGCGAGTTCGGGGCTAATGGGAATCGTGCTTACTCCCAGCGCAGGACGCCGCACGCGGCCCAGCGTGAGCAGGTCGTTCAACACTGCTTTTGCTGTGTTGATGGGAATGGCAAAACCGATGCCGGCGCTCTGGCCGACGTTGGAGGCAATCATTGTGTTGATGCCGATGACTTCGCCGTGCCAGTTGAGCAGCGGACCGCCGGAGTTGCCGGGGTTGATGGCGGCGTCAGTTTGAATGGCTTCGTCAATGGTCATGCCGTCCGGCTCTTGCACGGAGCGGATGGAGCTGACGATGCCGCGAGTCAGCGTCCCGGATAGGCCGAAGGGATTGCCGATGGCGTAAACTTTTTGGCCAACCTGCAAATTCTTGGAATCGCCCAGCGTCATGGGCGTGAGGTCTGGAGCTTTGATTTGGAGGACGGCGAGGTCGTGGGAGCGATCCTGGCCGATGATGGTGGCTTTGTATTTTTTGCGATTGTGGAGCGTGACTTCGACCTGGCGAGCATCGGCGATGACGTGGTAGTTGGTGAGAATGTGGCCGTCTTTATCGAGGATGAAGCCGGAGCCCGCGCCATCTTGCGGAACGAGGCCGTAAAAGAAATTGAACTCGACGGCGTGTGAGGTGATATTCACGACGGAATCAATATTCTTACGATAGACGGATATATTGTTCTGCTCCTCGGCGTCGCCGGGATTGCTGCCAGAGGAAGCTTCGATGATGTCGAGCTTGGGCGCGGAGATCGTGTTGGTCAGCGAGCCGAGGCTGTGGTTGGAGCGCAGCGTGGTGAAGTAGAAAAACGCTCCGGCGAAGAGCGAGGCGAGAAAGACGATGCGGAGAAATTTCATAAAAAAGTGATTGGTTCCCACCCTAAATTCGCAAAGGGCGCGAATTTAGAATGGGGCACCCATTAATTTTACAAAAATAGCTTCGACTTGGCGCCGGGTGACGTCGAGCGAGCCGGAGTTGTCGATCAAGAAATCGGCTGCTTTTATTTTTTCTTCATCGGGCAGTTGCGCGGCCATGCGGCGGTTGACTTCTTTTTTCGCGGATTCGTGGTCGGCGCCGGTGCGCTGCATCCAGCGTTGGATGCGCTGTTCAGGATGGCAAGTAACGACGATGAGCTTGTCGAAATGCGGCTTCATCCCGGCTTCAAGGATGAGCGCGGCCTCGACGATGGCGATGGCGTGCGGATTGCGATGTTCGACTTCGTCCATCCATTTTTCTTGTTTCGCGATGACGGCGGGATGGACGATGGCGTTGAGTTCGGCGATGCGGGATGGCGTGCCAAACGCGGCCTCGGCCAGACGCGAGCGATTGACGGTGGCGTCGGGATTGAGAATTTCTTTACCGAATTTTGCTACGACTTGCGCATAGACTGGTTCGCCCGGTTGCATGAGTTCGTGCGACATTTTGTCGGCCTGGGCGACGTGAGCGCCGAGCGCGGCGAACATTTCTCCGACGACAGATTTTCCGGAGGCGATGCCGCCGGTGAGGCCGATTCTCATTTTTATGAAACTCGCAGCTGATTAATTTCTGCTTTCACAAAACGGTATGCCTTAAGCCATCCAGAAAGATTAGTAAACCACAGCAAAAAATGACGATGCGCGCCGGTCTCGGAAAAGGAGGGTCATCCGGCTGCGGAAAACCCCTCACACCCATGCGAGCAAAAATGCCCATCAACATAATGAAAACGCCTATTGCCCATTCCGGGATGAAGCCGTGCATTGCGGAGCCGCTCACGCCAAGCCTCGGCGCAGTTTGGCGGCGCGAACGGTGTTCGACATCAACATGGCAATCGTCAGCGGGCCGACGCCGCCGGGGACAGGCGTGAGTGCGCTGGCAACTTCGGCGACGTTGGGATGAACGTCTCCCACCAGCGTCGAGCCTTTTTTGGCGAATGATTCTTCGCGCTTGGGATGTCCGGCAAAAAATTTGTTGAACTCGGCGCGGTCGGTGACCTGATTGATGCCTACATCAATCACGGCTGCGCCAGGCTTGACGAAGTCGCGTGTGACCATCCCAGCGCGGCCGATGGCGGCGATCAGAATATCGGCGCGGCGGCAGACGGCGGGCAGGTCTTTCGTTTTGGAATGGCAAACAGTGACCGTGGCGTTGGCGTTGAGGAGCAGCATGGCTACGGGCTTGCCGACGATGTCGCTGCGACCGACGACGACGGCTTCTTGTCCGGCGACGGGAATGTTGCTGCGCTTCAGAATTTCCATGCATCC
Source organism: Terriglobia bacterium (assembly GCA_021325035.1). Classification (GTDB taxonomy): domain Bacteria; phylum Acidobacteriota; class Terriglobia; order Terriglobales; family Acidobacteriaceae; genus JAJPHW01. Next base: position 21,492 of record JAJPHW010000204.1, read on the forward strand.
GGCGGGCGTGCAAGGCACGAGACCCGGGCGCTGCGTGGAAAGATAGCCGACGTTCATGGGATGAAATCCGTCCACATCTTTCGCGGGATCGACGGCGAGGAGAATTTTTTTGGCATCCACGTGTGCCGGCAGCGGCAGCTGCACCAGAATGCCGTCGATGTCGTCGCGAACGTTGAGTCCGTGAATGAGTTCGAGTAACTCGGCGGTGGACGCGGTCTCCGGGGGCGTGTGCTTCTCGCTGTAGATGGCGACTTCTTCGCTGGCTTTGACTTTGCCGCGCACATAAACCTCAGACGCCGGATTGTGGCCGACGAGCACGACGGCGAGTCCGGGACGGTGGCCGGCGGCGGTGAGCGACTTTACTTCGGCGGCGACTTCGGCGCGAATTTCCGCGGCGATTTTGGTTCCATCAAGAATGGTGGCTGGCATGGAGTTTCTATTTTAATTGGTTACTGCATTTACCGCCGAGGACGCAGAGAGCGCAGAGGAATTCTTGCTTGATGCGGCGCGCGTGAGCGTCTGGCTCGCGCAGATTGCCCTCAATATGGGGGCATGACTCCAGCCAAGCCAATAAGGTCGTACTTTGGAACTCCCGAGCGGTGCGATTCCCGCCTTAATTGGTTACTGCATTTACCGCCGAGGACGCAGAGAGCGCAGAGGAATTCTTGCTTGATGCGGCGTGTGAGCGTCTTGCTCGTGCAAATTGCCCTCACTATGGCAGGTGCGGCTCCAGCCAAGCCAATAAAGCCGTACTTTGGAACTCCCGAGCGGCGCGATTCCCGCTCAAGTCAAAGCCTGGCCTACGCTAAGGCCCGCGAATCTTACGTAACCGGCACGGCGCGGACATATCGCGTAGTATGGAGATACACACCACCCGGGCCTCCACCAGCCACTCGACCCTCCTGGCGTAGCTTCACAAGGCACAACGCAGTAAATTGACCACCCAAAATTGATAGATCTTAAGGAGCAGCAAAATGACTGACGGACAAGAGACCTCCGCAACCGAGAGCAGAAGCAAAGGACCGGCTGCTTCCAACTCGCCCGGCCACAAGCTGGCGGAAAAACGAAAAGAAAACCAGCGCAGAAAAAAGATGGCCCACCGCCGCACCATCACCCGCTCCAACACCACCGGTTAAAGAAAAACCGCCGGCGATGCCGGAAGGCAGTTCTTATGAAACCTCAAAAGCTACCGTTGAAACATATTTTGTCGGTGCGCTGCCCCATGTGCGGAGCGCCGCCGAACGAGCGATGCAAGCTCAGCTCCGGGCATCCCTCTTTCCAGACGCACTTCGACCGCGACGCCGCAGCCGCCAAGGTGTCCGCGCCCGAGAACTTCAGTCAGGCGACGATGCGCGTCGTTTGGGAAGGCTTTCGCGGTATTTTTCAAAAAGGTTAGCGCTTGACTACGTCCTTCGCTTCGCCCAAAAAGCGCTTGCTCGATAACAGCCAAGCGAGTGCTACCAAATGCATAGATCCCTCATTGGGATTGGTTCGCAAGCGAACCGATCCGCTGCCTCAGGATGACAAGGTGGTGAGTGTGAGGGAGCTGCGCGCGAGATCCTTCGGCCCGCGAAGAAAAGCGCGGGCTCTCAGGATGACAAGTGGTTGGGGTGGATGAAAAGCAGATTCCTCGTCGCTAGGCTCCTCGGAATGACAAGTGGTTGGGGATGGGATGAATCACGCTTTCTGGATGGGGAATTCTGCGCTGCCGACTTTGGTGATGTTGGCTTCGGCGAAGGCTTGGGCGCGATCCAGAGCAGATTGAAGTTCGGCTTCGTAGCGCTTCATGGTTTCGTCGTCAGCGTCACGAGGGACGAAAATGTTGGCGCTGACGTGCATGAGGGCGCGCGAGAAGGGGCGGGGAATCATGAGGCGGTCCCAGGTATTGAGCACCCAGGGACGGTCGAGGGCGACGTGGAATCCGGCCATGGGCGCTCCGGTGAGGCGGGCGAGCATGACGGGGCCGGGCTTGACGACGCCGCGAGGGCCGCGAGGGCC
>JAJPHW010000104.1 GCA_021325035.1 Terriglobia bacterium
GTCCCGCCATCGCTGCCCGTTCCGCCAGCAATCTGCAGATTGCCATTCACTATCGAAACTGCATTCGTTGGATCAGTGACCACCCATCGCGTAGGATCAAGCCGCGGCCCCGTGTACTCTTCATCGAACACCGTCGTGCTCGTCTTCGTGTAGGGAGTTTGAGAAAGATAAAATCTTTCCGTCAGCCCATCGCCCACAAACAGGCACGTCGCGGCCATGTAGCAATTCACAATCGATCCGCCAAAATCCACAGTCATGTCCGATGATCGGATGGACACCGTCGCGTACGCATTAAACTCGCCCGGCGGCACGATTACTTTTCCCGCTTGCGAAGTTCCCGGTGGATTTTGCGGAATATATCTCGCCGCGATCAGCGCTTCTTGCACTCCCTGCGATGCGCTCGTCACCGTATATCCCGAGGGATGTGTGTTCACCGTAGTGAATTGCAACGTCCCCGGATTTCCATCGCCCGCGCACGTTCCGCCCGTCACCAACACCGCTTCCGGCGTGCCCGTGCCCGTGACATATACGTAATAAGCCGGCTCCGCTCCTGTCACTCCCGCCGGGCACGCGGAGAGATTCACTGTCACCGCGCCCGGCGTGCCCAAATTTTCTGACGGAGTCTGTGTCCACGCATAATCGGTCGCATACTTCACCGCTTCCATCCCCGCGCTTACGCCGCCGCCCGCCGCTGGCGCATATTGCCCGGTCGAAGACGAATATGTAAGCACCTGATTGTTCGTCGGGCTCGTACTCGCCACCGGCGTGCCTTGAATCGAAACCGCGTTGCTGCTCGTTCCACACGCCCCCCACGTCGAATTTCCATGCAGACATACGCTGTTGTTGGCGGAACCGCTCGCAAGTTCGCCCGTCGGCACCACGCCGCTCACCAAATCCGCCTTCGAGCTAACGTTCGTATCAACGTATTGCTTTGTAGAAGCCTGATTCGGAGCCGTCGGTGCGCCCGGCAGCGTGAGTGGCCCGGTCATCGTATCTCCCGCCTTGCTCACATAATTTCCCGCGCCCGCGTTTTCGACGGAATTGTCCACATACGCCTTGTTCGCCGCATCCGTCGTATTCACCGGAGTCGGCAAGCTCGGCGAAACCGAAAATTGTTTCGTTCCCGTGATCACTTCTGCGCCGCTCAAGTGCACCACGGCATCATCATTCGCTTTTCCCGCCAGCGCGCTGTTGACGTAAGATTCTGTGGCAAACTGCTGCGGCGAAGTATTCGCGCCCAACTGCGTTCGCACCTGCGCAATCGTCTCGGGAGAAGTCGTTCCTACGACCCAATACTCAGTTTTATTTGTGCCGTCATCCAGTTGGTACACGACCGTATAAACCGTATTTCCGGGTGTCGCACCCACATTCGGCGCCAGTTGTACGCTCAGCGCACCCGCATTTCCCAGCGTCACCGGATTCACTCCAGCCGCAACCGCCTGCCCCGCGGCCGTCGTAAATGCCGGCCACGAAATGACCAATGACCCCTGCGCTGGCGTCCCATCTGCCCGGTAAACTGTGTCCGAAATCGTAGTCAGCGTCGGCCCACTCTGCGCCCATGCCGCTGTCGAGGCAAAGCTCACCGCAAAAATCAGCGCCCAATAAAAAAGCCGCCCATTTAGGCGGCGTGCGTCCTGCATAACCCCTCCGTATCTTTGAATATCTTTAAACCCTCGTCATGCTTAGCGCAGCAATATCATTCGCTCGCGAATGATATTACGCAGTCGAAGGACCCCGTGTTCTCCCGAAATATGCACCGGTCTTACAGGTCATCTCGCCGATAAAAAAATCACCGGCTCCAAATTCTTCGTTCAGTCCGCGGAAACAACTCGCTTCGCAAATACGTCCTCACGCTCTCCAGATAAACATCTGGGAATTCCGCTACCGGGCGTTTGTTCTCTATCAAATAGATCGCTTCGCGCAACTCCATCCCCCTCGCGCACAGCAACGCGAGCGCCATCATCGGCGCGCGATGCACTCCCGCCGCACAATGGATATACAGTTTGCTTTCTTCTTGCAACAGCGCATTCGCGCCAAACTCAACTCCGCGCGCAAACACCTCCGGAGGTTTGGGAAGAAAATCATCTTCAATCGCATTCCACAACAACTCAATGCCGCAACTGTCCGCCAACGGAGTATCGTCAAACTCAATCTGCATGTTGATGACGTGAGTGATGCCCATGCGTGCAAGTTCGGTCATGTTGTCCAGCCGCCAAATCGCCCCTCCAACCGCAATGCGGTCATTCAACCAGGTCATATCCATGCGAACGCTTTCGCCCCGTGTGCGCCGTTTGGCGCGTGAATTATTTTGCAATGCAGCAGCCCAGGCGCTTCCGGCTTGCAGCCAGCGTTCTGCCATTCGTTCTCCCAGGCTGGCTTTCATTCTATGGTACCTTCCGCCGCCGCCTTTTCATCGCTCGTGCGGACATCGCCCGCCGGTGCCGCACCTTCCTCAGCGGTTTGCTCCGGAAATCCCAGGCGCCGTAACAAAGTCGCAATCAGCGAATCATCCACAGGACCCTCTTCCTCCGCCGACGCCGGATACAGCCCGACCAGCTCAAACAAATATTTCATCGACGTATGCTGCCCCTTATGCACCTCGGCAATGGCATTGTTGACCATGTCCAATGCTTCGTCGGCCACGACGCTCGCGATCTTCTTCCGGATGGCGCCCAGGTCTGCCGGCTTCCCGGCGGCCCTTCGCTTTGGGCGAGACTTCGTTTTCGCCGTGGAATCTTTGGCTTTGCTTGTATTCATAATTTGCTCGAACGCAAGAATCATTACCGGAAAGTCTGTCCTAAAACGCCAAAGGCGCGTCCGGTTAAGGAACGCGCCTTTAATTTTGTACTTACAAATACAGCATAGCATATTCAAGGGGGGTAACCCGCCACGGTTTTGACATTTATTTTTCCCTTGTTAACAATCACTTACATCAAAATCGGGCCTTCCCCCCTCTTGACAAGATTTTCCACAGCCATCGTTTTCCGCCGATGTGCATCCGTCACACGCGACGGAGTTTTCCACATTTTCTTCATCCTCATCGCTGTCATCCTGAATCTCCAGCCGGTCCAATAGCCCGCCGGCCAGGAACAATTCGCTGATGTGGTCCACTGCCTCATAAAAACGCCTTTGCATGGTGCGCTCGCCGTAACCCAGCATCGCGCCCGCTTCTCTGCGCGTGTAATCCTGAAACACGATGGCGACAATCAACCGCTTTTCATGCGCTTGCAGCTTTTCGAGGATTTGCTCCACGTCATGCACAAAGATCACCAGGTCTTCAAATGTCGAAGAGCTGTAGGAAGTGATACGTGTGCGGAAAAATTCCCGCCCCAGCAATGAAGGCACCCGTTCCACTTCCACCGAAAGGCGCAAATAACGCAACAACATGCCGAGCGTGCGGTCACGATAAAGCCACAGGTTCGGATCGTTCGGGTCATAACTGGATTCATACGGCGGTTCGTATGCCGAATCATCTGGAAAGATTGGATCCACGCTGCTCAACAGCACTCCGCGAAGTTCCACGACCCCATCAACAAAGCCATCCATATGTGCCGGAATCATGCTGTACCTCCTGCATCGTAAAAACTTCCCCAGTCCGCCGCCCCGTCCAGCGAACCAATGCCACGCGGCGGCATCTTCTCGCCCGGCATTCGCGGTTTCGTCCGGTGCCGCGACGAGGGCGACATCTGCCGCACAGCTTCGGCGCAGCTCACGCAATAGGGTTCTTCGCTTCCGGCGTGCCTTATCCATAGCGCGCCGCAACGTTCGCAATACTTCAGTTCCAGGTGGATCACTTCATGACAGTCTTCCACAATAACCTCCTTGCCTTTCCTTCCACGCCGTTGGCGCGGAAAAACGTGAAAAATACAAAAGGCCCTGCGCCGAGGTTTCGGCCACAGGGCCCGTTTCTATTACGGAGTGCCTGATGAATGCTTTTAGTTATGAATTCCGCGCAAGGACTTTTCCACAGCTACCCATGCTGGTGGAAGTAGCCCTCCTCATATCCTGACTTCAATACCCGCCCGTTTTGCACCACAACGCTGACCTTGCCGGTAAACCGCAACGATGAAAGCAGCCGCTCCATGGATGACGAAAGCACCTCGGCAGACCGCACTTTCCGGCGAAACTCCACGAATGTCGCGCCATCCGGGTCAATCTTTGCATTGTTCTCCATACTTTCCTACTTCTCGGGGGAGTGAATTTTTTTTGCACGCGAGGCCATCCTATGCTGAAAAATTTTGCGCAGTCAAGGTCATATTGCCCATAGATGATATTTTTTTTAGAAATTAGCAAATCGCTAACATTTTTCGCGGTGCTATACTCCGCGACATGAAATTCACCGCCATGCAGGAAAACCTCCGGCAAATCCTGCTGGAGCGCATAAGGACCCGCGAACTGACCGGGCGGCGCCTGTCACAACAAACCGGATTTCGCACGGCCCACGTCTCCAACTTCTTGAATCGCAAGCGCGGACTGAGCCTCGAAGGCATGGATAAAGTATTGCGCGTCCAGAAACTTTCCATCTTCGATCTCCTTGACCCTAAAGAGATTAATCAGCATGCCAACCTCGCGCCCCGCCGCGCCGATGGCTTTCAGCTGGTCCCGATGGTCGCCGGGTCCGATGCCGGCGATCCGCGCATCGCCAAGCGCAATGTGAAGCGGGCTTTGCCCTTCAGCACAAGTTTCTTAAACCGTCTGCGCCCGGGGATGGAGGGCGACCGCAAGAATTGGGAGCGCTTTTTGCTCATTCGAGTCGAGCAAAGCACGGGCAAGAGCATGTTTCCCAAATTGGAACCGGGCTTCGTCGTCCTGATTGACCGCCATTACAACTCTCTGCGCCGTTACCGCAAAGGGCAGCCGAATCTTTACGCAGTGTATTGCGACGGCTTTTGCGTCATTCGCTATGTCGAAAAAGACGACGGCCGAGTCTTATTCCGTCCGTTGAACGCCACGTACCCCATTTCCGTTGGGAACTCGGGCGAGAGCAAAAACCGCGTCATCGGGCGCGTGTGCTATTTGGGTAACGAGGTGTGAATAAACCCGTAGTCGCACAAACCGCTCCCTTTCGCGGAATCCGGCTTACTGCTTACGCGTTCAAGCCAAAAAACGGCCTGAATAGGGCCCCTCGAATCCCCTTAAGCTCGCTTAGTCTCGGCATCCTGAAAACGGGGAAGTGCGAATTGTCGTAAGAGGTCTAACTTCTTCTCCAGGATCGCAGCCTCCTCGGGCGTAGCCTTGGCGCTCACGGGCATGACGTGGCGAGACACAAGTCCTTGTTTCGCAAGCTCAACCCATTTCGTCATTTGTTGGATGTACGCTTCTAACGCCTCGGACGGCACCTTGCAGTTGTCCACGACAAGGTAGGCCAGTGGGATATCACCAACTATAACCCACAGCCACTCATCCACTCCTGCGCGTGCAGGCTGTATATGGAAGAAAAATACCTCCACGATACCGCCGATCCCATCGCCAAAATAAGTGCCTCGTATGCTTTCGCACCAGGGGAAAGCCAGTAGGTACTCTTTTGCAGCAAGGTATGCCATGTGAAACAGCTTCGTTTCTTCGGCATCTTCCCCGAGCATTTGTTCAACAGGGACTACTCCTGTCACAGGGAGTTTGAGCGACTCATTTCGCATATGCATACCCCGGCAATATCTTAATTATAAATTTCTAACTCCGGATCTCCCTTCTCACTCCGTGCTATTTGGGTAACGAGGTGTGATGTAGCGCACAGCATTTCTGTCGCCCACTTGTGATAATGCGCAGATGGCATCTACGTTCCTGCGCTGGGACGAGCAATGGCTCCCCAAATCAGTCCTTCTCCTGCGTCACTACACACTTAACAAGTTTGGACATGATCTGGTCGCCGGCATCACGGTCGGCCTGGTCGCACTGCCTTTGGCTATGGCATTCTCCATCGCTTCGGGATTAACTCCGCAAGCGGGAATCTATTGCGCCATGGTCACTGGTTTTCTGATTTCCGCGTTGGGCGGATCGAAAGCCCAAATCGGCGGCCCGACCGGCGCGTTCGTGGTTGTAGTGGCGGGGATCGTCGCCGCTCACGGCATAGATGGACTGTTTATGTGCACAGTAATGGCTGGCGTCCTGCTCGTCGTCATGGGATTGAGCCGGATGGGTTCGGCGGTGAATTACATTCCGCGCCCGGTGGTGCTCGGTTTCACCAATGGCATTGCCGTATTGATTGCCAGCACCCAAATCAAAGACTTCTTCGGATTGAAGATGGACAAAACGCCGGGCGAATTCTGGCTGCGCATCAAAACGATTGCCGCGGCTTTCCCGACCTGGTCGTCACGGGCAACCATGCTCGCGGGGGGCACAGTAATCGTGATGATTGTGTGCCGTTTGATCTCGACGCGCATCCCCGGCCCCATCGTCGCCATGCTGGGTGCGACGATTGCTGCTTATTGGCTGAAGCTTCCCGTGGAAACGATTGGAAGCCGCTTTGGCGGAATCCCCAGCGGATTGCCGCATCTCGCGATTCCGCAGTTTCGCCCGGAACTCATTCACGGATTGCTCGGTCCCGCGCTCACCGTGGCTATGCTGGGCGCGATTGAGTCGCTGATGTCGGCGGTGGTGGCCGACCGCATGAGCCATGACCATCACAATCCGAATGTCGAGTTGGTGGCGCAAGGCATTGCCAACATGGTTTCGCCGATGTTTGGAGGACTTCCGGCAACCGGTGCGATTGCGAGAACGGCGACGAACATCCGTTCCGGCGCGCAAACTCCGGTGGCGGGCATGATTCATGCCTTCACGTTGATGTGCATTTTGCTCTTCGCTGCGCCCTATGCCAGCTATATTCCCATGGCGGCTCTGGCGGGAATTTTGATGATCGTCTCTTACAACATGGGCGAGTGGCGCGAGATTCCGCAGTTGCTCAAGTTGACCAAGACTGACATCAGCGTATGGTTCGTGACATTTGCGCTGACGGTCTTTGCCGATCTTACGGTTGCGGTCGAAGCTGGCATGATACTGGCGGCGCTGCTCTTCATTGCCCGCGTGGCGAGCACAACGACGGTTTCGCAGGTGACGGGAGATTATGTGGAGGACGCGCGTGTCCACATTTTGCAAGACAAAGACATTCCGGATTACGTGACCATCTTTCGGATTCACGGGCCGTTTCTGTTCGGCGCAACCGACAAAGTCGCCATGATTACGGAAAGGCTGGCCGAGTTGCCGCCGGTCGTGATTATCCGTCTGCGTAACATGACAGCGATTGATGCCACCGGATTATTTGCGCTCGAAGAAATTGCCAGGCAACTGCATGCGAGCGGGCGAGCTTTGATTTTGTGCGGAGCGCGCGAGCAGCCGGCAAAGCTCATGCATCAGGCGGAGTTTGAAGAAGTCGTGGGCAAGGACAACATCTGCGCCAATGTGGACGAAGCTTTGCGGCGCGCAGAAGAAGTGCACGCAGCGATGAATACAGTAGCTGACACAATCAAATGATTGGATGAATTGAGTTTAGTTTTTATACGTCTTGGTTACGTCCGTGACCTCCCACAGCGGTATGATGTGCTGAAGAGTGGTTTGGGAGTGGTTTGGGAGTGTTCCGGGGGATTCGATGACCATCCTTTCTTTTCGCAAAACTCTACGCCTGCTGATTATCGTCTCTGAATTGGGAACGATTCTCTGTGCCTCACTTCATGCCCAAAGCAAACACGAACGCTTTTGGTTGGCAGGCCGCTACGACGGCACGCGAGTCCTTGTTTACTTTGATGCCGTGAAATTCGATGGCACACTTCCACCCGACGCAAAAAGCTTAAATCCAGGTGTGGCGTCATTTTATGACGGCGTCGAGATTTCACCGACCTTTCTGGAGAGGTTTGAAAAGCAGCCAACCACCGAACATTTTGCCCTTGGCGATAAATATGACTTGCTGCTCGACGAAGACCATGTGGCGACAGTTGCGCTAACGACGCTGGTTGGCACAGAGACAGACGAAGGAGTTGGCAACGATTCGTTTGTTGGCGCGCTCGCGACCGTGAAGGGCGATGACCTTCTCTTTTTCAAAAAAGACTACTATGTCTTGCGTCGGCACGAAGAATCGACCAAACCAGCTGAGCGAGTGATCAAAATGGAGGATGAATATACGGGTATTGTTAATGGTCCGGTTGAGTTTGCCACTCAAGCAAAGATTGTCGCGCTACTTACCGAGCGCATGAACACGCTCGCGAGTAGTGCCCAACGGCAACGAGCCAGCATCTCTTCGCCGCTATTCGAAGTACAGGCGTTTCGCACGGCTCGTGGCAATTTGCGCTATTACGCCAGAATTATGTGGAAAGCGGCATCAACGAACTCACGAGATCTCACCGGTTTTGCTCTAGGAGCGTGGATTTCGCCGTCACCCACGTTGCATATTTTGGCTTTGGAAAACCGCACCGACGGTTATGAAAATTTTGGGACTGCAGTGCCGACCCTTGCCAATGTAATTAATCTAGGCGGCGGTAGAACCGGCCTGATTGTTAGGGTATTCGGCGACGATAGCAATGCGACCAATCTCATGGAGTATAAAGATGGCGCAGATCTGGGCGCCATGAATTTGCTCCAATCTATCGGGATGGGCGAGTGATCCTTGAAGAAACACTCCGGAATCTCCCGCTTACTTCTTCGACCAATAGCCAACTTGCCGCTGCGGCTGATCGGATGAAAACAGAGAGGCTCCCGAGGTTGCCGTGATGTCGTTCAGCATATAGGGCGAGCCTCCGCCGTCTTCCTGGATGGAGCCATCCGGCCCATAGACAGCGAAACCGTTGCCCTGCGTGATGGTTACATAACCATAGGGATCGGCTGTAATGGCGCTGACGGTCATGTTAAACGCACCGGCGCTCGTCACCGCAAAGTTACTCTTCGAAACTTCGACGGCCGTACCACCATAACTGGTTCCGATGAAAAGAAACCGGCGATTCGCTGCCATGAAGCAAATTGCTCCTCCGCCTCCAGCCAGCGTGGGCAGATTCACGGTTTTCCATAGCGCGACCGTTACTGTGTCAGTAGATGCGCTGACGGTGTCGATTTTCTTATAGACGTCGAGCACGACGCCATTGCCGCCGTTTGCTTCAGTATCCACCACATAAATGGCACGGGTGACCACATTGCCATTTACCACTGGCTGGCTTTCCATGATGGCTCCGACAAACCCGAAGCTCCCGAGTATTCCACTGGCATAGCAACCCTCAGTTTGCTGAGTTGAACCGCAGACCGTCCAATATACGGTCTGATTGCCCGTGTAAGTCGTGTAAAGGGTGGAGTCTGGCGCAGATGGGCTTTGCCCATAAGCCGCGAATGAAAACAAAATCACGGTTGCGATAAAAAGAATTGTCCGGCGATGGTTCGGCATTTTTTCTCCTGGCTGAAACAGCTTGCTGCGAAGGGTTTCGCGAGCACGAATGCTCGAAGTGCCGATAATTTTGTCGTCTGGTGGTTCCATTGTCAATCTGCAAATATTTGCGCACATGGATGTTAGAATCCCGCCGTGGTTGTGCCCAGCCAATCCGCCACTGTACCTTCCCGCATTGAGTCCATTGATATTTTCCGTGGGTTGACTGTGCTGACCATGATCTTCGTGGACAACCTCGGCTTTGTGCAGGGCCTTCCCTGGTGGACGGAACACATGCCGCGCGAAGCCAACGGCATGACGTATGTTGACATGGTTTTCCCGGCGTTTTTGTTTCTCATGGGAATGTCGCTGCCGCTTTCCATTCGTTCCCGTGTAGAGAAAGACGCGACGAAAGCGCAGATATGGGTGCATGTGATTTCACGTGCGCTAATTTTAGTGGCGTTGGGACTTTTCATTGCGAATGCTCCACAGGTGGATGCACAACATACGCGGATGAATTCGGAGTGGTGGGCGGGGCTTGGTTTCATTGGGATTGGGCTCGCGCTCAGCCAATTTCCTGCAAGGGCGAGTCATCTGAAGCTCTCCGCGATTTTGAAATATGGCGGAATCGCTTTGCTCGTCGTGTTAGCTGTAATCTTCCGGCGGGTTACCCCCGACAGCAATGTTGCATGGATCGATTTTTCTGATTGGGAGATCCTTGGATTGTTGGGTTGTGCCTATCTTGCGGTCGCGGCCCTATATATTTTGTTCGAAAAGAAAATTGTCGTGCTCTTTTCTGCTTTTGCCGCCTTCGTGGTCATCAATGCGTTGTCGGTCACCGGAAAGTTGAGCTTGCTGAACTCGCTGCCGCCTTACGCGAAGCCGTTTGAAGCAGGACTGACTTCGATAACGATGGCAGGACTATTAGCTGCCTTGCTCATCGTTGAAAATGAAATTGCGCCAACTTTCAAAGCAAAGGCCCGCTGGACAGTCGTTTTCGCTGTAGCCACATTCGCGGCCGGATGGATGCTTCGTCCGCTGGGCATTTCGAAACTGCGCGACACGCCGACCTGGTGCCTCTACTGCATTGCAGCAAACTTGCTGATTGTTTTGCTTTTCTACTGGATCGCCGATGTGAAACATTGGACGCGATGGGCGAGTTTCACGAAACCTGTCGGCAGGAATCCGCTGCTGGCATATTTTCTGCCTTACATCGCGTACTTCAATTCCACGGCCTTCAGACTCACCGCCGATGGAACCGTTGGCTGGCACGGGGTAGCGAAGTCATTATTTTTCACTGCATTGATTCTTGCTATAGTCACAACCCTCGATCGGATGAAGATCAAAGTGCGATTATAAGTAAACGATTTTTTTTGAAAACTTATGATCACCCTTGAGCGCGTCACTCCACAAAATATTCTGGTTTATCGAGACGTTCGCTTGCGTGCGTTGCAGGACACTCCGTGGGCTTTTGGTTCGACCCATGCGCGCGAATCGCAGCTGACCGATGCTGCTTGGATGGAGCGAGCCAAGCGATGGGATGGCGTAACCGGGATTTTATATCTTGCGATGGACTTAGATGTTGCGTGCGCTATGGCTGGTTCGTTTATCGATCCCGAAGATGCCACGCGCGCGCAGTTGATTTCCATGTGGACGGCGCCGACGCACCGGCAGAAAGGCGTTGGACGAATGCTCGTGGAGCAGGTGATGGAGTGGGCAAAATCGCGAGGTGTGACAGTGCTGACGCTGATGGTGACATCGGTGAATCCGACTGCTATGAAATTTTATAAGCAGTTGGGATTCACGCGAACCGGGCGGACCGAGCCGTATCCCAATGATGCGGCGGTAATTGAATATGAGATGGCGCGAGCGATTGGTTGAGATTTTTATGAAATAAGAAATGTTTATTGAATCAGCGCGGGAATTTCAGGCTGGGTAACTCGGGCGGGGCGTTCGCGGATTTCCTGGATGGTCGAAGTGAGGATAGGCGTGCTGTACAGGGGATGGAAAAATTCGAGGTGCATGCCGCGCCCAACGTAGCGGCGGCGGAGCATGGAGCCTCCCCAAGTGGACCCGGTGATACAGACCATCACGGGCTCGGGGCAAAACTCGGGATGGCCGGAAAGCATAGCCAAATTCTCGCCGAGCATGACCGCGGTGTAGCAGTGATTTCGGGTCTGAATTTCGAGCACGGTCGCGGAGGGAAGATCTTCCAGGAAAACGCCGCCTTCGATCTCAGACTGAATGATGTGGCGATTTACTTCGTCGCTGAGATTGGGGTGGGGCGCGAACAATGACGTCGGCTGGTCCAAGACAAACTTACCTTTCGCAGCATTATACCCATCGTCCGAAAGTTAGATGCACTTTATTCCAAGGGGTTAGCTGTACGAAATTCAGGGGGCGGCCACGCCGTTAGCCCAGCCCCAGAAGATGCGCGCAAGGTTCCTCGCCCGCGAAGAAAAGCGCGGGTCTCGGAATGACGACGGATTGAAGGTCTATAAGGGATTCCGCGCATTTGCTATCATCGAGTTTCTTAAATCATTTTCGGGAGGGAAGTCATCTTGGCAGAAGAAACGCAGGGAACGGGAGCAGGGGCACGCCGCGATGAAGATATCGCGTTGGATTTAATGAAATTTGTCGCCATGACCACCGGCTATGGCAGAACCACATCCACCGGCGTGGGATTTCAAGGTACCGGCTCCGCCGCCAAGCCGGAAGATTATGCCACGCATCTGCTTGAACTTTATAGCAAGTGCCTGCAAGCGGTTGGCAAGAAATAGCAACGCCCTCGCGGTAAGGCGAAGGCGTTGGCAAGGGCTTTAGTTCTAGTTCCTAGTGGCGCTTCTTTTTTGCCGCTTTTGCCGCTTTTTTCTTCGAAGCTTTCTTCGCTGGCTTCTTTTTCGCGGCTTTCTTCTTGGCCGCCTTTTTCTTGGCTGGCTTCGCAGCCTTTTTCTTGGCTTTTTTGGCGGGCTTCTTCGCGGCTTTCTTTTTCGTGGCTTTTTTCGCCGCTTTCTTCTTTGCTTTAGCCGGTTTCGGGGCGGCGGGACGGGGCGGCGCCGGTGGAGGAGCGCTCATGCTGGGCGCGGGCATCGATTGCTCGGCCTCGTCCTCTTCGTCTTCTTCAATGGATACGGAAATTACTTCGGGTTCCTCTTCTTCCTCTTCCTCGAAATCCTCTTCGAGCGCGTCGCCATAAGCGCCGCCGTCGCTGAATTCGTCGTCTTCATCGCGTAGGTAGTAAGTCCTCTCGAAATTCATCGATCCTCCTGCACTGCCAAGACTGGATTTTTAACAAAAATAGCTGAGATTTTCCTCTGGCGCGCGATTATAGCACGCACACACGGGCTGTATTTTTCAAGCTCGCGTGGATTGGTTCTAACCCTTCGGCACGGGGGAAGTCAACCGCAAAATAGAAACGGAAGGGAGGGGGTGATTTACCGTTGCTTTAGAATTGGCGGGATGTCTCGTCTGCCATGCAGAACTGCAACAACTTGTAGGGGTAGTGTCCCGGGTTTGTACACAATCAGGTAGGAATAGACAGGGAAAAACTTTACAGGCGCATCTGAAAGGTCTTTGCGGAAATGGCCTGCATCGGGCTGGCTCGAAAGAAAAGCCATTCGATCGCGAATGGCTTTTTCGACTCGATTTGCGGTCTCTTCACTGCCTTGCTGTCTGATATATAGCCAGATTTGCACGAGATCGTGCGCCGCCTCGGGAGAGAGGACATACCGAGGGGTCATTCGGGTTGAGCTTTAAGTTTGGCGAGGTATGCGTCTAATTGATCTTCTGGGATTCCCTCACCCCGCTCAAGTTGCTGCAATCCGCGTTGAATTTTGGCTTGATGCAACTTGCGGTTTTCCAAGAGCCAACGATCCTGCTCCTCCTGCGTTTCGAGCAGATGGAGCAAAACATCTTCGATACTTTGCGAGCCGGTAGCCGCAATCTGTTTTTCCAGACGGGCTTGAACATCGCGATCGCGGACTTGAATATTCATGGAAGTCCTTACAAACGTAGCTTACACGCAGCTTAGACCAATGAAAAGCGGCTACCGGATGTCGCGCAGAACCAGAATCATGCCGGGGCGGAGGACGGCGAGGTTGCCGTTATCGCGCTTAATCGCCGAGACAGTGGTGTGGTTGCTGCTGGCGATGGAAGTCAGCGTCTCGCCCTGCTGCACCCGATGGTGGCGTACGCCACTATTGCTGGCGCTGTGTAACTTGCTGCGGGAGTGCGACTTACTTCCGGCTGTGTAGTGCTCGGGCGCATTCGGATTGGGCACGATGGGCAAGTGCACATAAACGATGCGGCGTTTGCCGAGGCTGTCGCCTTTGAGGTGATTCCAACGGCGAACCATGTTGGCCGAAACGCCAAAATTGTCAGCTACGGTTTGTACCGTATCTCCACGGCGGATTTTATAGACCGTCAGGTGCTTGGCGTAGGCTTGGGAAGAATCTGATAAGCGGCGGCCTGGTTCGATGGGAATAATCAGCTTGCTGCCGGCTTGCAGGTCTTCGTTGCCCGCGACATCGCCGGAGAAGTTATTGGCCTGCGCGATGGCACGAGGCGTGGTGCGGTAAGTCTTTGAAATCGAAGCCAGTGTGTCACCCGAAGCGACATCATGATAGCGCCACCAGACGCGCATGTCTTCGGGGATCTTTGTTATCGCGGCCTGATATTGGTCCGAAGTTCCCTTGGGCAAATGCAATTCGTAGATCTGCGACGGCGGCGTGGTCAGGCGCAAAAGCGCCGGATTCAAATCTTGCAGCGTTTCGGCCGGAACATCCACGCACTCGGCGACGAGGCGAAGATCTACGGCGTAATCAATTTTGACTGTGTCATAGGGAACCGGCGATTCGCGTTGCAAGTCCGCCAAGCCGTACTGTGCCGGGTTCTTTGCCATGATAGTCATGGCGAGAATGATGGGAACGTAGTTGCGAGTCTCTTTGGGCAGAACGTTGCGGTTGTAAAGTTCCCAGAAATCGGCATATCCGGTGCGCTTGACAGCGCTTTGCACGGTCCCCGGGCCGGAGTTGTACGCGGCCATGGCGAGATACCAATCGCCGAACTGGTTATACAGGTCTTTTAAGTGATGGGCAGCGGCGCGGGTAGCTTTTTCGGGGTCCTGGCGTTCGTCCATCCAGGGATTGCGCTCGAGTCCATAGCCTTTGGCGCGGCTGGCCATAAATTGCCAGATGCCGCGTGCCCCTGCGCGAGATAAAGCCGTGGGATGAAAGCCCGACTCGGCTTGCGCGAGGTAAATCAAATCCTGCGGAACGCCTTCCTGCTTCAGGATGGACTGCATCATCTCCTGATAGCGGCCGCTACGAACCAGCGCGCGTTCGATGACGCCGCGTCCGCGGGTGGAGAAGTAATTGATATAGCTGGCCACCGGATCGGTGAGCATGAGCGGCAAATCAGAATGTGTGGCCTTGAGTTCGGCTTCGGCCTTTGCTTTTAAATTCGGGTCCACCGGATAAGCGACGTCATTAGTTTCGTCAATTGGGGCCGGTTCGGATTTCTGTTCGTCGGCGTTCGGGCCTTCCTGTTTTAGGTCGGCGAGTTCTAGCTGGTTGGCGTGGTCGAGAATTTCGTCGAATTCCTTTTCCAGACGAGCGTCAGAGTGCAGGCCAAGCGGACTGCTCAGGAGAAGATCGAAGGCGCGGTCAAAGCTCTGCTGGGCGGCGTCTTTTTGTCCGGCGGCGTAGGCAGACTGGCCAGCCTGATATTCCTTTTCGACTTGAGCGATAAGATCGGCGACAGGGTCAGCAGGCGCGGGAGCCGATTGGGCCTGTGCAGCAGGCTGGGCGGGAACTTGCGTGGCTGCGGCGTTGCCCGATGAAGGCGCCGGAGCCAACAGCGCCGGCGCATTAGCCTGGCGCGCGGGCAGCGCTGACATGGGCTTCTGGACCGATCCGCAGCTGCCGGCGATGATCGCGACCGCTACAATTCCCAGAAGTTGAATTCGCCTATATGCCATAGTTTGCTATGGGTTACGATTCCACGAAGCCAAGCGCAGTTGCTCGGTGTCCATTTGCGCAATTCAAAAATTTTATATGTGGAAAAGGGGGAGGGTCAATGCCGAATGGCGGAATTTTCAGGTTACTTTGGGAATCTGAGGGGGTAACCGGTAACCAGCCGTGGGTCTGCAAGGCCGCCGGGGATGGGATTGAAGATGCTGACCGTACTCTCCGTTGGACGGTCGTAATCTCGACCATCGCGGCAAACTTCCTTAACATTCGCTTGAATTTCCTGAGGGAAGCTTTATGTCAGCTGTTCGCCGTGTTGCCTCAAACGCTTTACCGCTTCTGTTTCTGCTTCTGCTAGGCGCTACTTCGTCCGCCAAGGAAAAAGAAAAGTCCCTGCTCAAACCGAGCACCCCCGCCTCAACAGCTTGCAGCATTTCACTGGATTTTGATCCGGAGACCAACGTTCATGCAGTCGATAATTACAAGGCTGCAGTGCAGTTACTTTTCATCAACGAAGACTACACCGATATAGACTGCCTCGCCGACTCCGCACGGCAAAACAAAGAAAAATTCAAGGGCGGGGCGTGGAAACTGCACAACATTTACACTGCTTTGGATCACCCCAAAGGCCATGCGACCGAGGAAGATTGGAGTGAGCATTTCAAAAGCCTCCAGCGCTGGATCGCCGCGAAGCCGGAGTCCATCACACCCCGCATAGTGCTCGCCGAATCTTACGTCTCTTACGCATGGGATGCTCGTGGGGACGGCACTTCTGACACCGTCAGCGATAACGGCTGGAGACTGTTTGAACAGCGCCTTGATCAAGCTGAGTCCACGTTACATGAAACCAGCCAGTTGAAAACGAAATGCCCAGAGTGGTATGTCGCTATGCAGCAGGTGGCCCAAGGCAAGGGATGGACCATAGCTAAAGCCACCGCTCTGCTTGAGGACGCGATCGCATTTGAGCCCGATTACTACTATTTCTACCGGATGCACGCGAATTATCTTTTGCCCAAATGGTACGGGGAACAAGGAGACACGGAAAAGTTTATCGAGGCCACCGCCGAACGCATTGGTGGAGAGCAGGGAGACATGGTTTATTTCCAGGTTGCCTCATTTCTAACTTGCCATTGCAGCCGGGACGATCTCAAGAACATATCGTGGCCGCGTATCCAAAGAGGATTCGCCGCGTTGGAAGTGCAAACTGGCGTATCCCTGGACACGCTGAACGAATTCACCTATCTTGCGGTCAAAGAGAAGGACACGATTGTGGCGGACAAAATGTTCGCGCGGATCGGCGACAATTGGAGCGAGGACGTCTGGCGCTCCCAAGCCTATTTCACATCTTGCAAACAATGGGTCGCGTTTGAAGCCCCGCGGGCAATCCATGACAAGGAAATTCATGATGCGGCTGACGCTAACATGCAAACGCCGGAGGGGCGCGAATATGGCAAGCAATTCGAGGCGACGTTCGGAGCCGCGATCCAAAAATGCTTACTCGCAGGCGGCAACGAAAACGGCGTTAGCGCAATCATCTTCAATGTCGACAATTTTAATAACAAAGGATACGTCGGCACATACATCGATGTGCCATCCAAAGCTTTCGCCGGGTGTTTCCTGGATAGTTTCAACCATCAACCTCCAAATCTCGCCGCGCCCCCGAGTAATCACTATTGGCTAAAAATTCCGCTTCACCCCAGTTCTCCGGTCATGGCGAACACCGTAAAGCGCGGCGTTTAGTTTGAGAGCAATGGGAATAGTTGCCATCTAGATCGCCCGCCATCCCTCGTACCGACGGACCACGCCCAATTAGACACGCTTTCTAAAGGGATCTCTGAATGGCAAAGGCTTAAGGATGCTTGGCCATCGCTTTGTCAGATAGACTTATCGGCGAAGAAAACGTTAACTCATTATCCAGAGGCATCCATGATTCTGCGAATATTGGTGGTTGTTGCGTCAGTGATTTGCGGGATATTGATCTATGCCGCTACGCGGCCTGCCACTTTTCGCATTGAACGTTCGCTGACGATTGCGGCGCCTCCGGCAAAAGTGTTTGCGCTGATCAATGATTTACATGCCTGGCCGCGATGGGCGCCGCAGGACCGGGAAGATTCGACGATGAAGCGTGTATTCAGCGGCGCGCCGTCGGGAGTTGGGGCCATTTGTGACTGGGAAGGCCGAGGCACTTCGGGTAAAGGAACGTTGACGATTGTGGAGTCCGATGCGCCGCGAAAAGTTGTGGTGCAGGCGGACTGGGTGAATCCGTTTAAGACTCGGAACATGAATGAATTTGTTTTGGATCCGGACGGCACGGGAACGAGAGTGACGTGGAGCATGACAGGGCCGAATCTCTTTACGATGAAGTTGATGAGCGTGTTCACGAATATGGACAAAATGATGGGCAAGCACTTTGAGGATGGGCTGGCGAATTTGAAGTCCGTTGCGGAGTGATGGGATGAGGATGCGGACCGAGCGCGCGATGATTGCGCTGCAAAGAACGCGACGCATCGCGCGGTCCGCCCAGGTCCTTCGACTCGCGCGAGAACGGCGCTCGCTCAGGATGACAATTAAAATCCAGGCTTAGTAGGAATCCCAAAATAGAGATGGGAATCTAAGGAAAGTATGAAAGCCATTCAAGTGAAACAAGTCGGAGGCCCGGAGGCGCTCGAACTGGTCGAGCTGCCGGTGCCGCATGCGAAGCCGAACGAAGCGGTGGTGGAAGTGGCTGCGTCAGGCGTGAACTTTATTGATGTCTATTTCCGCGAAGGACGGTACAAAGCGGCAGCCATGCCTTTCACTCTGGGGCAGGAGGGCGCGGGAGTAGTCACCGCAGTCGGAGCGGAAGTGAACTCCGTGAATGTCGGCGACCGTGTGGCTTGGACGATGGTGCATGGTTCGTATGCCGAATTTGCGGCGGTGCCTGCCGACAAGTTGGTGCCAATCCCAAAAGGCGTGAGTGAGCGCGACGCGGCGGCGACCATGTTGCAAGGCATGACGGCGCATTACTTAACCCACGATACTTTCCATCTCAAGCGCGGGCAGACGGCTTTGGTTCACGCGGCGGCGGGCGGCGTAGGATTGCTGTTGGTGCAGATGGCGCACGACATCGGCGCACGAGTAATTGCCACGGTTTCAACGGAAGAGAAGGCGAAGCTGGCCCGGGAGGCCGGTGCGGACGAGATCATTCTTTATACCCAACAAGATTTTGAAGTTGAGACCAAACGCCTGACTGGCGGCAAAGGCGTGGATGTGGTGTATGACTCGGTGGGCAAGACGACATTCGAAAAGGGATTGAATGTGTTGCGTCCTCGCGGATTGATGGCGCTTTACGGAGCCTCGAGCGGCCCAGTGGCGCCGTTTGATTTGATCCAGCTCTCGCAGAAGGGCTCGCTGTATGTGACTCGGCCAGCACTGGGCGCGTACATTGCGACGCGCGAAGAGCTCATTGAGCGCTCGGATGCCGTATTTGAAATGATCGCAATGGGAAAACTCAAGCTAAGGGCGGAGCATATATATCCACTGAAAGATGCGCGCCAGGCGCATATTGATTTGGAAAGCCGGAAAACGACGGGGAAGCTGCTGCTGATACCGTGACGCACGGCTTCATATAAGGCGAAGCGTTGGAAACTCAGATTGATAGCGAGTGGCTTCGAGAGTCATGAGGCGATCGGCTGAGATAAAGGCATGTGAACCGATGACAAAATCGACCAGCAGCCGTTTTGGAGTTCCAGCTTTGGAGCGGCGGCGGCGTTCCGCATAAGCTACGAATGCGGTTGCAGCTTGCTGCCAGATGCGCTCATCAAGCAAATAGTCCACGACGATTCCGGTATCGTGAAGAAAACTATCTACAAAACGTCGAGTCGCGAGAGGATGCGCGAGCAATTCGCAATACACGGGCGCACAAATTACCAGTCCCCCTTCAGCGCGGGCTTGAAATAAAGCTGAGTCGAGCCGGGGCGCGGCGCTTTCACCCGACCAGAGCGCGGAAATTACATTGGTGTCGAGGGCGGTGCGCAAGCGGGTTTCCTATTCCTCGTCGCGCAAATCGCTAATCCAAGCGTTGATTTCTTTGCGGTTGCGAAAGGCTTGCAAAGCGCCTTTGTACCTCTGAAATGGATTCGTTTCCGTGCGCAGCGGACGCAAGATGGTGCGTCCGTCTTCGACGACGAACTCGACGCGGTCACCGGTGGAAAGGCCGAGGCGAGTGCGAATCTCCTGCGGCACCGTGACCTGGCCTTTGCTGCTGATGGTGCTGGAACTCTTCATAAATTCTTTACTTATGATTCTTAAAGTAAAGAATATCAAATTTACTTCAATAGTCAACGATTAATCTAAGACAGCCTTCCCTAGTTGTCTTCCCTGTAGGCGTCTATCCATTAAAATCCTCGCTTATGAGAAATGTGGCGTGGAGTGTCGTTTTGCTTTGTGGCCTTTTGAGCTGCACTGGATGGGCGCAGGAAAATGCGTCTTTGCCGCGCGCGCCGGGAGCGCAGACCTTCTCGCTCACTCCGGAACCCGGGTCATTTACGGAGCCAGCCATCGCGGTGAATCCGAAGAATCCGCAGCAGGTCGTCGCGGTGTATCAGGACAACGTCCATGCGTCTTATTCAGTGGATGGAGGCCAGCACTGGAGTGCGGCGGAAGGCACGGCTCCGCCAAACTACAAAATTTCAGGCGATGTTTCGACGACCTACGACAATAAGGGGCGCGCCTACGTCTGCTATATCGCATTCGACAAGCTGGGCAGCTTTAATTATTGGGCCAGAGGGGCGACGCGTAACGGCATTTTTGTGCGGCGATCACCCGATGGCGGCAAGACGTGGGAGAAAGACCACTTCGTAGTCGCCGAACAGCCCACCCAACCGGGAATTCCGTTTGAGGACAAGCCTGTGATTGTGGCCGACAACACGAACAGCCGCTATGCGGGGAATCTTTATGTAGGCTGGACGCGCTGGCGCATCGCTGATTCGCAGATGGTATTTTCGCGCTCGACCGACGGCGGAAAAACATGGTCGCAGGCGGTTGAGATTGATGGGCATCCGGGGTTGCCGCGCGATGACAATGGCGCAGCGGAGGGATTTGACGCAGCGGTTGGCCCGGATGGCGCGGTCTATGCTGTGTGGAGTCAGGATGACGACATCTGGCTTGCGGTTTCGCGCGATGGCGGCAAGACTTTCGCGAAAGCACGCGCGATCATTCATACGGCGCCGATCATGTATGCAATTTCGACGCTCGAACGGGCGAATGGATTTCCGCAGATCGGCGTGGATGAGAAATCAGGGAAGCTATATGTGTCGTGGACGGACTATCGCAACGGCGATCTCGATGTGTTCGTAGCAACGTCGGATAATCATGGCAAAAAGTGGAACGCCGCAGTGCGGGTGAATAACGACATCATTCACAACGGGGCCGAACAATTTTTCCAGTGGCTGGCGGTGGATCCGGTGGATGGATCGGCGAACGTAGTTTTTTATGACCGGCGCGGGGATCCGCCGGAATTGAAGCAAACTGTGACGCTGGCGCGCTCAACCGATGGCGGCAAAAGTTTTGCAAATTATGCATGGACGACTGAAGGGTTCATGGCGCGGGCGGACGTCTTTTTCGGCGACTACAGTGGGCTCGCGGCATACGGCGGGCGGGTTTATGGAATTTGGACGGAATCTCCGAATCCGCCGGCGAAAGAGAAACCTGCCGAGCAGCCGGTGAAGAAAGAAGAAGTGAAAGAAGGTGCGGCGCAGCCGCCCGCGGCGCCGGAAAAATCTGATGAGAAAACTCCACCGCGTCCCGGCCTGCGGGGAACGACAGTGAAAGTCGGCGTGGCGGACTTCGGCGGAAAGTAATTTTGTCCCGTAATTAGAAAAGTAGATTCCGCGTCGCACGCTCCTCGGAATGACAAGTGGTTGGAGTGGAGTGCTTACTTCTTTTTCTAAGGCATCGAAGTCTCCTGGAGAATTTATCGCTTGCGAGTATAGTGCGCCGCGTACCAAGGAACTTCTTGTCCCGGTAGTAGCCGAGCGTCGGGTATGGGTTCTCCGGCTGTCATAGTCAGAGGGACGACTCCGGCCCAAGTGGGGAAAGAGTAATCTTCTTCATCGTCAATGACATCGCCCTCGCGGACTTTCGCGGAAAATTCGGTAATGGGAAGGCGCAGAATCGAAGTCGCTTTCAATTCTTTTTCATTGGGCTGGCGAACGTCGTCCCAGCGGCCGCGAATAATGTGCTCGGAAAGAATGCGTAGCGCTTCGAGTTTTTCGGCCGGATCGCTGATCAGCGTTGCCGTTCCTAACACGACTACCGAACGATAATTCATGGAGTGATTGAAAATCGAGCGGGCCATGACGAGGCCATCCAGCAGAGTGACCGTGACGCACACCGGAATTCCCTTGTCCAGGTTGCGCAGCATGCGGCTGGCGGCCGAGCCATGAATATAAAGCTGATCTCCATTACGGCCAAAGCTGGTGGGAATGACGTAAGGCTGGCCATCGGCGGTGAATCCGACGTGGCAGATGAAAGCTTCATCAAGAATAGCGTAAGCGGCGGCGCGGTCATAGACTCCGCGCTGCGGCTCGCGGACAACGCGCGTCCGCGAAGTGGGCGTATAAGCATCAGACATTAGGGATGGAACCTCAGGCAAGCGCCAAGAATGGAAGACGAAAAGAGTTTAGCAGGTTGCGACAACTGAAATCAGGACAGCAATTTCATCCCGGCGGAGACTGCCTTGCGGTCAAAGGTTAGAGTTTCGTCGCACCCGGCTGCATGGCAAGAATGTTGAATGAGGCAGTCAGCAAAGTCGGCATGGGTTCTGGCGAATGTGCGTAATGCCTGCCAGACCAGTTCGGCCCATTCCACGATTATGTCGTCGATCCGTAGCAGAGTCTCCAGTACACGCACGATCTCCGGCGGCTTCGCGCCGCGAGCGCTTCGCAGGACCCAAACTAGCTCGACTATGCAAATTACGGGAATGAACCCTGGGTTCTCTTTCGAAAATGATTCGAAAAGCCGGTTAGCAGCCGCGGCCTGTGCCGGATCGTCCTGCATGATGTAACGCGCAATTATATTGGTATCGAGGCCAATCATTTCCTGCCGGCCCAACCTCGGGCGATGGCGTCATTCATTTGCTTGATAGAGACAGGTTTGCCAGGCTTGGCCAGCATGCCTTTTAAATCGCGAACGGATTTGTTGGCGGGAATGATGGCAAAGCCGCCAGCCTCGGTGGGAACGAATTCGACACGATCGCCCGAATCGAGGCCCAATGCGTCCCGGACTTTAGCAGGAATGGTGATCTGCCCTTTGGATGTGACGGTAGCCGTAGCCATTTAGATTCCTTACATTGACTCCTTACATCGTAGTAAGGAGATTCGAAAAAGTCAAGGAACCGTGTGCTTTCTAGCGTCCCTCTGACGATTTTCGCGATATCTCCAACCGAAGAGAATGGCAACAACCGCAAGAATAATCGGGGTGAAAGGACTGGCTTCCGGGCCCACGCTTCCTCCGGTGAGCCAGACCGGACCGCTGAAAGAAGAATTAAGGAAGTTGTGATAAGCGGGCGCGCCGCTGTCGCGAACGCCGTAGAAAAACGTCTGGCCCCAATCCCAGCCCGCGTGGAACCCAACAGCCCACCATAGATTACCCGTGCGGCGCAAGAATAGGCAGAAAAGCAATCCGAAGCAGACGACGGAAACGAGCCCAAACTTGCTTTCTCCCGGATTGCCGGCATGTGCTAAGCCAAAGATTGCGGATGTTAAGAAAGCCGCCGGCCAGAAGCCCATTCCGGTTGTGAATGTGAATTGCAAATATCCGCGAAAGGCAAATTCTTCTGCAAGGCCGACGATCAGAAAAGTCAGACTCCATGCGAGAGCAGAAAGCAGCAGGGTTCGACCGGAAGTTGCAAGACCGGTAATGCGAAAACCATGCAGGACAAAAATGATAAATAGACATGCGCTGATGGAGAGAAATCCAACAAGTGCGCCGATCCAAAAGTGCGAGCGCAGAGCGTGCCGCAGCGGAAGGCCGTAGTCAGCAAAGCGGCGATGCTCAATGCGGCTCATGATGAATGCCGCGACTACGGTTGTCAGCAAAATCATCCCTTCGGTGATTCCTAACCCGAGAGGCGTCAACATGCCCGCGGCAGCGTTGCCGTGAGCGTGGGCTAATAGCATCAGAAGAAAAAGGACGAAAACTTCGCCGAGAATGATGAGAAAAAAGATGAGCACCCGCCATCCGGGGCGAATGCCGTTGGGGCCAAAAAAGAAAGAGCGCTGAGGAGATGGCGTAAGCGGCGGCGTGGAGTCAGGCATCGTCTGATTTTAAAAGGAAAACGCGAGGTCTCTCGACGACATTCACTTCCCGCTGTGAAGTGAACGTTCCGCTCGGGATGACGATCCTCCTAAATAATTTCTCTTAAACTGTCCTACCAGTTCACCTTCAATCCAAACTGGAATTGCCGCGGATCGTAGGCTGCGGTCGGTTGCCCAGCGTTGGTGATGAGTACGTTGACGGCGGCGACGTTGTTACGGTTGGCGACGTTGAACATGTCCACAATGCCATCGAGGCTGACCCGCTCGCCGAAGTTGATGCGCCGCGCCACGCGGAGATCGTTGAATATGGTGTACGGCGTCGTTCCGGCGTTACGGCCGAGATTGCCGTCGAGCAACTCAAGGGCATTCGGCGAAACGAGTTGCAACGGAGTGAGATCGGCAAAACAGACTTCCTGCAAAAATCCGGTGGGAGAATACTTCGAAGCGATTGTGGGATAACCGCAGGAGTTGGTCGGCGTTCCGGCGGCGACGATGTTCGGACGTGCGCCGCTGGGGTCAAACTGCAAGTTATCGCTGGTTCCGGTGATGATATTGAAGGGACGCCCGGAAGAAAATTCAACGATGGGTGCGATGGTCCAATTGCTCAGCAATTTCGAGCCAACGCCATCGCCGCCGACTTTGCCGCTCTGATAGACGGCGCTAAATACGAA
>JAJPHW010000009.1 GCA_021325035.1 Terriglobia bacterium
ACAAAGAAGAAGCCAAGCTTGGCTTCCGGGCCAACCGGACCGCCTAGGCTGCCGCCAAAAATGTTCTGCTGAATTACAGGCCGCACATTCGGCTGATCATTCGCCAACTGGTTTTGTTTGAGAAAATAGTCATTGGCATCGAGCTTCGTGTTGCGGAAAAATTCGTACACATCGCCATGTATGGTTCGGGTGCCCGATCTCAGAATGGCATTGATGTTGCCGCCGCCGTTGCGGCCCTGCGTAGCATCATAGAGCGACGTCTGGACTTTAAATTCCTGAATGACATCGGCGTTCGGAAGGGGCGTCGTCGTCAGTTCCGCTACGTTGTAGTCTGTAGCGCTGACCCCATCAATTAAATAGTTATTATTTCCTTCGCGCTGGCCATTGACCTGGATGCGTACATCGCCACGGCCAAGGTGCGTGGAGGAGTTCAGTTCGCTTTGAGCGCCGCTCGAAAGCGTGAGCAACTGCTGGAAGTTTTGAGTGGCCAGTGGCAGCGTGCGTAATGTGCTCGATTCAATGGCCTGACCTGTTGTTGCAGCGCTGGTCTCTACTTTCTCAACCTGCGCTTCCACTTGAATTGCCTGCTTTACCGACTGAGGCGCAAGGCGTGCGGTCAAGCGCGTCGTTTCAGTGATACGCACGACAATATCGGTAAATTTACCTTCGGCGAAGCCGGCGCTTTTCACGCTAACCGTGTAGTTGCCGGCCGGCAGCAACGTAGCTGAAAAATTTCCCGTCGCATCCGTGGTAGTCGTTCGCGCTAACACTCCCGTGTCCTGATTGACGATGCTAACTTGAGCATTTGCGATGACGGCGCTGCTAGGATCCTGCACAACGCCCGATATCGCGCCAGTCGCTCCTCCCTGCGCAAACATCTGAGTGAGAAATGCAAGGGAAACTAAGCTACCGAGGAAGAACGTCCTGAAAAAACTCTTCATGTTGCACTTTCCTTTCTTTCTTCATGCTCACTGCGTTTGCCCATGGATAAAAAATTATTGGCGGGATTGCGTCCGGTGGAATTCATAAAGCAGACATTGCCAATGTCTCCGCGTGACATCGCGATGGAGTTGTGGATAAAACGCTTCGGTTTTGTGCCACTCATTTGCGAACTTCTTGCAAAATAGTGGTCAATGGCAAGAGCGTACTAAATAAGAAGGCTTATAGGCAATAGCATTGGGACGAACTTTGTACTCAATGAGTTACTGGCGTAACTACGGGTCACAATCCCTTATACATGCCTCCGTCCACGAGCAAGGTCTGGCCGGTAATGTAAGAAGCGCGATCGGAAGCCAGCCAGACAATCGCGTCCGCGACTTCTTCTGGCTGACCGAGGCGTTTTAAAGGCGCATCGGCGGCCCAACCTTCGAAAATTTCGCTCTGTTTCTTATTGAGCGCGGTGGAACGGCTCGCCGCCAATTCTATAAGACGAGCAGTCGCTGTGAACCCTGGGCCGATATTGTTAACTAGAATGTTGTCTTTGCCGAATTCGTTGGCAAGGCTTTTCACAAGACCGACAACTCCAGCGCGAACGGCATTGGAAAGCACCAGATCGGCCACAGGCTGCTTCGTAGTAATAGAAGTGATGGTCACGATCCGGCCCCAGCGTTTTTTCTGCATGTGCGGGATGACTGCATGAGCAAAATAAACCGTACTCAGCAAGTTGAGATCAATGGCTTTTTGCCAGTCTTCCGAAGAGGTTGCAAGAAATCCTTTGGCTGGAGGGCCGCCCGCATTGGTGACACAGATATCCGCACTGCCGAATTTTGAAACCGTGGCTTCGACGAAGCTCTGGACGGCAGCATGGTCCGTCACATCGAACGGTTCTG
This sequence comes from Terriglobia bacterium, assembly GCA_021325035.1. Classification (GTDB taxonomy): domain Bacteria; phylum Acidobacteriota; class Terriglobia; order Terriglobales; family Acidobacteriaceae; genus JAJPHW01. Next base: position 1,830 of record JAJPHW010000009.1, read on the forward strand.
CATAAACTTCTGTTCCGTGCTTTTGGCGAATTTCATCAGCAGCTTGCTGCAAAGTATTAGCGCCGCGGGCGCACATGGCAATACGGCATCCTTCCGCGGCAAAAGCATGGGCAGTAGCTCGTCCAATGCCCTGGCTGGACGCAGCCACAATGGCAACACGTTTCTGGAGTCCTAAATTCATAGAGGTAATGTGATTATAAATTGCAGCGTATTGTTCTACTTGCCGAGGGATGAGCCGGACAGTACCCTTTAAGGAACGAGGACTCCGCCATCATGAAACGTCACAAACACCAACAGGAAACAGAAGCGGTACGAGCTGGAACTAACTTAGATAAAAAGAGCGGCCCGCTGGCAACACCGATCTATCAGACTTCTACTTTCGAAGTGTCGGACAGCGATGAACAAGTACGCGTCACGAACACCGACATGTATTACACGCGTTATGGCAACCCGACGCACACGGTGGTGGAATCTTCGATCGCGGAACTCGAAGGCACCGATGGAGCGCTGTTGTTCGCATCAGGCATGGGGGCCATCACGACTTCCATTTTGGCCCTGGTCAAGGCCGGTGATCACATCGTGGCCCAGCAAGACATTTATGGTGGCGTAACAAAATTCTTAAGCGCGTGGCTGCCGAAATTGGGAGTAGAAACAACTTTCTTCCCGACCAACCATTTCGAGGAATGTGAGCGCGCCATACGACCAAACACAAAGATCCTTTATCTGGAATCGCCGACCAATCCAACACTTCGCTTGGTGGACTTGCACAAAGCGGCCGCAATCGCGAAAAAACACCAGCTGATCACATTCATTGACAGCACGTTCGCGACGCCAATCAATCAGCGTCCGGCAGAGTTTGGAATTGATCTTGTATTGCACTCAGGAACGAAATACTTCGGTGGCCATTCAGACCTGATTTGTGGCGTGGCCGCAGGACGCAAAGAACTGATCGATTCAATCCGCTCCACCCGAACAACCATTGGTGGAACCATGGATCCGCATGCAGCATGGCTGTTGTTGCGAGGTATTAAGACGCTGGCAGTGCGCGTGCAACGGCAAAATGAAAATGCGCTGCGAGTTGCGGAGTATTTGGAGAGGCATGAGAAAGTACGGCGGGTACACTATCCGATGCTTAAGAGCCATCCGCAAAAAGCGCTCGCCATTGAACAGTTACGTGGCGGAGGTGGCGTTTTGAGCTTTGAAGTGGGAGATACCGGTGACGATGCGCGGCGTGTGGCAGAAGCGCTGACATTATTTACTTTAGCTCCCAGTTTAGGCGGGGTGGATTCATTGGTGACATTACCAGTGCTGACTTCCCACGCCATGATTTCGGCGGAACATCGCGCAAAGATGGGAGTGACCGACCAGATGATTCGGCTTTCCGTCGGTATCGAGAACGCCGACGATCTGATAGCCGACCTGGACAAAGCCTTAGCCAAAATCGGCACAACCCGGGAAGCAGCAAGCGTCCGCTAACCGCAATATTCCTAACATAAAAAAACCCGCCCTCACAATCTTTAATGAGGGCGGGATTTTAGCCTTGGAGGACTAAAAAATGAATTTAGCTCCCAGCTGAAGGATGCGCGCGTTATGGGCCGTCAGAATCTGGAGGAAGTTTGTCCCACCGAAACCCGAGGTTCCCGAATTCAAATTTGCGCTGTTCGATGCGCCTGAACCGCCATCACCGTTGATGTAGCCCAATTGTGTATGGTTGAAGACGTTGAACGCCTCCGCTCTGAATTCGAAGTGCATTGACTCTTTAATCACAAAATTCTTAATCAATGACATGTCAAAATTTGTGCGATTTGGGTTGGTCAGAGAGTTTCGGCCAGCATCGCCGAATGTCAGCCCGCGAGGAGCAGCGAAAGCATTGGGATTGTAGATTTGGATGCCCTGGCCGGGAATGTTGACATGCCCGCCAGCATAAGGATCGCCGACGATGTCCGCATACGCGGCCGTAGTGGTAACGCCGTTCGCCACGCCCGCGTTATCACCCGGGAAGGTCACCGTGAAGGGCGACCCCGTGCTAAAGGTCATGATGCCGGAGTACTGCCATCCGCCCAGCAATTTGCCGCTGAGATTATTGTTGCGCAGGAACGGCAGATCGTAAACGTAACTCAGGCTGAGGTTGTGCCGTTGATCGAAGTTCGAACTCGCGCGGTTGAGCGCGGGATCGTAGCTGTTAACTAAATTGCCGTCCTGGCGGCTCGAAGAGTCGTCGATCGAGTGGCTGTAGGTGTAGGAGAAACTGAGAGTAAGACCTTTTGCTGTTCTGCGTGCCCCGAATTGCAAAGCATTGTAGTTGGAAGAAGCAGCATCTTTCAGAGCGGTGATATCGGCATAGCCTACATAGGGACGAATACCGTTGGCATCGTTACCACAGGCGGTGCTCAGGTTGTTGGCCCAGCTACCCGTGGCAGTCTGGCCGTTAAACGTGGCTGTGGCAACTCCCGTTGGGCTGATGTTCGTGATTGAGTTGCAATCGTTCTGGCTAAACGGTTGATTGGGGCCGTAGGGATTCAGCGCTAGTGGAACCGGCTGTAACTGGTTTAATTCGCTGACTTGAGTTAAATGTGTGCCTTTGCTGCCGACATAAGAAACGGTAACAACCGTACTGCCCGGCAACTGATGTTGCAAATCCAAATGCCACTGCTGCATATACGGCCAGATGGCTTTATTAGGAATCGAAACCACGTTCAAAGGAAGCTGCCCTTGTCCTCCGGTACTGCCCTTGCCGATGTTTTGATATCCACTGATGAACAACTGGGTCAAAGTTGTTGCTAACGGCGGCGAGTTTTCCAATGACTCGCTGTTGCCTTCATTGCCGTTCGTGTGTTCATAGAAAATTCCGTAACCGCCGCGTACGGCCCATTTGCCGTCGCCAAGGGGATCCCACGCAAATCCAATGCGGGGAGCAGGATTAAACAAATGGCCTTGCATGCAGCTCACGGGAACTCCCGGTGTGACGCCGCACTGCACGATACCGTTGGGAAGATTGGTGACCGTAGGTGTGCCATTGTTTGTGGTCAAGTTGGTTACGTTGCCGGTGAGAACGGAATAGCTTGTTTGTCCTTGCACATAGTGCGCAGGATCAAAGTTGAACGCCTGATGGTATTTCTCGCGATAAGTGCCGAACAAACTTACACGCAATCCGAGATTTAGCGTAAGCCGGCTGGTGACGTGGAAATCATCCTGGAAATACGGTTCCACGATCTTATAGCGGTTGTAATACTTAATCTTTTGGCTCTGCTGTCCGAAACTATAGATATTCTGCGTTAATAGATCTGCAAAAGGGTTCCCGGTGGTGTTTGGATTCAACGTAGCGTCGAAGGTGATATAACCGGGAGTCGAACCTGCTGCCAATTCTCCCCCGAGCTCGTTTTTTTGCGCGAACACAAGATACGCCCCGAATTGCAAATTATGTTTTCCAACCAATTTGCTCATGTTGTCGCGATAGGTGTAAGTGGGGTTGGAGTTATACGGCCCTTGTGGAATATAGCCGGGGTCTTCGCCAAATCCGCCGTTGTAGGCCGAGGTGGCAACCAAGTTAATTCCCGGAATAATGCCGCCGCCGTTTCCCCCGAACAAATCTCCAAAAGTCGTGTTGGCAGGGCGATTCACCGCCCCTACGTTGGTCAAATTAATGTGGTCCGTCGTGTAACTGAAAACAAATTCGTTCAACAGTGTTGGCGACAAAGTTGATGTCAGGCGTGCAACCGTGCCGACGCTGGGGCCTTTAAACTGAGTTTGGATGGTTGGGAAGCTGCCGGCATTCGTCCACAAAGGTGTGGGATTGATCGTGTCCCAGGAATCATGAATGTAGCGGACGGTTAGACGCTCCGACGAAGTGAGGTTGTGATCCACACGGATCAGTTCTTCGCGCCAGTTCGTCGGCTGAATTGGCGAATCGTTATAGAACGAGTTGATTCCCGATCCGGCGTTTGGAGCTGGAATTAAGGCCAGCAGAGCCTGGATATTTGGATCATTCGGATTGAATGGGACCTGATTGTTAGGATACGGCAAACCCGTCGCGGGATCGTGTGGACAATCTCCACCTTGCGTGCACTGATCAGTGAAATTGCCTGTGCGCTCTTGCGTGGAAGGCACGTTGACGTTAAAAACTTGTCCGGCTACGCGGTCACGCCGCCACTCTTCCGACCAGAAGAAGAAAGTCTTTTCTTTATTTTTGTTGTACAGGCCCGGAATGTACACGGGGCCGCCGATGGTATAGCCAAAGTCGTTTTTCTTGTAAGGCGGCACAGAAGTCTGGAAGTAATTGCGCGCGTTATAGTCATCATTCCGGTTGAATTCGTAAACGTCTCCGTGGAAAGACTTGGTGCCTGACTTGGTTTCGACTTCCACGGTTCCCGATCCATTCCGTCCATATTGTGCGCCGTAATTTGAGGTCAGAACGGTAAACTCACCGATCGCTTCAAGGCTGGGATAAACGTTCAGCGAGGTGTTACTGCCGTTATCCATGTTGTCGCCGCCATCGAGTTCC
>JAJPHW010000202.1 GCA_021325035.1 Terriglobia bacterium
AACGGCTTTTCTTCTTCCCCTTCTCAAATTGGATACTGCGCTTTCTTTGGACGAAGAATGCGCGCAAAAGTCACTCAAAAGAACCTCGCCTCAAAACGAGCAAGGGGCGGCCCAGCCGCCAGGAGATGCCACCATGCCTTTGACCAGCAACCTCTCAGGCCCGCAAGGACAATTCTACGCAGAACCCAAGCCCAGTCCTGACGCCACTTCTTTCCAAATCGACAACACCAGCAGCGAATACTACAACTCGGTGTACTACACACAACATAAGAACGATGTTCAGCCTGTTCCGCCGCCCCGTCAGTCTGGACCGCTTGATCTTTCCAACTTTCTGCCGCAGCAAATTATGGATGCGATTGATGCCGCTGGAAAAATCACTTTCCACTCAGTCGGTGATACTGGCGCAGCAAAGGTCAACCGTGCACAAAGCGCAGCGACTGCCATCGAACATCAAGGTGCAATCGCGGACGCCATGGTTCGCGATGTGCAGAGTGGCGGCGATACCGGGCCTGCATTTTTCTTTCACCTCGGCGATGTGATTTATAACTTCGGCGAGGCACAGTATTACTACGACCAATTTTTTGAACCGTACCGGGATTACGATCGGCCGATTTTTGCAATTCCCGGGAACCACGACGGCATGGTCTTCGGCTCATCATCGAGCGCGCCGCAAGTGCCCACCCTGGCCGGTTTTCTGACAAATTTCTGCGCACCCATCCCGGGACAATCGCCCGATGCCGGCGGGCTGGTGCGCAGCGTCATGACCCAACCCGGCGTTTATTTCACGCTGGACGCTCCCTTCGTTTCCATCATTGGACTGTACAGCAATGTGTTGGATGGGCCGGGAGTAATTTCATCTCAAGGCGGGCAATTCCCCTTACTCGATGACCAGTTAACTTTTCTGCAAAACGAGCTGGAGCGGTTAAAACCAGCCCGCCAAGCGGGAGAACGCGCTGTGCTCATCGCCGTACATCACCCACCACTTTCAGTGGACGCGAAACATGCCGGATCAAAAGGCGTGGAGGCGGACATTGAAAGTTGCTGCGAGGCGGCAGGACTCTGGCCAGACGTTATTCTTTCGGGACACGCGCACCTGTATCAACGATTTACGCGCCAATTACCCAACGGACGGCAAATTCCCTATATGGTTTCCGGGTCAGGCGGTTTTGCAGCGACACGGCCGCAGGGCACGATTCCTCCCGCCCCGTACACCATTGGCGATTACACGCTGGAGATTGATCCAATTATTGATTTCGGATATCTCACAATCACCACGGATGGAAACGATCTGGATCTGACCTTCAAAGCTGCAGATCAAACTGCAGTGACTGTTCGTGATGCGATTACGCTGAATCTCAAGAATGGCAAAATTAGCAATGGTAGTACCTTCTCAGCGGCCGGCTCAGCAAGTGGTTCGAGTGGTCGTTCCACCGCGAAAGGCAAGAAAAAAACGACTGGCAAGAGTCCCAAGAAACCAACACCGACAAAGAAGGGCAAGAAAAAGTAGTTACGGATTCACTACAATCTTGCCGAACATCTGACTTTTTTCCAGATATTCGTGGGCCGCGCGGATTTCGCTCAATGGAAACGCGCGGTCCACGACCGGCTTTAATCGTCCCGCAAAAACATGGCCCATAACTTCATGGAATTCACCCATCGTTCCCATGTACGAACCAAGAAACGAGAGTTGCCGAGCAAACAAGAAGCGTAAATCAAAAGATACGGTCGGACCGGTTGTAGCGCCACAGGTCACGATGGTTCCCGCGGATTTGAGAGACTTCATACTCTCATCCCACGTAGCAGAACCAACGTGTTCGACCACGATGTCCACTCCTTCTTTGTTGGTAATGCGGCGAACTTCGCTGGAAATTCTCTGTTTGTAATGGTCTATTCCGAAATCTGCGCCGAGTGCGCGGCCTTTTTGCAGCTTGTTTTCATCGCCCGCCGTTGTAATCACTCGCGCATTAAATAATTTGGCAATTTGAATTGCCGCGATGCCAACTCCTGAGCTTGCGCCTAAAACCAGCACAGTTTGTCCGGGACGAATTTTCGCCCGCCCCACAAGCATGTGCCAAGCCGTCAAAAATACGAGCGGCACGCTCGCAGCTTGATTGAAATCCAGCGAGTCAGGAATTGGCAGCACGTTCGCCGGCGGAACTGCAATCAATTCGGCATTGCCGCCGTCAACAGCGTTGCCAAGCGCAGTAAATTCTCGGCATTCATTTTGCAAACCTGCGGCGCACTTTTCGCAGTGGCCGCAGTAGTGCATCGGAGCCAGAAGCACGCGCTGCCCTGGTCTGAAACCCGTGACATATTCTCCGACCTCGGCGACTTCTCCTGCGATATCGCTGCCAAGAATATGCGGTAGCTTCACTCCAGGAAGTCCCTTACGCACCCAAACATCGAGGTGGTTCAGCGCACACGCCCGTATGCGCACCAATACTTGATCTTTACGTAAAACCGGATCCGGCGCGTCTTCATAACGCAGAACTTTCGGTCCGCCAAATTCGTGAATGCGAGCAGCCTTCATCCCATCACCCTAGCATGAAATCTTGCCATCGCGCTTCTTTCGAAATCGAGGTAATGCCCATACGTATAATTGTGATACATGCTCTCTCAAACATCCTCCAATGCTGGTGCATTTATTCATGAAGTTCTTCGTCTGACTCCCAAACTGGCTGTATTTGATTGCGATGGCACTCTCTGGTCTGGCGACGCTGGCGAAGGCTTTTTTAGTTGGGAAATTAAGCGCGGCATCGTAGGGAACGACATCGGACAGCGCATGCAAGCGCGATACAGCGACTATCGAGCCGGCAAAGTCGGCGAGACCGAAATGTGCGGCGAGATGGTGACGATGCATGCAGGTCTCAGTGAAGCGTCCGTGAAAGAGGCTTCAAGAGAATTCTTCGAAGAGAATTATGCGGCTCGCATTTTCCCGGAGATGCGGGAGCTCATCGCGCGGCTTCAGTCTTCCGGTTGCGAGGTTTGGGCAGTTTCTTCCACGAACGAATGGGTAATCGCTACGGCGATGCAACATTTCGGCATTCCCGCTGATCGAGTTTTGGCGGCCACCGTCGAGGTTCACGATGGCGTCATAACTGATCGTTTGGTTCGTGTACCCTCTGGGCCGGGCAAGCCGGAAGCAATCAGCCAGGTCATCCGACGTGTTCCGGATGCGGTATTCGGTAATTCGCGCTGGGATGCCGACATGCTAGAGATGACGCCTCGCCCATACGCAATAAACCCCAACCCCGACCTCGAGAAAAAGGCTCAACAGATGGGCTGGACTATTTACTGGCCGGATGGCACGCGACAGTGACGAAGGATTATTTACCGCGACGTATAGTTTCCCTCCAACCTAGCGTCACAGCCATTCTGGCCGAAATCGGCGAACTTGACCGATTGGTTGCGTGCACAAAGTATTGCATTGATATCTGCCCGCAACTGAAAGACATTAGGCTGGTTATTGTTTCCGATTCGTGGACTGCGCAGGCTGAACAAATCCTCGCAGCCCGTCCAGATCTCGTAATTGCGTCGGTGCCTTATCAAGAGAAGGCTGTCTCTGAAATTCTGCGTGCGGGTGTGCGCTTTCTTGGCTTCGCGCCGCGGACTCTGGCCGACATTTATGCCGACATTGCGATGATTTCGGGGTTGGTTGGGGCATCGCTGCGTGGCAAACTCGTGATTGAACGTATGCAAGATGAAATTCAGAGTGTTCAAGAGAAAACTACTTCATTGGAACGGCCGCTGGTTTATTGCGAGGAATGGGGAAAACCATTAATTGCCTCCCAGCTCTGGGTGGCAGAATTGATTGAAGCAGCCGGAGGACGTTTTCTTGGAAAGCCGGGTATGCAGACGACATCTGAATCTGTTCTTGCGGCCAACCCGGATATAGTTATCGCAGCCTGGTGCGGCGCTGGCGATCGAGTTCCATTGGAAAAAATCATTTCTGCCCGGGGATGGCAAAATATGGCCGCCACGAAGAACCAGCGTGTCTTCTGCATTCGCGATGAATTTTTAAATACGCCGGCGCCGACGCTATTGCAGGGCTTGCAAGGGCTCGCATCGGCTATCCATCCAGAATTATTCCCTGCGGCGAGTGGAATCCGGCAAATTATGGAATCCGCACACATATAACGCGGCCATGATTTGAAATTCATGTTCGAGGCGCGTGGCATAATACTTTGCAGGCACTGAGATATGTCCGATAAGAAAATTAGTGAAGTCCGGCGTGAACTAGACCAACTCGCGGCGCGCCCTCAATCATCGGAAGACTTTATGGCAGCCATCGTTAAATTGCTGCATGATCGGATGCTCCGGTACAACTGGGTCGGCTTTTATATGCTCGAACCGGACGCCAATCCTCCGGTTCTCGCTCTAGGGGCTTTTCAAGGCGCAATGACCCCTCATGCTCGAATCCCTCTGAACCAGGGAATTTGTGGCGCCGCTGCGTCCATTGGCAAGACCGTCGTGGTAGATGACGTTACTCAGGACTCGCGTTATCTCGCGTGCTCGATTGAGACGAAATCTGAGATTGTTGTACCCATCTTCAACGGGGGCAAAGTCGTCGGCGAACTGGATATTGACAGCCACTTCCCTGCTGCATTTTCAGGCGAAGATCGTGAATTGGTTGAGTACTGCGCGTCCCTCGTGGGCCGGCATCTGGAAAAAGTCCGCACATGAAGGTGGACAAAGGCACCGTACGCGCGCCCGAGATTGGCCGCGTCTGGTTTAACTCCCCTCCTTTGAGCCTGCGGCAACTCCGTGGCCGCGTTGTACTGATTGATTTCTGGGATTACACCTGCCTCAACTGCATTCGTACTCTGCCTTATGTCCAGGCCTGGCATGAGCGATATCGGGACAAAGGCTTGACGGTAATCGGCGTACACACGCCGGAATTCACCTTTGCGCAATATGAATCGAACGTCGAGCGCGGCATCCGCGAGTTTGGATTGACTTATCCCATCGTGATTGATAGCGACTACGAACTCTGGAAGGCCTTCGCCAATCGTGCATGGCCAACAAAGTATTTGCTGGATGGGGAAGGCTATCTTCGCTGGGCGCATTTCGGTGAAGGGGCCTATCTCGATTGTGAAGAGAGCATTCAGCAGCTTCTCCGGGAAATCAATCCCATGATTGTACTGCCCGCCCCCATGCCTCCCATGCGGACAGAGGATTCTCCGGGCGCTGTCTGTTATGCGGCGGCGCCAGAACTTTACCTGGGCCATAAACGCGGACGCTTAGGCAATCCTGGGGGATTCAAAGAAGATCAAATCGCGAACTATGATTTCCCCGATGGAGAATTGGAAGAAGGCCATTTTTATGCCAGTGGGCAATGGGCTTCGACCCTGGAGTATCTTGAAGCGGTTGGTGATGGACCACATCGCTTGCAAATCAGATACTTTGCTTCTTCAGTCAATCTGGTGATGGCCTCACCGCGCGGTCCAGTTTGCGAGGTCGAGATTTTGCAGGATGGTAAGCCGCTTACTGGGCGTGAATCCACGCCGGACACTCGGCTCCGTATTGTGAACGGCAAAGATCGAAGTTTTGTAGAAGTAGGGGCCGCGCGCATGTACGTGCTCGTGGACAATCACGATTTCGGCGAACATACGATCGAGTTGATTTGCCCTCTCGGCCTGGCAGCTTTCGCATTCACTTTCAGCAGCTGCATTGATCCGCGTCACAGCCAAATAGCGGCCACGGCACCGGGGGCAGAATGAAGCAAGTTGTAGCCGCGCTTATCGTGAAAGATCGAAAGATTCTCGTGTGCCAACGCACTCGCCACCAGACCATGCCATTGAAATGGGAGTTTCCTGGCGGCAAAATCGAAGAAGGCGAGCAACCTCCGGATGCACTAAAACGAGAACTCGAAGAAGAACTGGGCATAGACGCCGTAATCGGGGACGAAGTCGCCCACATGCGACACGACTATCCCGGCGGCGGCGCTGTAGATCTGCGCTTTTATGTGGTTCGGGAATATAAAGGGGAACTGGAAAACAAGATTTTCCGGGATATGCAGTGGTCGAACCCTAAAGATCTTCCCTCTTACGATTTCCTGGAAGCCGACCTGAAATTGGTGCAAGATTTGGCAGCAGGCAAGCTTCTATAACGGCCACCTTTGGCTTTCTAGCCGACTCCGCCTCGTAAAGTCCAGAACCACACAATCGTAAGCCCAATCATAATTACGGTGGTGCCCCACGCGACTACATCGAATGTTCGCGAATTGACATACTCTCCCATTAGAGATTTCTTGTTGATCAGCAGAAGCATAAAGATCAGCACAAATGGGAGAACAACGCCATTGACCACCTGCGATAGGACCGCAATCTTGACCAGAGGCAACCCCGGAATCAGAACCACAGCCCCGCCAGCGATTATCAAAAGCGTATAGAGCCAGTAAAAAACCGGGGCTTCGCCAAACTTTAGATCTACGCCAGATTCAAAACCCAGGCCTTCGCATACGGTGTATGCCGTCGATAGCGGCAAAATCGAAGCCGCGAATAGAGAAGCGTTGAACAAACCGACCGCAAAAAGAATGTAGGCGTAATCTCCAGCCAAAGGCCGTAACGCTTGAGCTGCATCCGCCGCGTAACGAATATCGTGGAAGCCGTGAACATACAACGTCGCCGCACAAGCGACGATGATGAACCAGGCAACGACATCCGTAAAAATACAGCCGGTAATCACATCCAATTGTGAAGCTCGAAAGCCACGCTTGGTCACGCCCTTCTCCACAATGGACGATTGCAGATAAAACTGCATCCAGGGCGCGATCGTCGTACCTACAACCCCGATGACCATGAAGAGATACGCCTGGTTTTTAAATGTGTTTAACGCTGGAGGCTTGATGGTTGCAATCGTTGCATCCTTCCACGCCGGATGCGCCAGTACTCCTGCGAAGATATACGTGATGTAAAAAAACGATGCTGCAAGAAAAACTTTTTCGACGCTCTTATACTGCCCCTTCACCACAATGAGCCATACAATCACTCCGCAGATCGGGACAGTGATAAAACGCGAAAGTCCAAATAATTCAAGGCTGGTAGCGATTCCAATAAATTCCGTGACTACATTGCCGAAATTGGTCAGTAGAATTCCGATCATCATGAAGAATGTGATGCGGAAACCGAACTCCTCCCGAATGAGATCGCTAAGTCCTTTGCCGGTAACCGCGCCCATACGCGCGCACATTTCCTGCACCACAATTAACGCAACGGTGATCGGAATGATTGTCCACAACAGAAGGTGGCCAAACTGCGCTCCAGCGGCCGAATAGGTCAGGATGCCGCCTGCATCGTTGTCTACATTCGCGGTGATGAACCCCGGCCCCACGACGGCGAGGAACAACAAAAGCCGGGTTTTCCAGCGCTTAAAGTACTTCATGTGTCTTTGTTCTAATTGCGGGCTATCGGATACTGCGATTTTTCAGAATAAACGCAGGCTGGGATTCTGAACAGCGAAAAGCGAAAACTTTGGTAGGCGGCCTTTAAAGTTTTGCGCGTAAGAGGCTGATCACGTCGTCCGAGGTGATGACGCCCGTAAGCTTTTTATGCTCATCTACCACGGGCATCATCAGCAGATTGTACTTGTCGAATAACTCCGCCACGTCTTGATCCTTGGTTTCCGCGAAGGCGGAAATGAGCGGTTCCCGCGTTAGAGCGAGCAACGGAGTCGTTGGGTCCGCCAGCACCAACCGGGCCAGTGGCACTGCACCCACTAGTGTGCCGTGAGAATCAACGATGTAAATCGTGCTCAGTGTCTCAATTCCACCTTCATAGCTGCGAAGCGCCTCGATCGCCTCTTGCACAGACGCATTAATTCCTAATGCCACGTACTCTGTATTCATCCGTCCTGCCGCAGTATTCTCGCCAAATTCGAGCAGTTCGGTGATTTCCTTGCGGTCTGCCGGCGTCATCTCCTTGAGGATTTCTGTCGTATGGTCTTCCGTCAGGTCGCCGAGCAGATCGGCAGCGGCATCGGGATTCATCTCCTCTACAATTTCCGCTGCCCGGTCTGAATCCAAAGATTCCACGATGGACTTTTGGACTTTGGGATCCATCTCTTCGAGCGTTTCCGCAGCGACTTCTTCATTCAGCGTTTCAAAGACGGCCTCCCGTTCATCGGGGGCCAGTTCTTCCACAATGTCGGCGATGTCGGCAGGATGTAGTTTTGCCAGTCGTTCGTGCGATATTTTAAGTTTTACGCGCCGCGCAGGGTCGGTCTCAATCAAGTCCACGAATTCCCATGGAATCGGGCGTTCGGGTATCTGGCGGAGTAATTTGCGCAAAGCGGACATCGGAACCAGACCTTTGAGCAGCCGCCGCAAAGCTCCGCGCGGGCCCACATCCACGGAGGCTACTTTCAGGGAGACATGGCCCTGTAGATTTTCGCGATACAAATCCACGTCGTTGACGCGAACGACTTTGCGCCCATGGACGTCAATGATTTGCTGATCCAGCAGATCGCGTTCGAGCAGGAATAGCCCCTCTCCATCCCCCGCAGGTTGCCAGGCATTTTCTGCGGATGTCGTCGTAACTTGGCCGTTGATGTCCGCTAAAGCGGTAAAAGGCAGGAGACGGTCACCAGACTTTGTCCGCACAATCATCGATGCGACATGCAAAGTGTCATCGTGTGGGACCATGGCCAGTTCGCGCACACGCCCACGCCGGATGCCATCGGCATCCACCACCGGCAAACCGAGCAATTCCGTGAGCGCAATTTCCGACATGGAATTTCAGAATACTCAACTCGGGTAGCCTGCGCTAGTTTTTCGTGGACGACTTCAGAGCAGCGCTGGTTTGACTGCCTCTTTGGGCTTTGCTAGGTTAAATAGTTCCCTTCATATATTGCTTATATTCTGTGCCTGCGAAGCCAGAGACCTGGCCGCAACGCAAATAGAAAAGAGACTTCATCATGGCCATCAAATTCAAAGGCGTGGACTACATCGAATTCGACGCGATGCTCAACGACGACGAACGCCTCGTCCGCGACACGGCGCGCAAATTTATCGAAGACAACCTCATTCCCATCATCGAAGAGTGCAATCGCGCAGGCCGTTTCCCGCGCGAATTGGTCAAGCCGATGGCGGAAATGGGCTTTTTCGGGGCCAGCCTGAAAGGCTATGGTTGCGCGGGGATGTCAAACGTCGAATACGGTCTGGTCACGCAAGAACTCGAGCGTGGCGATTCTGGCGTTCGCAGCTTTGTCAGTGTGCAGTCAGCGTTGGTCATGTATCCGATCTATGCTTTCGGTAGCGAGGAGCAGAAGCAAACCTGGCTGCCGGCAATGCAACAGGGCGAAAAGCTGGGCTGTTTTGGACTCACCGAGCCGGATTTCGGCTCGAACCCTGGAGGCATGCGGACCCGAGCTCGTAAAGTCGGCAATGAATATGTCCTCAACGGCGAAAAGATGTGGATTACTTCCGGTTCCATCGCCGACATCGCCGTTATTTGGGCCAAAGTTGAAAACGAGGACAACAAAGTTCGCGGATTCTTGGTCGAGACTGACCGCAAAGGTTTCAAAGCAGAAGACATTCACGGCAAGTGGTCACTGCGAGCCTCGGTGACGTCAGGCTTGTCTTTGCAGGATGTGCACGTCCCCGAATCGAATTTGCTGCCCGGTTCCAATGGCCTGAAGTCTCCCCTGATGTGCCTGAATCAAGCCCGCTACGGCATTTCCTGGGGAGCGATTGGCGCAGCCATGTCCTGCTATGACTGTGCTCTGCAATATTCCCTGCTCCGTAAGCAATTCCGCGATCAGCCTATCGCGTCGCACCAGATGGTCCAAGAAAAGCTCGCCTGGATGATCACCGAAATCACTAAAGCCCAACTTCTATGCCTGCAAGTCGGCAAATTAAAAGACCAAGGTAAAGCCGAGCACTATCACATCTCGATGGCGAAACGAAACAACGTTTGGATGGCCCTCGAATGTGCGCGCCTGTCCCGCGACATTCTAGGCGCAAACGGTGTGGCGGACGACTATCCCATCATGCGCCACATGATGAATCTGGAGTCAGTAAAAACCTACGAGGGCACGCAAGACATTCACACGCTGATTATTGGCTCGAGGATTACAGGTATCGACGCGTTCTAGTCGGTTCACGTAGGAGACGCCCACGTCCGCTCGATTTTTACAGCGTCCCTACGCTCGGCCGGATGATTAACTCGTCCACCGACGTATTTGCTGGCAGCTTTACCGCATCCACAACCGCTTGCGCCACTGTTTCCGGAGCCATCATTTTTTGGCGTGGAGCGTCTGCCCAAAAGGTATTCCAAATGTCGGTGTCCGTTGCGCCGGGCAGCAGTGCAATGACGCGAATTCCCCGTGGACGCAATTCTTCACGCAGAGTATTGGTAAATCCGAGCGCGCCGTGCTTTGACGCCACATAACCCGCCGACCCCGCAAAGGCTTGTTTCGCTGCGCTCGACAAGTTGTTCACAATCACACTGCCCTCGCGCATCAATGGCAATGCAGCCTGCGTCATCAAAAACATACCGCTCAAGTTCGTCTCAATGACTTCGCGCCACGCAGCATAAGGCAGTTCAGCGACATTGAGCTTTGCATGCGCAGCGCCGGCGTTGTTCACTAGAATGTCCAACCTTTTGGTATGTCCACGGACTACGGTAAACAAAGATTCGACGGCCATGGGAATGCGAACATCGCACATCATCGGCAGCATACTCGTCTTATGTTTGGCAAGCTCGCGTACTGCTTTATTGAGAGATTGCTGATTTCGGCCGGTGAGAATAAGCCCGCAGCCCTCCGCAGCCAGGGCGTGAGCAATGGCCATACCAATGCCGCGCGTCGCGCCTGTAATAAGCGCGGTTTTACCTTGAAAAAGTTTAGAACGATTTGCAGGCATACTTCAGCAAGAATACCTGATCGGTTAAAACCCGATTGGCTAAATTGAAGCCACTACACTCCGTTGGGCCGATTGCGAATCAACGACAGGAACTCGCTGCGTGTTTCTTGCTCGTCACGGAAACAACCGAGCATGGATGAAGTAACAGTGGCAGAATGTTGCTTCTCTACGCCGCGCATCATCATGCAAAGATGGCGCGCTTCGATGACCACACCCACGCCCTGCGGCTGAATTGCTTGCTGAATCGTTTCGGCGATCTGGGTCGTCAAGCGCTCCTGAATTTGCAGTCTCCGGGAAAAAATCTCAATCAGCCGCGGAATTTTGCTGAGGCCGATGACTTTCCCATTCGGAATATACGCGACATGCACTTTGCCGAAAAACGGCAGCATGTGATGCTCACAAAGACTGAACATTTCTACGTCTTTTACGATGACCATTTCATCGTACGTGACCGTAAATAATGCCTTTTGCAGCATGGCCGCTGGATCTTCCTTGTAGCCGCGGGTCAAATGTTCATAAGCCTTGTGAACCCGTTCAGGCGTCCGCACCAATCCTTCGCGCTCAGGATCTTCGCCAACACGCACTAATATTTCGTGCACGAGTTCTTCAAAACTGGCGCTGGTTAAAGTTGGAATTTCAGTTGCTCTGGCCATTTACTGCGCTCCTGTCGAGCGGTCGAATTTTAGTGGCGAACCTCACCACCACCCGCATATTCAAACGAATTCATCATTGTCTCTTCGAAACGTACTTTCTCAAGATGAGCGTGACGGAAGCCGCGGTGCAAAATATCGAAAATCACTTTGCATAGATTTTCCGTGGTTGGAATCGTATGAGAAAATTCCGTCATGTAATTCAAGTTTTGCAGGTCAAAACGCTCGATGATTTCGCGATTCACAAACCCATCAAGATCGGCGAGATTACAGACCATTCCGGTGTCTTGTGCAACCTGCCCGCTCACTGTAACTTCCAGTTTGTAGTTGTGCCCGTGTCCATGGGGGTTATTGCATTTGCCATATATCTCTCTATTTTCTTCGACCGTCATGCCGTCGTTTTGCAGACGATGAGAAGCCGAAAACATATACCGCCGCGTCAGAAATGCCTTCATGCTTCTCCGTAGAAATCTGCGAATAGATCTGGGGTCTCATAGACGCGCACCCGATGCAACTGTGCCGCCTTGAGCTTCGGTTCAAGCCGCTGCCAAATCACGATCGCCAGATTTTCCGTGGTTGGGATCCGGTCAAAGAATTCCGGCACCTCTTTGTTCAGAAAACGGTGGTCCATCGCATCGAGCACTTCGCGGTTCATTGTTTCTTTCAGATCTTTGAGATCCACAACAAAACCGGTTTGCGGATTCACTTTCCCCTTCACAGTAACTTCGAGCGTGTAGTTGTGCCCGTGACCATGCGGATTATTGCACTTGCCGAAAATGCGCTGGTTTTCCTCGGCACTGAACTTCGGGTTGTTGTAATAGTGTGAAGCTGCAAACTCAGCCTTGCGTGTCAAATAAACCATTCAATCGTCCTTAAGTGTCCCCATATAGATGCGGTTCGCGGCCCACGAGCATTATTTCAAGCTTTCTGATAAAACTCCCGCCGATTGGTCTGGCTCCGTCGAAGAGTACAATCGTCCTTTCCACGTCACCATCCCTTTTTTATAGAAGAACCACGAACGCAACAGCAGATAGGAAAATATCGGCAATCCCAGCAACGACAATCCGGTTGCATCCCAGGAAAAATGAGCCTTGCGAATTCGCAAGAGAAGAAAAACTTCAAATAACAGCGCAGCCGCAAAACCGAGAATCGCGAAACCAAATTTCGCTGATGCTGCCGCTTCAATCCCGATAATGCAGCTTGCCGTGATGACAAGAAACTCGATCATTCTTGTCACTGCCAATTTCAAGGGAGCGCGAAATAATAAGACTAAGTTCTTGGTCCAGCCTTCTCGCAACTGTCGAAAACTGCGGTACATTCTGGTTCGCACTGCATCGCCGCCATAACGAAACCATATTCGGCGCCCCGATCGTTTTACGGCTTGCGCCATCGCTACATCTTCGAGCAAACTCGTCGCAACCGCCGCGTAACCCCCAACTGCATCGTAAGCGTTGCGCGAAATCAGAATGTATTGACCATTCGCTGCCGCAGTTGGCGAAGAAGGGGCGTTCACATCTGATAACCGGAAAGTCGCCGCCAACTCGGCAAAAATCACCGGCATTACAGCCTTCTCCCAGAATCCGTGAACTTCCTGCTCGGGAGAATATGAAAGCAACTCCACTCCACGCTGATTTGCCTCTGCCAAACTGCGTGCCAGCGATCCCGGAAGATGAACCGTGTCCGCATCGGTAAACAACAGCCAGGAGCCACGTGCAACAATTGCCCCGGCATTCATGGCATTACTTTTGCCGCTCCATCGAGAGGGCAATGGGCCGGGCTCGATCACCTGAACTTCAGGAAAGGAAGATGCAATTTTTCGTGTTTGATCGGTGGAACCATCATCAACGACGATTTCCTCGAAGTTAACGCCTGCCTGCGCTGTCAATGATTGTAAACACGCGCCTAAGCTGGCTTCTTCATTGCGTGCCGGCACAATCACTGACACATCTGGAACACTCTGCGCCGCATTCATAGCGTCATTCTGTATTATAAATAGGTGCGATGCGCCTTCCCGCTGCTTCTACTTCTCGCTCTACTCCCTGCGTGCTATAGCGGCTCTCGTCCTCCCCGCATCGGATCGGCTGCTCCTGACTTCGCTGTGCAGGATTCCGACCGCAAAGTGAGCCTTCACGATCTACACGGGCAAGTCGTTGTGCTCAATTTCTGGGCAACGTGGTGCGCGCCTTGCGTCGAAGAGATGCCATCTCTCGACCAATTACAGGAAAGATTCAAAGGCAAGGGCATAACCGTACTCGCGGTCAGCATTGATGACGATGGTGACGCCTATCACCAATTTCTCAAAGATCACAAAGTGGGAATGCTCACAGTTCGCGATCAATCGAAGCAAAGCAGCATTCTTTACGGCACCTTCAAATATCCGGAAACCTACATCATTGATCGCGATGGTATTGTTCGCCGCAAATTCATCGGCGCAGTGGAATGGGGCCAGCCGGAAATTGTGGAGTATTTAAAGCG
>JAJPHW010000048.1 GCA_021325035.1 Terriglobia bacterium
ACGACGATGAAGATCGTTCGTCATGCCAATGTAAAGCGTGCGGGATTTGCTCGCTACAATGTAAACGCTGTAGTGATTCTTTTCCACGGGCGAACAGTACTCGCACTCAGAGCGAGATGTATGTGACGGATGTCACAAGTTGGTGGGTAAATCACCAGCAGGTCCCTCGACTCGCCATCGATTTCGCAAGCGAAATCGATGGCGAGTCGAGGGATGACACGGTATTTGGGTGCTTTATTCAGCACCCTGTCATTCCGACCGAGCCGGGGCGCCAGCGACCAAGAAATCCGTGTCATTCCGACCGAGTCGGAGCGTTAGCGATGGCGAGTGGAGGAACCTGCTGTTCCCAATTGCGATTTGCCCATCCTTGACCTCACCCGCTATTCTCTTTGCTTATGTCAACTCTCGTCGAATGTGTTCCGAATTTCTCCGAAGGCCGCGATAAAGCCAAAGTAGATGCCATTGTTGCCGCCATGAAAGTGGATGGCGTGTTTCTTCTCGATCGCGAAATGGACAGCGACCACAACCGCTGCGTCATCACGCTGGTTGGCGAGCGCGAAGCCATTCAGGAAGCCGCCATTCGCGGCGTGGGCAAAGCCAGCGAGTTGATAAACCTGACCGCGCATCAGGGCGCGCATCCACGCATGGGCGCAGCCGATGTCATCCCGTTTATTCCGATTGATGGTGTAACCATCGAAGACTGCGTCGCCATGGCCAAGCACGTCGGCGCGGAGATATGGAAGCGCTTTCAGATTCCGGTGTATCTGTATGAAGCGGCAGCTACTTCTCCCGAGCGTCAAAATCTTGAAAACATTCGCCGCGGGCAATTCGAAGGCATACGCGCGGATATCGCAACCAATCCTGCTCGCAAGCCCGATTTTGGTGAGCTTAAAGTTCATCCGACCGCCGGAGCAACGGTCGTGGGCGCGCGCAAAGCGCTCGTTGCTTACAACGTTTTCTTGAATACCAGCGATGTCGAGATCGCGAAAAAGATTGCCAAAGCCGTGCGCTTTTCAACCGGCGGATTGCGCTTCGTCAAAGGCGCAGGATTTCTGGTCCGCGGACAAGCTCAGGTTTCGATGAACCTTACTGACTTCGAACAAACGCCGGTGCATCGCGTCTTCGAATTTGTCAGGCGCGAAGCGGCGCGTTACGGAGTCATGCCGACATCCAGCGAAATTGTCGGCTTGATTCCGAAAAAAGCCCTCGAATCGGCGGCCGAGTGGTTTTTGCAAGTCGAAAACTTCGATTCCTCGTTGATTTTGGAAAACCGCTTGAGTGCAGTCATGTCTGGCAAGGCCGCTGTCGGCGGTTTACGAGCTGGAGTCGAACCTTTCATCGAACAACTCGCCGCGCCTACGGCGACTCCCGGTGGAGGCAGCGCCTCAGCAGCAAGTGGCGCGATGGCGGCAGGTCTCGCCGTCATGGTTGCTTCGATGTCTCGGGGAAAGAAAGCTTATTTGCAATATGAAGCAGATCTCAGCGCGGCAATTGCCCGCCTCACGCCGTTGCGCGAAGGATTGAAGGCGGCGATTGATGAAGATGCCGAATCCTACAACGCCGTTATGAAGGCATACAAAGAAGCGAAAACCGCGGCCGATGGCGATGCCATCATCGAAGCTGCGCTGAAGCAGGCGACCATCGTTCCGCTCAGCGTTGCTCAGGAATCCAAAGACGTGATGGATCTTGCCAAAAAGCTCGGCCCCATCACCAACCCCAACATGAAATCCGATCTGACCACTGCTATCGCATTGGCTCAGGCGGCGATTCAAGGCGCGCTCGCGAATGTCGAAATCAATCTGGAAGGAATCAAGGACGAATCCTTTGCGTCCGAAACCCGCAAGATCGCCGCGACCCTGCGTTCTTAGGCTGTGGCGTTCCATTGTCATTCTGAGCGAGCGCTTTTTGCGAAGTGAAGAATCTGGGCGGGCCGCGCGCGAAATCGCGCGTTTGGCCCGCATCCTAAAATTGCGGCACTGAGTGGCGTCACAGGACCCTCCGCAACTTATGCTTACCGGACGGGTTCCTATTAGCACTTTGGTTTCAACATCTTTACACGTGTTTGACATAGAATTGTCTTGTTCCTGACAGCATAAAGACGAAGTAGCGCATCGAATCAATATCAATCTTTTGCGCAATTTTTGGATGATGAGGCAGTGATGAATAAATTTTTGGCAATGCTTCTGACTTTGACCCTGGCTTTTACCATGACCGCCACGACGCTGATGGCTTCGCCCATGGTTTCCGCCGCGCGCACCGTAATTCCTTCTGACGTTCAGCAGATTATTTCAGTGGACTATCGCACGCTCAAGAACTCCGATACGGCCATGGCCCTCAAGGCCCAGGTACTGCCGGACAATCTAAAGGAACTCGAAAGCGCACTGCGCGGAGTGGGCATCAATCCCGATAAAGACCTCGAGTCGTTGACTTTCGCCTCATTTCGCACGGCGAAACAGGGGCTGAAGATGATCGGCGTGGCCTCGGGTTCGTTTTCAGCAAAGGCCGTGCTCAAGAAGATGACGGTACAAAAAGTAAAGCCGATCAAGTATCACGATTCCAGTATTTATCCCATGTCGGGCGGCATGAACATGACGTTCCTCGATGACAGCACGCTGCTGTTCGGCGACAACAGCGCGTTGCAGGCGGCGTTAAACGCCCGCGACGGGTACACCACCACCATGGATGCCAATTCCGAAGTGACTGACATGATCGGCTCGGTAGAAGCGGGCACGGTGTGGAGCGTCCTCGACCAGCAGGGAACTCAGAACATGCTAATTTCTGCTCTGGGCGATGCCGGCAAGCTGGCCGACTTCGATACCGTAAAGAAGCACGTGCTGGGCTCGCGCTACGCTATGAACTTTGACAGCGGCGTGAAATTTGATATGGATGTCGTGGCTTCTGATTCTGTCACCGCGGCAACCCTCTCATCGTTGGTTAAAGCCGGTGTGCTTTACAAGAAAATGACGGCTACGCCGACTGAAAAAATTGCGCTGGAGAACATGACGGTCAACTCCGACGGATCGAACCTGCAAATGCACTTTAAGGCTGACGACAAAGAGTTCCAGAACCTTATGCACTCGCAGTTGTTCGCCGCAGTGTCAAAGTAAGCTGTCGAATAATCCGTAAGTTGTTGAGTTTCCGTGTAAGCCGTTGATAATCCGTCAGCGGCTTTTTATTTGCATCAAAATCCGCATTCCAGCCGCTCTCTGGAAGCCTCGAATTTCGCGTCAGGATGCCCCAGGTTGAACGATCTGCCCTCAAGACGACCTGGAGGGCCATCTTTAAATTTTGATTCGTCCTGGGCCTCCTAAACGCTCGTATGGACGTTTCCCAAAGTGGGAAAGTTGTGTACCCATGTGTATGTACATCACAATATCCGTAAGTGACTGAAAATACAGAAAAGCCCATGTTGGAAGAAAAGCTAGCCTTTCTTTTCGCGTTTTTCTTTTACCCAGCCGGGTTTGGTGATTTGGCGGGAGCGGCCCAGAGCAAGAGCATCCTCGGGGACATCGTCCGTGATGCAGGATGCGGCGGCAACATATGCGCCTTTTTCAATCTTTACCGGCGCGACCAGTGTCGAATCGCTGCCTACGAACACGCCATCCCCAATGATGGTTTTGTGTTTGTTCACGCCGTCGTAGTTGCAGGTGATGGTGCCTGCGCCGATGTTAACGCCGGAGCCGATTTCGGCGTCGCCCAAGTACGTAAGATGATTGGCTTTCGAGCCTTTGCCCAGCTTTATCTTCTTCGTTTCTACGAAGTTGCCGACGTGGGCGTTCTCGCCAATTTCGCTTCCGGGGCGCAGATGCGAATAAGGGCCAATCAGGGCACCGTCCGCAACCGTGGCTTCGTCCAGAATGCTGCCGTAGCGAACCATCACGCGATCGCCTATGTGTGAATTGCGAATGATCGAATAAGAGCGGATGCGGCAATCTTCACCGATCTTCGTTTTACCCAATATCTGAACGAACGGCTCGATCACGGTGTCCGAGTCAATTTGCACGTCGTTATCAATCACGCAGGTCTCGGGATAGAAAATCGTGACGCCATCATTCATCAGACGCTGGCAAGTCGCCATGCGCATAAAGCGGTCGAGTTCAACGAGTTCCGCGCGGGTGTTGCTGCCCAGGATTTCGTGGGGATCATCCGCTTTGACGGCCACGACGCGTTTTTTCGATTTGCCCAACAGTGCGGCCATGTCGGTTAGGTAATATTCGCGATGAGCATTGTCTGCGCTCAAACCATCAATGTTCGCGTAAAGTACTTTGCCGTCAAAGGCGTAGATGCCAGAGTTAATCTCTTTAATCTTTGTTTGTTGTTTATTTAGAGCCTTTTGCTCAACAATCGCTTTCACTTCTGGACTCTTGACGGATTTTCTGATGATGCGACCATAGCCGAAGGGATTTTCAACTTCGGCGGTAAGGATAGTCATTGCCGCTTTATGCTCGCGATGAAATCCCTGAAGCTTGAGAATGGTTGCCGTGGTGATTAACGGCGCGTCGCCGGAGAGCACAATGATTTGTTCATAGCCTTCCAATGATTTATGGGCCACCATGAGCGCGTGGCCGGTGCCGCGCTGCGGTTCTTGCACAACAAATTGCACTCCAGCCGAAGCAACGGCATTGCTGACTTTCTCCCCTTCATGGCCGATGATGACGTAAATATCTTTTGCGGGAACGACTTGCGCCGCAGCGGCGATGACATGAGCCAGTAGGGGCTTGCCGCCGACTTCATGCAAAACTTTGGGCAGCTTCGATTTCAGGCGCGTGCCTTTTCCCGCCGCCATAATGGCGATGGCCGTGTGTTTGGATCCGCTGGGCATTTTGACCATGACTTTTAAACTATAGCGCATGCCACTTATTAGAAGTGTTTGACCTGTAAAACGAGAAATGTTCAAGTAGATAGATGCCCACAGTGCTAACAACGGAAGGTATGCGTGTTCTGGAATACCTGATTCGGGTTGCACCGAACGTTGATCTAAATGACCTGAATACGTTTCCTACCTACTTGGGAGCGCATGAGGCCCTTGGACTTGAAATGATTGGAGGAACTTGGGGCGAAAGTCTTGACCGTCAGGGCTTAGGATCGCTTGCGGAATGGACTCTCGAAAATGGTTTTCCTGCCATTACAGGCTTTATTATCGATAAAACTGAAAAACGACCGGGAAAAGGCTTCTTTAAGTTATATGGGAAAAACCCTGATATTGATGCAACTTGGTGGCTATCAGAGGTTAGAAAAAGTAAAGCTTTCCCTTGGTCCGAAGTCTTGCGCTCAAATAGCGATCGCTTAAGCGCAAATAATCAAAGTGACGAGAAACGCATAACCTTTTCACTTCGAAAGAACGCACGCACGGTGAGGGAGGTGACCTCAGAACATAGCCGCTTCTTCCTCAAATCAGAATGGGGACCCATATCTCCTTATTGGCCTGCCTTGAGCTTCTCAAAACGGTCGGTTGGGGATTTTCTCCGCCGCGAGTATAACCCCGCGAGCGATTTTATTGTTTATGTGGGCACCAGCAATCCTACGAGGACAAAGGAAGCACAATTCCGTAAAAGGCTGCTATCCGTGCTTGTTGCCGAGCCAAGGGAGCCGATTCCAACCGACAGGCTTGTACCTTGGGAAAGTTGGCAAGAGCAGCTTACGGAGCACGGCAAGTTGTGGCCGTTCTCTTTCGCAGTTCGTGAAGCGTGGCGCTGTAGGAATCTTCTTTTGGCGCGCGACGTCACTCCTGTGGCTTATGAGGCGCTCGGCATACATCGGAACTGGGGTGGAGTTGTAGAGGTTCTCGGATCGGAGAGGGAGGCGTTGCTCTCTCTCGAAATTGAGTGGGTAGATCTCCCCAATAGGATCGTCGTACAAAAAGTATCTGCAAAGGAAGATCGTCAACGCGAAATCATCGCAAATGGTCCATTGAATGCCGCTCTAACAAGAATGCACGATCTCATAAAGGGACGAATTGCGAACGGTCGTGTCGTAAGCCGAGAGCTACCAGCGCGAACACTTCCTGCAGGCACGAATCTTATTCTCGTTCTCGACGCGAAGCTACGAGATCAAAATAATCTTTGCGCCTTATGTGGTCAGTTGATTCCGCTAGATACGACAAAAAAACTGCTGCAATGCTCGCCCGATCGAATCGATAGCAAAAACCCTTCTTACGGCGAGGACAACCTTCAAATCACGCATCTTGCATGCAATCTCGCAAAGAACGATGGCTCTTCCGAAGATTTTGAAGAGTGGCTTCAGTTAGTTGCCGGAGACCATAGTGATTCCGAGTAGGTTGCCCTCACTTTACTCCTAGGTGCTTCTCCCGATTACACTGATATGCAGACAACGTGAAAATCGCTCTTGGCCAAATCAACCCCACGGTGGGGGATTTCAGCGGCGACGCAGCTAAAATCATTCATTTTTTCAAAAAAGCACAAGAGGCTGGGGCTGGGCTGATTCTTCTTCCTGAGCTTTCCATCTGCGGATATCCAGCACGCGATCTAGTCCAGCGACGGGCAATCGTGCACCGAGAATCAGGAGGCAGCCGAGCAGATTGCCGCCGAAACCAAGGGCATTTTGGTCATCTGCGGCCTTGTCACGCAAGCTCATGTCTCGACCTACTACGTTTCTATCCCTCGCGGCAAATTGATTCAGGGCAGCCGGTTTGCTAAGGTCATCTCCATGTCCGAGCATCTCATGTCCGAGCATGCCCTATCCGAGGACACCACCGAGCAGACACCAGACCAGATGCGCGACCGGATACGAGAAGAGCTTGACTCCCTTTATCGCGTGGATTCGGGGCGAATCCTGGCAACTCTGATTCGCTTGCTCGGTGATTTTGATCTCGCCGAGGAGGCGATGCACGAAGCCTTTGCGGCTGCGCTGAGCACGTGGCCGAGCAGCGGAGTACCCGATAACCCGCGGCCATGGTTGATCTCGACGGCTCGATTCAAAGCCATTGATACTCTGCGCCGACGGGCGAGATTCGATGCGTCTCAGGACGAACTCGCGCGGCATATCGAAGCGCAATCGAGTTCACCGGAAGTATCGAATGAGGAAGATTTTCTTGAAGACGACCGATTGCGCCTGATTTTTACCTGCTGCCATCCCGCTCTGCCGCCGGAAGCGCAGATAGCGCTCACCCTGCGCGAAGTTTGCGGCCTGACAACCGAAGAAATTGCCCGGGCATTTCTGGTTTCGCCGGCGACACTGGCGCAGCGGATTGTGCGCGCCAAGACAAAGATTCGGGAGACGCCGATTCCGTACGAGGTGCCAACCCCTCAGGAATTGCCGGCGCGGCTGGGCGCGGTGCTTCAAGTCATCTATCTCGTCTTTAACGAGGGTTATTCGGCCGCGGCGGGAGCGGAGGTCACGCGGGCAGAACTGACCGGAGAAGCGATTCGACTGGGCCGGTTGCTAAACGAACTGCGGCCAGAGCCGGAAGTGATGGGGCTGCTTGCCCTGATGTTGCTCCAGGAATCCCGGCGTGCAGCAAGAACGTCTGCTACCGGCGAACTGATTTTGCTGGAAAATCAAGACCGCTCGCTCTGGAACAAAGAGCAGATCGCAGAGGGAGTCGCGTTGCTGGAGAAGGCCCTGAAGTCCCGCCGCTTCGGCTCTTACACGCTTCAGGCTGCGATTGCGGCCGTTCATGCCGAGGCGGAATCGTCGGCTGCGACCGATTGGCGGCAGATCGTTGCGCTTTACGACCGCTTGCTCGAAATTCAGCCTTCGCCGGTTGTGGAGCTAAATCGTGCAGTGGCTGTTGCCATGAGCGAGGGGCCTGAGGCCGGTCTGGCGGAGATCGACGCGGTCTTGGAACCTTCTTCTGGAAAACAAGGCGAATTGGCCAATTATTACCTGGCGCATTCCGTCCGCGCGGATATGTA
>JAJPHW010000158.1 GCA_021325035.1 Terriglobia bacterium
AAAATCAAAGTTGCGCCGGGGCCGATGTCAGAACTGGCGCCGCGATCTCCATAAGCTAAATCCGGCGGGATGAACAGCTGCCACTTCGAGCCTACCGGCATTAGTTGTAATGCTTCCGTCCAGCCTTTGATCACGCCGCTGACCGGAAAAGTCGCTGGCTGACCACGTTTATAGGAACTGTCGAATTCTTTGCCGTCGATGAGTGTTCCGCGATAGTTGCAAACCACGGTGTCGCTTGCCACTGGCTTTGGTCCGGTGCCCTGGGTTAAGACTTTATATTGCAGTCCGCTGGGCAGAACGACCACGCCGCCATTCGCTTTGTTTGCAGCCAAAAACGCGTCACCCTCTTTTTTGTTGGCTTCGGCCGCGGCCTTCATTTTTTCCATCTGTTTCTGCTGCATTTGAGATTGCAACTGCGCCAGCGCTGCGCGCGCCTCATCTTCGGTAAGTAGAGTTTTGCCGTCCAGCTTGTCCTTTAGTCCCTGCAAGAGAACATCGGGGTTCACGTCCACCGATTGTTTGGCAATGCCTGCGCCGATGTTCATTCCGATGGCATAGCTGACTTTATCTACGTCGTTCTTGAAGGCTGGGTTGGGGTTTTGCGGCATCGGGGCGGATGGCGCGCTGGCTGCGGGTGTTTGTTGTGCCAGCGCAGTGCCGGCTAAGAGCACTCCCACTGCCAATAGGTTGTAAATCGAACGCGAGGGTTTTTGCATATGTAGTATTGTCCCACTTTAAGTTGAAAATTGCGTAAACTGTGAGTTGACGCGATCTTTCTACTCGCGCCACAATCATTAAGACGATTTCTTGAGGTGACTATGCTGGCTTATTTATTCGTAATTCTCGCCGTAGCCGTGCGCTTTATGCCCCATCCCTGGATGTTTACTCCAGTCGTCGGTTCACTGTTGTTCTTTGGGGCGCGCGGATCGAAGCGGCAGATTTGGGTTCCTTTTGCGCTGCTGGTTGCTTCCGATGTCGTGCTGACCAAAATCGTCTGGGCCTATACCTTCTCCTGGGACCATTTTGTGACCTTTGCCTGGTACGCGGCCGTGCTCTGGCTTGGAACTAAGCTGCGCGACAATTCCAGTTCTTTGCGTATAGTGGGAGCTTCGCTGACCAGTTCTATCTCGTTCTTTCTGCTGAGCAATTTTGCGGTATGGGCGTGCTGGAACATGTATCCCAAGAATTTCAGCGGATTGATGACCTCTTACGCGATGGGATTGCCCTTCTTCCGCAATGCCATCATGGGTGATTTGCTGTTTACTGCGGCCATGTTCGCCACGCCAGTAGTGATCCATGCAATCAGCGGCGTGCGGGATCACTCGGCGGCTGCGTAACGATTTCTTTCCGATTGTCTTCCCACCGATTCGTAGCGTAAGGGAGAATTGCGCGAGGAATCTGCTTTTTATCGTTACGTTGCTCTTTGCGCTTCCACATCATTCACTTTATTCGCGCGCCACTTCAGCCATCCGCCAATCATCGCGATGCCCAGAATCACCAGCGCGATGTAAATGTGCTGTTTGAAGATGAGGCCGAAGATTCGAATAAAGTCTGGGCCGAACTTCACCACCAGCAAGCTCAAAGCTAAAAAGCGCAGAAATCTTCCAGCAAAAATCGTCGCCAGATATTTGCTGAAGCGCATCTCTGAAACCGCCGCGGCCAGCGCGAACGCCTTGAACGGCGTGGGTGGCGGCAGCATGGCGGGGAACATCAGGCTCCAGAAGGGATGCTTCTCAAACGCGGAATGGATCTTTTCGAATTTCTCCGCTGATATCCTCTTGCGCAGCAATTCTTCGCCGCCTTTGTAGCCAATGACATAGACCACTACGCTGCCCAGAGTTTCGCCTGCCGCGGCCATAATTACATACAGTAAAAGCCGCGCAGGGTTGGCCCAGACATAGCCGCCAACGACTGCGTCCACTGGAAGTCCGATGGAGCTGCCGTCAATGGCGCCAATGGCAAAGACTCCCCATGCCCCCAGCGGCTTGAGGAAAGCCCAAAGGAAAGCCGTTGCCTTGCCAAGAATGTGCTTGATGGATTTCAAAATTGTGAGCTTAAGACTTGGATTTCAAGATTCAGTCGGCGTAAATAAAAGTGTACGCGAAAGCACGAGAATCTGGGGCGTGATAAGTTTTCTCGAGATTATTTTGTCATGAAAGCTGCCGTACTCAATTCGACGGGAAAAATTGCAGATCGTCCTTTGGGGATCGCCGATCTTCCGCAGCCTGAACCTGCTCCTGGCCAAGTCTTGTTGCGTGTGCGCGCCTGTGGAGTGTGCCGGACTGACCTGCATATCATCGAAGGCGAACTGCCGCAGTTGCAGCCTCACGTGATTCCTGGCCACCAGATTGTCGGAGAAGTCGTCGGCGGAGCGACGGCTGAACTTCCTTTGGGTTCGCGCGTCGGTGTTTCCTGGATTGGCGGGACGGATGGCACTTGCTGGTATTGCAAGCACAATCAGGAAAATCTCTGCGACAAGCCGACATTTACCGGATATTCGGTCAACGGTGGCTATGCAGAATTTGCTGTCGCTCGGGCCGATTTCGTTTTCCCGCTTCCGAAAGAATTAGACGATCAGCACGCCGCTCCGTTGCTCTGCGCTGGCATCATAGGATTTCGCAGCCTGCGCGTGGCTGGAGTCCAGCCCGGAGAAAAAGTTGGGCTCTTTGGCTTTGGCGCGTCGGCCCATCTCGCTATCGCCGTTCTTCGCTCATGGAATTGTGACGTATATGTTTCCACCCGCGGCGCCTCGCACCGCAAGCTGGCTGAGTCGCTTGGCGCGAAGTGGGTGGGCGACGAAACCGACAAGCTTCCCGTCGAACTCGACCGCGCCGTGACCTTCGCTCCCAGCGGAGACGTCGTTCTCGCCGCGCTCTCCAGCCTGCGCAAAGGCGGAGTCGTCGCCATCAACGCCATCCACCTCGACCGCACGCCTGAGTTCGACTACGACAAGTTGCTATGGGGCGAGCGCCAGATTCGCAGCGTAGCCAACATGACCAGAGAAGACGCCCGCGACTTTCTCGGCATCGCTGCGCAGATCAATCTGCGACCAAAAGTGACGATTTTTTCTTTAGACCAGGCGAACGAAGCACTTAATGCGATCAAGCACGACGCCATTGATGGCGCTGCCGTGATTATTCCGTAGGATTACTTGATTGAACTCGCCAGAAACTCTCTCATCGCGGCGGCGATTTCCACCACGTGAGTTTCCAGTGCGAAGTGCCCGGTATCCAGAAATTGGACCGTCGCCTTTGGAATGTCCCGCTTGAATGCCTCCGCTCCTGCCGGAACGAAATACGGGTCATGCTTCCCCCATATTGCCAGCACCGGCGGCTGCGACTTTCTAAAATATTCCTGAAAAGCTGGATAAAGCTTCACGTTATTTGCATAATCGAGAAACAGGTCCAACTGAATGTCCACATTCCCCGGACGCGCGAGCAGTGCGGCATCCAGCGTGTAACCCTCCGGCGCGATCATCTCCGGATTCGGAATGCCCGAAGCATATTCCCGCTTCATTCCTTCAGCATTCAAAGCCCCGCGGATGGCGTTACGATTCTCCGCTGTCGGATAACTCCAGTACCGTCGGATGGGCGCCCACGCATCGCCCAGACCTTCTTCGTATGCGTTACCGTTCTGCGAAACAATCGCCGTCACCCGCTCCGGACGCGTCATTGCCAACGGAAATCCAGTGGGCGCACCGTAATCGAATACATACAGCGCATAGCGCTTGAGTCCCAGCGCATCGGTAAATGCGAGTATCGTCGCCGCCAGCGCCTCGAAGGTGTATTTGTAATTCCGTTCTGGGGGCACTTCGGTGAATCCAAAACCCGGCAGGTCGGGCGCAATCACGCGGTACCGGTCGGACAGGCGCGGAATCAATTCGCGATATTGAAACGAAGAGGTCGGAAAGCCATGTAACAACAGCACCACCGGAGCATCTTTTGGCCCGGCTTCGCGGTAGAAAACCTTTACACCATCGGCATCGACGCGGCGAATGCTAGTTTTAGGGATAGAGTAGGACTGGTTCATAGAATTCTCCGCGTTCGAAAG
>JAJPHW010000191.1 GCA_021325035.1 Terriglobia bacterium
ATTCACCACAGCATCCGCGTGCTCAATGCGGCTTTGAGCTATCTGTTCTTGCCCTCGCGGCGCCCGGATGCTCGAGTCAAAATGCAGCGCAGCATTGGTTGTTTGCAATGGGTGCGCCGCACTGTCACCGAGCGCGCCGCCTATATGCCGGATGCGTATTCAAGCAGCTAACCCCTTTTCCGAAATACCCACCAGAGAATTCCATGTACGAGACCGAGATTAATCAGCTTACTGAAAGCTTGGGCCAGCTTCCGCCCGAGATTGTGCATTCGTTTTCGGAATTAAAAGGCCAAAATTTCTCACGCACGGTTCTGCCCTGGAGCGAACATTGCACGGAATGTGTCTGGCCGACCTGTTACCAGACCTGCGACCTTTACAGTGCACGCCCTGACGGAAAGTGCCGCCGCTTTGTGGATGGCATGGTGCGTTTGGATTCTCCTGGGTCTGCCAATGAATATCTCTTGAAGATCCGCTTCAAGCAGTGGGGCAAACTGTGGACGCCGGGAAATGTCAGGATGTTTGAGGCCGAAGCAGCGGCAAAACGCGAGAAGAATGACCATCGCGTCGGAAAACTCGTGCAGTTGCTGTCGGTGGCGCCTTTGGCCAAATTCGCCGTGCAAAAACGCTACGGTTATAAAAAGAGAATCGCGAGCGCAGCCGCCAATCGTCCCGAGCTGCCAACCAGTTTTTTAATCGAATGCCACAATCCTGAATCGCGAACCGTGCGTTTATCGCTGACCATGCGCTCGTCCAATGAGCGGTCGAAAATGCCGTTTCAGAAATTGATGGAATTGACTCCAGGATTTCATCGGGTGCGTGTGGGAATCGAAGAGATTATTGCGTTTGTGGATTTGCAGGAGCCGTTTGATATTGAGCTGGTCCCCAACGACGAAGCAGGGGAGACCACGCTTTACTTTGGCTTGATGGACTTCGTAAAAGAAGCCCCCAAAAATCTGCCGGCCACGAAAGACGAAGACAAGAACAAAGACAAAAACAAAAAAATTAAGTGCGTCGTGTGGGACCTCGACCACACGCTGTGGGAAGGCATTCTCGTCGAGGACGGCGTCGAGAAGCTCAAGCTGAAGCCGGGAGTTGCAGAAATTATCGAATCGCTTGACCAGCGCGGCATTCTCCATTCCGTCGCCAGCAAAAACAATGCGGACGAAGCTATGGCTGCGATTGCAAAATTCCAGTTGAGCGAATACTTCCTTTATCCGCAAATTTCCTGGCAGCCGAAAAGCCAGGCAATTAAGCGGATTGCCGAGCAACTCAACATCGGCCTCGACAGCCTTTTGTTTGTGGACGATTCCGCATTTGAGTTGGAGGAAGTCAAGACTGTATGCCCGGAAGTGCGCACGCTCAACGCTTTGCGCTACCGCGAAATCACGGACATGAAAGAGTGCCAGGTGCCGGTCACCGACGAAAGCCGCCAGCGCCGCAAAATGTATCAGGTGGAAATGAGCCGCCAAAACATTGCCGAAAGCTTTGGCAATGATTACATGGAATTCTTGCGGCATTGCGAGATCCGCCTGAACATCAAACCCATGACGGAGGAGAATCTAGAGCGTGTACACGAGCTCACGCAACGCACCAACCAAATGAACTTCTCAGGCAACCGCTATGACCGTGAAGTTTTGCGTCAGATCCTGCGCAACCCCGATCTGGAGAGCCACGTTTTAAGCTGCGAAGACCGTTTTGGCAGCTACGGCGTGATTGGGTTCTCACTCGTCAATCGTCGAGAACCGCGCATGACCGATTTGATGTTCAGTTGCCGCGTACAATCCAAGCGCGTGGAACATGCCTTCCTAGCCCATATCATGCGCAAGTACATGACTGAAACAGGGAAAGATTTTTACGCTGATTACCGCAAAACGTCGCGCAATGCTCCCTCCGGCAAAGTATTTGAAGACATGGGCATGGAGGAAATCGAAGTGAACGAGGGCGTCTCATCGCTCGTTTTCCGTAAAGGCCGTGAAGTTCCCGACGACGGCGTAATCGAAGTGATCGTTCAGGAGCCGGTTCCAGCATAAGCCATGAGCTTGCGATCTTCCATTGGCGCGATTCGACGAGATTTACTGTCCTCGGCGCATAGCCGATTGGCGCCGCTGAACGATTCCGGCCCAATCGTCACATTTACCTTCGATGACTTTCCCCGTAGTGCTCTCCTGACCGGCGGAGCCATTCTTGAAAGATGGAATGTGCGTGGTACCTATTACACAGCTCCCGGGTTGATGAACACTTCGAGCGATGCGGGCGATCTCTTCCGTCAATCGGATGTGGAAACTCTATGCGAGCAGGGTCACGAGTTGGCCAGCCACACTTTTAGTCACATCTCCGCCCGGAAAACCGAAGGCGGAGTATTTGAAAACGACTTGCTGAAAGGGCGCAACACGATCGAACAGCTTTGTGGATATGACACGGGCAACTTCGCCTATCCGTTTGGCGATGTAACGTTCCGAACAAAGAAAAGGGTCGGGTCCCAACTCACCAGCGCACGCGGTATTTTCCCTGGCCTGAATGGGCCGAATGTAGATTTGAATCTATTGCGCGCCAATAGCTTATACGGGGATCTTGACCAGCTGCCTGCGGCAGAAAAGATGATTCAACAAAATCTGGAGCAAAAAACCTGGCTGATTTTCTATACCCATGATGTGCAAGCGAAGCCTTCATCTTTTGGGTGCACTCCTGAGTTGCTGGAAGCCGTTGTCAGTTCCGCAGTTCGTCATGGATGCCGAATTCTCACGGTCCAGGAAACGCTTGAGTGTATTGGGGTTTCCAAGGGACACACGAGCCGCCGGGCCGCCCGGAGCGTACCCGCGTGAGTCTGGCCATGCACCTCCGGTTCTTGGCCAAACCCGTGCGCCAAGATAGCCTGTTCACAAGCCGGCAGCCAGATGCTGCCTGGACAGGAGAGCGTAAAACTATGCTTCGCAAACTTCCCCTGAGCTTGTTCGTCCTGATGTCATGCTTGATGGCCGCCGGTAGCACTACGGGGGCAACGTATTACATTGCGGCGAACGGCAATGACTCCAATAACGGCACGTCAAACACCACCCCGTGGCAGCACGCCCCGGGAATGCCAAAGTGCACCGGAGCTTGCGCGGCCCACACTCCTGTGGCCGGAGACCAGTATATTTTCCGTGGCGGCGACACCTGGCATTTTGGCAACGCATCGGCCAGTCCTTATGTGGGTTCGGGCGGGTGGAAGTGGAGTTGGAGCGGTAACAGCGCCAATCCAATTTACATTGGTGTGGATCAGACGTGGTACAGCGGGAGCGCGTGGGCGCGCCCGGTGATGACCGGCGACAATCCTCTGAACACATCCTTTGTTTCCGGCTGTACTTATGATGAGTCCACGCTGAACTTTCTGACAATCACCAGCCAAAAGTATGTTGTGATCGACAACTTCGAGTGGCCGGGCAAGTGCTGGTCGAGCAAGAGCACTTACGTAGGGCAGATTTATGATGCCGGTTCCACGAACCTGATCATCTCAAACCACTATTTTCATGGCTGGACCACGGTTTCCACCTCTGTGGACAGCGATTGGTCCATCCTCGGCGGTGCGCCATGCTGCACTGCGACCTTCAATCAGATTGTCGCCAACGTATTTGACGGATCAGATTCTTCGCAGGCCGCGGCCAACTCTACCATCTGCTCGAATTCGTATGATCCGCCTTCGCCCTGCCAGAGCGGTGGAGCGGTTTATCAGGACGGGTACGACGTTCACGACAACGTTTTCCGCTATCTTTCGAATTTCATGATTATCACGGACGGCTATACCATCCATGACAATCTGTTTGAGTACCTGTACACCACCTACGATCATCAGACGCACTCCAACGTGATGAACCAGGTTTCAAATATTGCCGGATCCAATACCTACTTTTACAACAACATCGTCCGTCACACGCACGTCACCGAAGACCTCTACATCACTGTCGGCAACACGGCATACTTTTTCAACAACGTGTTCTACGACAACATGAACTACATCATGAATACCGCACCGACGAACTGTATTGGGTTGGGGGCGGTGAGTTCCAGCGGAACGCAGACGGCTTACATCTACAACAACACGTTTGACAACAGCCAGGGCGGTTGCATGGTCAACGAGGCTGGCGACAACGCCCCGAATTATCACTGGAATGGAACCGCCTACTTCCAGAACAACCACTTGATCGCATATTCGCCGGCGAATTTGTCGTCCCTTACTTATTGCAGTTCGGGCGCGACCTGCGGATTCAAAGACAATGGCAATGAAGTATGGCAGAGCGAATCTGCCGCCAACGCGCAGGGTTATACCAGCAGCAATAATTACGCTCCAACGGCCAGCAACAATGCAACCGTGGGCGTGGGCGCAAACCTGAGCAACCAGTGCAGCACATTCTCCCCGGATTCCGCGCTTTGCAACGGCACCGAAGATGGCGCGAGTGAGCAGTCCGGCGAAGGTGGAGAGATCGCATTTTTCCCCACTATCCCGCTGGTGCAGCGTGCCAGCTCATGGGATTCGGGCGCTTACGAATTTAATAACGGTTCACAACCTCCCGCCCCGCCGACGGGACTGTCCGCGCAGGTGCAATAAAAATTTGATCCCTTAGGGTGCAGTGATAGCTGCACCCGCATATCCTTAACAATCACCATTAAAATTTTCGTTCGGTAGGTAACTTTTTGTGAGAGCCTCCCCCTCGCAACAAGAAATCCGCATAGCGTATTTGACCATGCGCGATCCCAATGACCGGCGATCCTGGTCAGGCACGCTTTACTCCATGGCTCGGTCTCTTGAGAAAAACTGCGGGCAACTCTATTTCGTCGGCCCATTTTTGCCGGCTGAATTGAAATTTGGCAATGTGGTGCGTCGGGGCATGAATCTGCTGATGAGAAAGAATTATTTGCATACGCATACGGATTTTCTAGCGCGCAAGCTGGGCAAAATGGCTGAGCAGAAGCTGGCGTCCGCGGAATACGACGTCATTGTGGCCGTAGTGGCGGCGGGAATTGTGCCTTATCTCCGCACCAATTTGCCGATTGTCTATCTTTCCGATACAACTCTGCGCCTGATGGTTGGTTACAACTCAGAGTTCAGCAACACATTTGCTTTTCAAGTAAGGACTGCCGACAAGCTGGAGCGTATTTCCATCAGTAAAGCGGCGCATTTTGTTTATCCTTCACAGTGGGCGGCGGACTCTGCTGTGCGCGACTATGGTGCAGCGCGTTCTGCTGTGCATATTGTTCCTTTCGGTGCGAATCTCGAAAATGCGCCCGCGCGTGAGCTGGTTCTACGGAAGCCTTCGCGCGAAGAATGTAAATTGCTCTTCGTTGGGGTGAATTGGGAGCAAAAGGGCGGAGATATTGCATTCGAAACTCTGCTCGAGTTGGAGCGAATGGGCATAAACAGCAGTCTCACCGTAGTTGGTTGCAAACCGCCGGCGGGCATTCGTCATGCGCATATGCGTGTGGTTCCTTTTCTTGATAAGAACAAGCCTTCAGAACGGAAACAATTGGACGAGCTCTATCTCAGCGCTTCTTTTTTCATTTTGCCAACGCGCGCGGATTGCTTCGGCATTGTCTTTTGTGAGGCTAGCGCCTATGGGCTGCCTTCATTAGCCACTGCCACAGGTGGGGTGCCTGATGCGGTGCGCGAAGGAGTGAACGGCTTCCTCTTTTCTCGGGACGCACGCGGCATCGAGTATGCGGGAAAAATACGCGAAGTATTTCAGAATGGAACCGCATACGAAGCGTTGAGGACGTCCAGTCGCGATGCGTACGAACACCGGTTGAACTGGGACGCATGGGGCATCCGCATGAAAGAAATTATTCGCCAGGCTGTAGATGAATCCCGAACTACACAACGCCAGGTCGCCTGAAATCGAAGCTCTCTCAAACTCAGCGATAAAACCATGAAACCGGAACAAGGTCCAATACATCTCCGCTTCGGCGGCGGCCCTGGCGATAGCACCGTGCATCCAGCGATTTTGCTGGCGGTGCTGATTGCCGGTGTGCTGATCTGTGTATGGCCGCGACGCAGGGCCTTGGTATTGTTTCTCGCCAGCACGATCTTGATTCCGATGGACCAGGTGCTGCTTCTG
This sequence comes from Terriglobia bacterium, assembly GCA_021325035.1. Taxonomy (GTDB): domain Bacteria; phylum Acidobacteriota; class Terriglobia; order Terriglobales; family Acidobacteriaceae; genus JAJPHW01. Next base: position 6,087 of record JAJPHW010000191.1, read on the forward strand.
GGGGGAGCGCACTTTCCCATGCTGCGGCTGTTGGCGTTGTTTGGGTTCGTCCGCATGTTGCGTGACCGCTTTTCCTCCAAGCTGCAAATCTTCAGCGGCGGGTTCAACCGCATCGATCTCTTTGTCATTCTTTACGCTTCATTCATCGCCATCAATGGCGTCTGGTTGTTTGCAGAAATGGGCGCGGTCGTAAATCAAGCGGGAGTGCTCTACACCATTTTCGGCGTGTACTTTCTCCTGCGCACATTAATTCGGGACGAAGATGACGCGGTTGTAGCGATTCGTGCACTAGTGGGCATTGCTGTAGTCGTGGCTGCAATCATGGGTTATGAGGCCCTCACCGGGCACAACCCTTATGCATTCCTGGGCGGCGCCAATGTCCGGTTCTATGCGAACCTGGCTGCGCGCGATGGACGATTCCGTGCGCAGGGGCCGTTCGAACATTCCATCCTCGCCGGCACCTTCGGGGCAGTTCTTGTGCCTTTATTTATTGCATTATGGTGGAAAGGTAAGAAGAATCGTTGGCAGATTGGGGTTGGTCTGGCTGCGTGTACCGTGATTACGTTGGCCTGCGCCTCCAGCACGCCAATTTTGGCTTATGCGGCGGGCATATTCGCACTCTGCCTGTGGCCGGCAAGGGCCTGGCTTCGGGCCATCCGTTGGGGCCTTGTGGTCATGCTCATTGGCCTGCATATTGTCATGAAAGGCCCTGTCTGGAGCCTGATTGAGAAGATTGACCTGACCGGCGGCTCGTCTTCGTGGCATCGCTATATGCTCGTGGATCAATGTATCCGCCACTTCAGCGACTGGTGGCTCAGAGGTGTGAAAGACACGAGTGTATGGGGTTGGGACATGTGGGACACCGCCAACCAGTATGTCGGCACGGCGGATTCCTCGGGATTGCTGCCGCTTGTTTTTCTGATCGCCATCATCGTCTTTGGATTTAAATACGCGGGCAAAGCGCGCCAAGTGGCGAGCAAACAAGGAAACAAGAATTCCGCCTTATTCGTTTGGGCTCTCGGTGCGGCGTTATTTGCCAACGCGGTAGCGTTTCTCGGGATTGGTTACTTTGATCAAATCATCGTCGTTTGGTATGGCCTGCTGGCCATGATTTCCGCCACCTTCGCTGCACATCGTGCGGAAAGCGTGGCCGTAGAAATCAAACCGCAATCGGCAAGCTTAATTCCTGAATTCGCCGGGATGGGGTTGAGCGGCGGAGTCATGAATTCAACATTAATGTTACGCGCAGAAGAAATTGCCAAAGCTGCTTTGCAAAAGACCGCGGCCGAGCGGGGACGAGAACAATCCGGAGAAACCGAAGTGCGAGATGACGCGGCAATAACGCGGCGGCATTTCACGTCTCTCTAGGACTATCCGACGAAATCATTCATGGCTTCAGCAACCGAAATTCCGGTACAGGCTCCTCAATCGCCGACGCAGAGCCGCGGTTTGGCACATACGATTGGCCGAAATACGGTGTTTGGCATCGTTGCCCGTGGAGCGCAGGTGGGCACACGGCTGATCACGATTCCAATCGTGATTGCACATCTGGGTCTGGGCGGCTACGGCATTTGGTCCATCATTATGACCACGGCCGCTTACATGCGCTTTGGCAGCGTGGGTATCAAATCTGCTTTCCAAAAATATGTTGCGGAAGCAACGGGCAATAGCGACTATGATCGCGCCAATAAATTGGTAAGCACCGGCATGGTAGGCCTGATGACGCTCTCCGTGCTCACGCTGATTCCGATCGCGATTTTTTCTCCTGTGCTGGCAAGAGCCTCGGGAGTGCCTCCTGAGTTCCTGCGCGCAACCACGAAATCCATTTCTGCCTTGGCGCTGATCATGGTGTTGTCGAACTTCGGCGCGGCTTATGAAGCCATCGTTTCCGGCGGGCACCGCCTGGATCTGGTGCGGAATTTTTCCACGCTCTTCACTATCGCGGAGGCTATCGCGATTGTCTCAGCCTTGCACTACGGTAAGGGACTGTTCGCGATGTCGTTGATCATGGCGATTTCCGAACTTGGTCTCGTGATTTGCTGCTATTTCGCAGCAAGAAAAGTTTTGCCTCAGGTTCGCGTTCGAATCAAATACGCCACACGTAGCGTCGCCGGGGAATTGATTCGCTTCGCTGGCAGTTATCAGTTGGTGAATATTCTCGAAGTTCTGTATGTATCCATCGTTCCGGTGGCGATCCTTCGTGCGTTCGGAGCCCAGCCCGCAGGCGTGTATGCGATTACCACGCGTCTTGTTCAGTCCGCGATGATGCTTTGGGAGTCGTTCCTGCTGCCGATTCTTTCTGGAGGCGCGATGGTTTATGCCTCGGGATCGGTGGAACAGATGCGGCGATTGATCGTCAAAGCCTTCAAAATCACCATGGGTTTGTGCCTATTTCCGCTCGCCTTCATTTCTGCGTTTGGAACCACGATGGTTTTGGCGTGGACTGGTCAGGCCGATTCCTCATTCCGTGAGGGGCTTTGGATCGTTTGCCTTGCAGGGTTTTTTCAGGGGTTTTCCGTGCTCGGACTGGTTTTGTACAGAGTCTCCGGTAAAGCTCTACTTGACAACATCCGGCAGGGAATTCGTATCGTGATTTTGTTGTCCATTGCTGTTTTTGCGCGAAAGCTCGGTTTCTACGGAGTTCTTTGGGGATTGGCTGCCGCCGAATTTGTGGGCATGATTTTCATGTTGTTTGCTATCACGAAAACCTTCCATTCGTTCCATCCGCGAGCCTTGTTGTCTGATGCAGTCAAATTAATTCTCGCGACTACTGCGGTATTGGCGGCTGGAGCGCTCGCAGCCAGCATCCCTCTACCGGCGATTTCCAGCGCCAGGCTGCTTGCAGGATTGCAATTGGGAAAAGTTTGCCTGGGATGTCTAATTGCTGCGTGGCCGGCGCTTGTGCTAACGAAATCCATTACAAAAGCCGAGAGCAAAACCTTGTTGGGGATTTTTCTGCCGCAGCGCCTGCGTTCGGAAAGTGTCGGTTAAAGATGGCGTCAGTTGAAAAAAATATGCAGCATGTTGGAGAAGATCCGTTCGAAATGGCTTTGCGTTTTACCACGCGGCTCAACTCCATGTGGATGCGCACGTACGCTTTTGCCGAATTCGGCAACGGAGTGTCGGTTCACTACACCTGCGAGATTGAACGTTCCAATGCGGCGCAAATCAGCATTGGCAACAATGTTTATTTCGCTCCCAAAGTTTGGCTGGATGTTAATGGTGGCGCTGCCTCTGAGCCAAAAATCATCATTAGCGATAGATGTGCGATTGGACGACGTTCTTCGATCTCAGCCAAGAACAGGATCGTGCTCGAGCCTGATGTCTTGCTGGCTCCGGCAGTTTTGTTAATGGATCACTCAGGAAACTCAGACATACTCGAAGACTCCGGTGCAGAACCCGGCCAGATCATCATTGAACGCAATTGCTGGCTCGGTTATAACGCCGCCATTGTGTGCAATAGCGGCGAGATCCGGCTGGGCAGGAACAGCATCGTTGGAGCAAACGCCGTAGTCACCCGTAGCTTTCCGCCATTCAGCATTTTGGCTGGGAATCCTGCAAAACTCATTAAGACTTATGACCACGAGACTGGCACGTGGGTGAAGGTAAAGAAGGCATAGCGAGGTATCAAGGAAATGACGGACGCCGTTGTGGTCGAAAGCGAAAATAAAACTGCTTGGAAAGTTGTTGGTGATACAGGAGCGTGCCCGCTCTGCGGAAGTCATCAAGTCAAGAAATTGCTCGAAGCCCCAGACCGCTTTCACTTGCGCAAAGAGACCTATCGTCTGGCGCGTTGCGCCTCATGCAGTGGGGTGTGGCTGGTGGATCCGCCGAAACCCGAAGAGATGGGGCCGCATTACGATGAGGAGTATCACAACGCGATTGTCGCCGCCGGCGAAGGCTCGGCGGAGTTGCGCTGGCGCGATCAACGTAATTTGATTGCGCGTTATAAGCAAGGCGGCCAACTACTCGATTTGGGATGCAGTTCCGGTGGCTTTTTAAGCACTATGCGCCGTCCTGCATGGAAGCTCTATGGTATAGAGATGGAAGCCGGGACGGCGGAAAAAGCGCAGGCCGCCACCGGGGCAGAAGTATTCGTTGGCGACGTTTTGCAGGCCCCATTTGCTCCCGCCAGTTTTGATGTAATTACTTGCTTCGACGTGCTCGAGCATGTGTACAATCCGCCGCAATTTCTGGCGAAAGTGAAAGAGTGGCTGAAGCCGGGCGGAATTTATCACGTCATGCTCCCAAATATTGCTTCATGGGAAGCAAAGTTGTTCGGCACTTATTGGTTCGGGCTGGAGTTGCCCCGGCATCTATTTCACTTTTCACCGCAATCTCTCAGGCGTGTCATGAGCGACCTTGGCTTTGAAGAAGTGCATCTCTCAACGCCCCGGGTTTCTTATCTGGAACGCAGCCTCGACTACGTTGCTGGCAGCGCTGCCGGAAAGCTTGGAATGGAGCAGACGCCGCAATCGCGTCCGAAGCCGCGAGGATTTGCCTGGAAAGCCGCTCGCAAATGCGTACGCATGGGAGTTTTCACTCCAATCGCGCAAATTGCTTCCTGGGCTGGGGCGGGGCCAAGCATCGAAGCCGTGTTCCGCAAGCGGTAATTTGCAAATTCATTCTGCCATGCCAGATTCATACAAACCTTTGCAACAAGATCCGCGGGCGTGGACGACCCGTATCGCCAATCGTCTGCACATTTCATGGCTACGCCATACTTATCCGTTTGCCTCAATGGGCGATAGAGTCCGGATTCATCACACTTGCGATATCAAACGTCCGCTTGCGCCCTATATCCACTTTGGTAATTCCGTAATGTTGGATCGAGAGGTCTGGCTGAATGTTCCCGAAGTTCCGAGCGGGGAGAAACCGGTCATTATTTTTGAAGATAGTTGCGTGGTCGGACGCCGATGCGTGATTTCAGCCAAAAATCGGATTCATTTCGAACGCAACGTTATCTTTGCGCCCGGTGTCCTGGTTATGGACCACAATCACGCCTTTAATGATATTAACGCTCCCATTGTTGCGCAGGGAACCACCGAGGGTGGGACCATCCGCATTGAGGAAGGTTCGTGGCTCGGGTACGGAGTCGCAGTGGTTTGCGGCAAAAGCGAATTGGTAATCGGCAGGAACTCGGTCATTGCCGCCAACTCCGTAGTTAGCAGGAGTGTCCCGGCTTATTCGGTGGTTGCAGGGAACCCGGCAAGAGTGGTCAAGCAATTCGATCCGGCAAAAGGCGAGTGGTCACTGGGCTTGGCCACAGCTCGCAAGCTGGCAACGGTGGCCGAATGATTTCTATTATTATCCCGGCGCATAACGAGTCCGGCGTAATTGAGCGGACACTAAACGCGATGACGACGGATGCCGCGCCAAATGAATTTGAAATTATCGTGGTTTGCAATGGATGCAGTGATGACACTGCGGCCCTTGCCCGGCGATTTACACCGATCGTTAAGGTGATCGAGACCCCAGTTGCTGGAAAAGCGCATGCGCTCAACCTTGGAGATTCAGCCGCAACCGGTTTTCCGCGTATCTATGCTGACGCCGACGTTGTAATTTTGCCAGCCGCTATTCGTACGCTTGCCCAACGCCTTCAGCAAGGAGACTTATTGGCTGTCGCGCCTACACCTGATTTTGACCTTGCTCGATGTTCATGGGCGGTACGTGCGGTTTATCAAATTCGCGCTTTATTACCATCTTCGCGCAACGGTATTGGCGGTTCGGGAGTGTATGCGTTATCGGAAGAGGGCCGCGCCCGTTTTAGAGAATTTCCTGCGTTGACCGCCGATGATGGCTACGTGCGAATTCAATTCGCCGAACGTGAGCGTCAAATGCTGTCCGATGCACGGTCCAGAGTTTTTCCGCCTAAATCGTTAAAAGATTTAATCGCCACTAAGACACGCGCTCACTACGGTACATTGGAGTTAACGGCAGCATTCCCCCAACTCTGGCAGAGCCGTTACCAACGCAATCACGATTCGCTTGCGAAACTATTTCGTTATCCTTGGTTATGGCCGCAGCTTTCGCTTTATTGTTTCGTGACGCTGATTGCAAAGCATCGCGCCCGCAAACGTATGCGCAACGGTATCGTGAAATGGGAGCGAGACCAGACTTCCCGCGTGACGGCATAATCCTGTGACAAACCAAAATATTTTTGCGGTTTCTGCGGCTGCAGCAGCTTTGGCCGGCGCTGCCTATTTTTCGCCCTGGCTCTGGCGGCGTCAGCGTATGGCCCGCTTGCGCCGGCAATTCACAAACGCTCGCACCCTGGCTTTGACCTATGATGACGGCCCTTGCCCCGTCATGACGCCGCAGGTGCTCGATCTCTTGCAACGCCGATCCGCGCAAGCCACATTTTTTATGTTGGGAGGCCGGGCGCAGAGTCATCCCGAAATTACGCAGCGCGTGGTTCGCGAGGGGCACTCCGCGGGCTGCCATACCAGTCGCCATCTCAATGCCTGGAAGACGCTGCCTTCGTCGGCTGTTTCCGATATTCGCGATGGCTATGAACAATTGGCGCCATGGGTTGCCAGTGACGGCATGTTTCGGCCACCGTACGGCAAGATGACACTGCCGACCTATCGCGAAATACGCCGCCGCGGGGCTTCAGTCTGGTGGTGGACAGTCGATTCAGGCGACACAAACGAAACCTTACCAAGAATCGGCGACATCGTGGATGCAGTGCGCAAACAGGGCGGAGGCATCGTGTTGATGCACGACCTTGATCGTGGCCTGCAACGGAATCAGTTCGTATTGGATCTCACAGAGGCCCTCCTCGATGTTGCAGCGCGCGAATCTTTACAGGTAACGCCTCTTATTCAGGCAATGTCATGAGCGGGAAACCCCATAAAAAACGTGTTCTGGCGGTGGCCTCGAGCGGAGGTCACTGGACTCAGTTGTTGCGAATCATCCCCGTTTTTGAAGGCTACGAAGTTGCGTACGTTACCGTGCTCCCGGTTTATCGCTCGTCCGTGCCTAAGAACCGTTTCTATGTAGTCAAAGACGCAACCCGCTGGAACAAGTTGCACATGATTGCGTGCGCATTGCAACTTGCGTGGATCGTTCTCAAAGAACGTCCAAGTGTAGTCATCTCTACCGGTGCAGCCCCGGGATATTTTGCAGTGATTTTGGGCCGCATGTTTGGCGCTCGTACAATTTGGGTGGATAGCATCGCCAACGCAGATCACATCTCTATGGCCGGAGCCCGCGTCGGCCGCCACGCAGACCTGTGGCTCACGCAATGGCCGCATCTGGCTCGTCCCGACGGTCCGCACTACGGGGGAGCGGTGCTGTGATCTTTGTAACTGTGGGTTCGCAAGAAGCATTTGATCGCATGATTCGCGCGGTAGATGAGTGGGCCGCCCAGCGTGGACGTCGCGACGTGTTCGCGCAGATCGCCGCTGGGGCGTATAAACCCGAGCACATAGAGTTCACCGATTTCATGGAACCAGCCGAGTTCAAACGGCGCGTGGCCGAGGCGAGTGTCGTTGTGGCCCACGCTGGCATGGGTACGATTCTAACTGCGCTGGAATTTGGGAAACCAATCGTGGTCTTGCCGCGGCGGGAGCATTTACACGAAACACGCAGCGACCACCAGTACGCAACTTCAAAACGTTTTGGATCCCAGGGGCGCGTGATTGTCGCCGAAAGCGAACTCGAGTTGCACGCCAAACTCGATGCGGCGGATTCTTTGGCTGCCAGTGAGCGTATAAGTTCAGAAGCATCGCCGGAACTCATGGCGACCATACGTGCTTTTCTCAACGGAGATCCGCAACCCGTAAAAAATTCGGTGTCTAAACCCCCGTCTTCCATGCGCAGGTCGTCGCAAAAGGGCTTGCCGGAAGAGGCCTGAGAATCGAAAAATTAAAACTATAGGAGCTTTTAAATCAATGCAGACAGTCGAAATTGAACAAGATATTCGCGGGTTTTTGGTGGAGACCTTTCTTTTTGGAAACGCCGAAAAGCTCCAGAACGACGAACCGCTCCTGGGGAAAGTCATAGACTCCCATGGCGTTGTGGAACTAGTCGTCTTCTTGCAGGATCGCTTTTCCATCACCGTGGAAGACGAAGAAGTTGTGTCTGAAAACCTGGATTCAGTCAACCGGGTGGCTGCCTTCGTAGCGGGGAAATTATCCCGTAAAGCATAGATTTTAAAGGCCTTGTTATGGCACTAAAGTGGGATAGTGTTCGTTATTCAAAAGTGATACTCTGCGGTTGTTAGTAATTCGTTCCCCGTTTCTCCCCCGGCCATAGCGTTGCCAAAACGCAAATAACCCAATTTCCTAATGGCGAGAACTTCATGATCAATATTGCAATTATTGGAGCAGGACCTTACGGGCTTTCAATTGCCGCGTGTTTACGCAAGAATGGCGTTCCATTCCGCATTTTCGGCCGTCCCATGGACAGTTGGAAGTCGCACATGCCCAAGGGCATGCTGTTGAAGTCCGACGGCTTCGCCTCGAATCTTCATGACCCCGACAGCGAGTTCACGCTGAAGCGCTTTTGCGCCGATCGCAACATTGCATACGGCGACACCGGTATCCCTGTTCGCTTGGACACTTTCACCGACTACGGTCTGGCCTTTCGTGAGCGTATGGTTGGAGAGCTCTCTGACAAGCAACTGGCGAGCCTCGAAAAAATTGCCGGCGGATTTCAGTTACGCTTCGACGATGGAGAGACCGTTCAGGCCCGCCGCGTAATTCTGGCCGTAGGCGTCACTCATTTTGGCCAGATTCCAGCGACGCTGGCCCATTTGCCGCAGGGTTATGTTTCGCACAGCTTTCAACATCATGACTTGGAGCCCCTCCGAGGCCGCAGCGTTGTGGTGATTGGCGGCGGTTCTTCGGCAACGGATCTCGCCGGCCTTCTGCATCAGGCGGGAGTGGATGTGCAGCTTGTTGCCCGTCCCACAGAATTGAAATTCCACGGTAAGCCGGAAATTGGCAAACGGCGCAGCTTGTTGCACCGGCTCCGTCACCCCAAATCGGGACTGGGCCCAGGGCTTCGTAATCGCTTTTTCGCCAATTGGCCGGGAGTGTTTTACTATCTGCCGAAAAACGTTCGTTTAGAATTCGTACGAACGATTCTTGGCCCGTCCGGTGGATGGTTTGCGCGCGACATGGTCATCGGCAAAGTGCCTCTCTTGCTGGGCTGCTCCATTGAGCGTGCCGAAGTGCAGGATGGTAAAGCGATCTTGCATTTGCGTGCAAAAGACGGTTCTCGTCGCGACATATCCGCCGACCATATCATCGCAGCGACCGGTTATAAACCTGACCTGGATCGCCTTGCTTTCCTTAGCGAGGAGATACGTTCGAGCCTGAAGACCCTCGATCGCGCTCCGGTTTTGTCTCCGTCGTTCGAGTCGTCACTGCCGGGACTGTACTTTGCCGGCGTGGCCGCAGCGAACAGTTTCGGCCCGCTGATGCGCTTTGCCTATGGCGCGAAGTTTGCCGCAAATACCATTACACGCGCTCTGGTGAAAGCATCCGCCAGAGAGAGTGTGCCTCTCGCCTCACGCCAAATGGCAGCAAGCGAGCAATAGCCATCTGAACTTGAGCAAGAGAAATTCATGAAAAAAGAAACCATCGCGATTCATGTGGGCTATGACGGTGATCCGACCACCAAAGCTGTGGCTGTGCCGATCTATCAAACGGTGGCCTTTGAGTTCGACAGCGCCGAGCATGGCGCGGCCCTATTCAATCTAGAAGTGCCCGGCAACATCTATACCCGCATTGGCAATCCCACGAATACGGTGCTGGAAAAGCGAGTGGCCGCACTCGAAGGGGGAGTCGAAGCTCTCAGCGTCAGTTCGGGTATGGCTGCGATCGAATATGCGCTGATCAATGTTCTGGAGGCAGGGAACAATGTCGTTTCCACCCCGCAGCTTTACGGCGCAACTTTCACTTTGCTTGAGCACATCTTTCCGAAACGCGGAATCAAAACACACTTTGCCGCGAGCGACCATCCGAATGATGTCGAAAAACTGATAGATGAAAATACGCGTGCAGTCTATTGCGAAAGCGTGGGCAATCCGGCGGGAAATGTTGCGGACGTTGAGGGTCTGGCGCGGGTTGCACACAGGCACGGAGTTCCACTGATTGTGGATAATACCGTTGCTACTCCAATCTTGCTCCGCCCCATCGAATATGGCGCGGATGTCGTAGTCCATTCCATGACGAAATTCATGGGCGGTCACGGAACCACGATTGGCGGCATGATCGTGGATAGCGGCAAGTTTCCCTGGCGCAAATATCCCGAAAAGTTTTATATGTTTAATAAGCCGGAAATCGCCTATCACGGAGTGGTGTACGTTGAGCAATTCCGCGAAGCCGCTTACATCGCGCGCTGCCGCACCGTCTGCCAGCGCAACACGGGCGCAACACTATCGCCGTTTAACGGATTCCTGCTTTTGCAGGGAGTGGAAACCATGGCCCTGCGCGTCGAGCGCCATGTCGAAAATGCAAAAAAAGTTGCCGAATTTCTCCGCGCGCATCCGAATGTGGATTGGGTAAATTACGCCGGGTTCCCGGACAATCCGCTCTATCCCATGGCGCAAAAATATCTGGGGGATAAGCGCTGCTCGCTTCTGACATTTGGTGTAAAAGGTGGATTCGAAGCGGGAACAAAATGTTTCAACGCCTTGCGGCTCTTCAAGCGCATGGTCAATATGGGCGATGCCAAGTCGCTCGCGTGTCATCCAGCTTCCACGACGCATCGGCAACTTTCACCCGAAGAGCAGGCAAAAGTCGGCGTCACGCCTGAGATGATTCGCCTGAGCGTTGGCATTGAGCACATTGACGACATCCTCGACGACCTTGGTCAAGCCTTGGCTCAGGCTTCCACCGACTTCTCCGGCCGCAAAGCCGTGGCGCAGGAGGCATAGTCATGCCATTGATGTTGCAAGGACGGCGGATACCTGAAGCGTGGGGAGGGAAACCGTCTGTTGGCACTGGACGCCATGGTTCTTCGGCGCCATCTCTTCGCATCGCGCTCGTCAACAACATGCCGGATCCAGCGTTCGAAGACACTGGAAGGCAATTCTTCACACTGCTCAACTCTGCGGTTGGCGACCACAATGCGGTTCTTCAGCTTTTTTCTCTGCCGCAAGTCATTCGTGGCGAGCGCGTTCTCGAGCATTTTCATGCCGCTTACAGCGACATTCACGATCTGTTTAATGGCCAGTTTGACGGAGTAGTGATTACCGGCACCGAGCCTCTGAAACACAACCTCCGTGAAGAAGCTTACTGGGCCGCCCTAACCGGGCTTTTTGATTGGGCAGAGCGCAACACCACTTCTGCCGTATTGTCCTGTCTCGCCGCTCACGCCAGCGTCTTGCACAGTGATGGCATCGAGCGCTGTCCGCTTGGAGACAAACAGTTTGGCGTGTTCGAATTTCCGAAGTCGGATCATGCGCTGATGAATCTGAATACTGGTTCCGTGCGCTTTCCGCACTCGCGCTGGAACGAAGTCCGCAAAGACGATCTCATCGCCCACGGCTATTCTGTGTTGACCCATTCACCCGAAGGTGGCGTGGATTGTTTTATCAAGCGCAAGAAACAAAGCCTATTTGTTCACTTCCAGGGTCATCCGGAATACGATACACAGACTCTTTTGAAGGAATACCGCCGCGACGTCAAACGATTCCTGCGCGCCGAGCGCGAAACTTATCCCAACATGCCGCGCGGATATTTCGACGCAACGACGGCGCAACTACTAGACGAATTCCGTGATAAAGCATTGTGCAACCGCCATGAAGATTTCATGACTCAATTTCCTGATTCTTCGGTTCCCGCAGCTCCCGTGAACACCTGGCATGACTCAGCTGTTTCCATCTATCGGAACTGGCTGCAATTCATCGCCGAACGGAAAGACGAACGCCGGGCGTTTACCCCGCAGGTTGCCCACTCGGTGGCCGTTCCCGCCCGCAACGAAATCGCATAGGATTTCCATGTCTTACAAACCCATGGTGAAACCGACCGAGGAACTCGTGTGTATTCACGATATCGTGCGGCTGTGCGCCCAGCGCTGGCCCAAACACGCCGTTTTATCTGATCCCTCGGGAACCTGGAATTCCAGCGAACTCGCCGCCGCTGTTGAGCAAGCAAAGGGATGGCTACGCGATGCAGGGATTCGCCCCGGCGACCGCGTGATGATTGTCTGCGAAAACTCGCGGGCTTTCGTTGCGATTTTATTTGCGGTGACCAGTTTGTCCGCGTGGCCCGTTTTGGTGAATGCTCGTCTATCGGCACGCGAAATAGACGAAATTCGTGAACACTGTGGTCCGCGGCGCGTGATCTACACCGTGGCTGTTTCTCCGCACGCGACCGAACATGCTGAGCGACACACTGCCACGACGCAGAATGTTGAGTCGCTGGGTTTGCTCGCCATCAGCGATTTGAAGGTGAATGCGATTCCCGAGCCAGTCGAGACGGAACCCGCGCAACGGGTCGCCGCTCTGATCTACACTTCAGGCACAACCGGCGTTCCCAAAGGCGTGATGCTTACCCATCGCAACCTGCTCTTTGTCGCGGAGGGTTCGGCGAAGATTCGACGCCTCGGCCCGGAAGACCGTGTCTATGGCCTGCTCCCCATGTCGCACGCCGTTGGATTATCGGTCGTATTGCTCGGCTCGTTGTTGAGTGGAGCGACACTCTATCTCGTTTCCCGCTTCGATTCCGTAGCAGCCCGCATGGCTCTCGAAAAAGAACGGATCACAGTCATGCTGGGCGTGCCTTCTACCTTCACGCAGCTCCTGCAATACGCAAAGATGCGCAAGCTGGAGTCACTGAAATTTCCCGCGTTGCGAATCATCGCATCTTCGGGCGCGCCGTTGCATCCATCGGTAAAAGCCGATGTCGAAAAAGTGTTCGGGCTGCCGCTTCACAATGGATACGGGATTACCGAATGCTCACCCAATATCGCCCAGGCGGATATTGACGAAATTCGTAATGACACCTCGGTAGGTAAAGTGTTTCCGGGGGTGGAAGTGAAGCTCATCGGTTCCGATGGCCAGCCAGTTCCCGAAGGTGAAATCGGCGAACTCCGCGTGCGTGGCCCGGGGGTGATGAAAGGCTACTATCGCGCCCCGGATGAGACCGCTGCTGCGGTTGACGCTGACGGCTGGTTCAATACTCGCGATCTCGCCAGACTCGAAGGCCGCAATCTTTTCATTGTCGGACGCACAAAAGATTTGATCGTCCACTCCGGCTTTAACGTCTATCCCGCCGAAGTGGAAGCAGTGCTGAATTCGCATTTTGGAGTGATGCAGTCAGCTGTGATTGGAAGGTCTGTCGTTGGCGATGAAGAAGTCATCGCATTCGTTCAGCTATCGGAGGGTGCTGCGCTCACGCCGACCGATTTATCGGAATACATGGCCAAACACCTCGCGCCTTACAAGTGGCCCTCAAAAATTTTGATTGTGCAGAATATGCCGCTCACTCCGACTGGCAAGATTGCTAAAGCCGAGTTGAAGAAGATTGCTGAAGGCCAAATCCTTGGCCTAGCCGACCAGTGCGCCACTCGTCGCTAGTCGGGCGGGTTTGGCCCTGCCAGAAATCCGCCGTCGAGAACTAAAGATTGGCCCGTCATAAAAGATGCTCTGTCCGAGCACATCCAGACCACAGCATCGGCAATTTCTTCCGGCCTGCCAAAACGCCCAATGGGATGATGACTCAGCACATACTTATGAACTTCGGGTGCGCCAAAGAGCCTGTCCGCCATCGCCGTTTCGATAGCCCCGGGGCAGATTGCGTTGACGCGAATGTTGTTCTTCGCGGTCTCCAGCGCAGCTGTTTTGGTTAATCCGAGCACCCCGTGTTTGCTGGCGATATATGCTGCGGCTCCTGAGGAACCCACGAAGCCTGCAATGGATGACATGTTCACGATGGCTCCGCCACCTTGCCTCAGCATTTGCCGGATTTCGTATTTCAGGCAGAGCCACACACCTTTGAGATTGATGCTTATGACGCGATCAAAGTCTTCTTCAGGTTGCCGCGTGATCGGTATCCATTCACCCTCGACGCCGGCGTTGTTGAAGGCGATGTCCATCTTTCCAAATTTCCCGACGGTTTTTTGGACAAGCATTTCGACTTCAGAAGCGTGAGATACATCGGCTTTAACAAACTGGCCCTCGCCTCCCGCCGCCCGCACCAGCTCCACAGTTTCTTCGCCCTCGGGTTCACGCCGGCCGGCAATTACGACTTTAGCTCCCGCTTGCGCGAATCGTAGGGCGGTTTCGCGGCCAATTCCCGAAGTGCCACCAGTGATCAATGCGACTTTACCTGATAAATCTATTTTCATATTTTTCCCATTGGGATTTTCCATCACAAGCCTACCAAGATATTCCTTGCGCGAGGTTTCATGAATAGGCACTCCCGGCCGGGAAAGGGAGCCCGATGACCCTACAATGGTAACCATGACCGAAGAGTCTTCATCGCCGATCAGCGAATCGCGCGCAAGCGGTAATATCGTCGGAACCTGGAGACTTGTTTCCGCCGCAAGTACCACGAAGAGTGGAGAACGAGGGGATCCTCCCTATGGTGAAAAGCCGGCAGGTTTGCTCACCTATACTCAGGATGGCCGTATTAGCAGCGTCATCAGCTATGGTGGACGGAAGCCACTTTCGATTGGACGTGGGGGCAGTGAAGCGCAGCAGGAACAAGCCGAAGCGTTCAAAACATTTCTGGCTTACGCAGGACGATATACCTTCAGCGGCGGCAAAGTGACGCATCACGTCGAGATTTCATCGATTCAGAACTATGTCGGCAAAGATTTAGTTCGCGATGTGAAGCTACAAGACGATCAATTGATATTGGTGGCCCCGCCGACGCTGGTCAACGGGAAAATCCAGACGGTTGAATTAATTTGGCAGCGCCTGCCGCGTGATGCGAAGGCAGATTCTTAACAGCTACAAAATTCAAATCTAATAGGAGTCGACCCTGTCCAATCCAAACGCCATGGACAAAAAAGTTCTTTTCAATGACGAGATTTTAGCGAATCCTTATCCGACTTACGCCCGCCTCCATGAAGAAGGCCCTTTGCATTATCTGGATGTTGGCGGAAAGTGGGCTGTGTGGTCGGTATTCAGCCATGCGGAATGTTCTTCGATCGCGAAAGATCCCCGATGCTCGGCGAAACGCTCGCAGCAAATGTTGCTGTCCTTGCCGCTCAGCCGTCAGAAGGAATTCAGTGAACTGGCCCGCATGTTGGGCTTGTGGCTGATTTTTATGGATCCGCCCGAGCATACCCGGCTGCGAAAACTTCTCAACAAAGGGTTTTCTCCGGCGGCCATTGAAGCTCTGCGTCCGCAAGTCGAGGCCATTGTTGATCGCATGTTGAAGCCGTTTGAACAGGGTTCAGAAATCGATCTCATGCGTGATTTTGCGAACCCCATGCCCGTGCGCATTATTCTGGAGATGCTGGGCATACCGCAGGAACTGAATGACAAATTCGTCCGCTGCTCGCGCGCGATTGCAATATTTAGAGGCAATCCCAATCGCACAGTCGAAGAAGCGCGGGCGGCGCAGAACGCGCTCGTCGAGTTGACAAATTTTTTTCGCGAGACAGTCGCGGATCGCCGCCGCAACAAAGGAACAGACCTCATCAGCCTTCTGATCGACATCGAAGAAGAAGGCGAGGCGTTAACCGAAGAAGAACTGTATGCGCAATGCATCGCATTGCTTTTCGCGGGCCATGAAACTACTCGAAATCTCATCGGCAATGGTATGTACACGCTTCTGCGGCGCCCGGAAGAGGCAGCGGAGCTACGGCACACGCCAGAAATGATTCGTTCAGCAGTCGAAGAACTTCTTCGCTATGAAAGCCCGGTTCAATTTACCGCCCGTGTTCTCAAGGAAGACATGGAGATTTGCGGTCAGCCCATCCGCAAGGGCTGGACGGTGCTTTGTATGCTTGGCGCGGCCAACCGCGATCCAAAACAATTTAAAGACCCGGATCGGCTCGACTTAAAGAGGCTGAACAATCAACACCTTGCCTTCGGAGCAGGAGCGCATTTTTGCATCGGCGCCCAACTCGCGCGCTTGGAAGGGCAAGTTGCAATTGCGCAATTAGTCCAGCGTTTTCCTGCGATGAAACTTGCGGGTGCTCAGCCGGAGTGGGCTTCGACGTTCGGTTTCCGGGGATTGACAAATCTCTCGGTCGCTTTGTAAGACACAGTTGCTTCGCGGGGTATGTCGGAAACTTGTTACAACGGGACTTCGATCAGCGAAGGCCCGTCTCCCTCGATTCCCGCCTTCAACGCTTCCCCGAAACCCTCAAGCGAATTTACGCGCTTGGCGGGCACTCCCATGCCTTTTGCCAACTGCACCCAATCGAGATCAGGATGGCCGATGTCGAACATAGACGCTGCCACTGGGCCGGGTTCACCCGCTCCGAGATACGAGTACTCCCTCTTCAAAACTCCGTAGCTTCGGTTGGCAAAAACTACGGTGGTCACATTTAGGCTTTCCCGGGCCGTTGTCCATAACGCTTGCAGTGTGTACATGCCGCTGCCATCGGCAGATAGGCAGAGTACTTTACGTTCCGGCGAAGCGACCGCGGCGCCCACCGCCAGTGGCATCGCAATCCCAATCGATCCGCCTGTGTTTGCCAGCCAGTCGTGTCGTGGCGAGGCTTTGGTGGCCGCCATCAGCCCTCGCCCGGATGTCATGGATTCATCCACGACAATCGCATTTTCTGGGAGCAACGCGCCGACTATAGAGGCAATACCCGACAGCGTAATTTCGCCATGGGGAATAGATGCGCGAGAGTTTTGCGCATTGTGCGACGAGACATTTTGGGGGATTGATAATGCATCGCTGAGCGCTTCTAGCGCGCGAACCGCGTCCTCCTCTGGAGTTGCCAGCGCATGAATATCGCAATCCGGAGCAGTCATGACCGCGCTTTTGCCGGGATAAGCAAAGTACGCAACCGGAGGCTGCGCTCCGACTAAAATCATCTGCCGGAACTCTTTCAGTTGCTCGATGGCTTGCTCCAATACATAATTTGTGCGTTCAACCACCGGCACGCCTGCACCGCGTTCCATCCGGGCAAGGGGATACGGCGCCAGCAATTTGGCTCCCGTTGTGGTGGCGATTCTTCCGGCAATTTCCAGTCCTCTCCCAAATAAAGCATTCCCGGAAAGCATCAATGCAGTGCGCGTTCCGGAGCGCAACATCGCAGCAGCGCGCGCAACAGCCGGCGAGGACGCTTGTTTGGGATAGGGCAAAGCAGGAATTTCTGCGATTTGCCCGCCATCTCCCCACGCAGCATCGGCAGGTACAATCAAAGTGGCAATCTGCCCCTGAGCACTGCGCGAAGCCATTAATCCCTCGGCTGTATCGCGTCCCACCTCTACAGAGTTACGGGAAGTTCGCAGCCACTTTGAGTAAGGCCGCGCGATGCCCTCAATGTCCGATGTAAGGGGCGTGTCGTAGGGCAAATGTGTCAACGCATGTTGCCCGACGATATTCAAAATCGGTGATTTTGCACGACTGGCATTGTGCAGATTGGCCAGACCATTCGCGAGGCCCGGGCCAAGGTGGAGCAATGTGCATGCCGGCTTACCTGCCATGCGTGCATAGCCGTCGGCTGCTCCGGTGACGGCCCCTTCAAAGAGCCCAAGAACGCAGCGGATTTCCGGGGCTTGATCCAGCGCTGCAACGATGTGCATCTCCGATGTGCCGGGATTGGTGAAGCAGACCTTAACGTCTCCCGCAATCAACGTGCGGACGAGACTGGTTGCGCCATTCATGCTTGATCACCTTCACGAATCAATTTAGAGAGCACATGCGCCAGTTCTTTGTAGCGAATCGAAATCATTCCAGTATGGTCGCCGGGAACCGTGATGACATCAAGTTTGCCCGTGAGTTTGTCCCATACGGCACTCGCATTCGACGGAAAGAGGCTCGGATGTTCGGCGCGAACGAACTTAACATCTCCAGAATAATAACCGGGACGATATTCGTTCCACGCTTTGCGGGATGCTTCGCCCACGTTCCTGACGGCGCTCAGAAATAACTCTCCTGGCATTAAGCCCTGATTTTGAGATTTTTTTCTCAATCGGTGCCGGACTGAAAGCGCTGCCACTTCGAGTTTCTGCGCGAACAGTAAATAACGCGAATGAGGATACGAATCCAGCATTGTCAACAACGCAATCTTTTCTCCATTGGCGAGTAGCCGGCGTGCGACTTCCAGAAGCACCAGCCCGCCAAATGAATAACCAATGAAAAAATATGGGCCTTTGGCTTGCATAGCCTTGATGGCGTCAAAGTGAAATGAAACGAGTTCTGCCATTCGATCCAGAGGTGCTGCAATTCCGTCACTGCCCGGACTTTGAATTCCATAAATCTTACGCTCTGTGTCCATGTACCCAGTTAAACCAATGAAATCCAACAGACTTTGGCCGATGCCTTGGGCCATAAAGATTGGTGGACCTTGCTTGCCTGATCTGAGCGTGACCACAGGCGCGATGGCTGGAGCTTGGCGGTTATCGAGGATTGCGGCGAGCGAACGAATGGTGGG
>JAJPHW010000012.1 GCA_021325035.1 Terriglobia bacterium
ACCGTGCCCAAGGTTACCGTCATCACCCGCAAAGCTTACGGCGGCGCGTATTGCGTCATGGCGTCAAAGCATATCCGCACCGACGTGAACTACGCGTGGCCGACGGCGGAAATCGCCGTCATGGGGCCGGAAGGAGCGGTGGATATTGTCTATAAGCGTGAACTGGAGAAGGCCGCGGCGGCGGGAGAAGACAGGGTCGCGGTTCGCAATAAGAAGATCGAAGAATTCCGCGATCGCTTCGCCAATCCCTACGTCGCCGCCGATCGCGGATTCGTGGACGCCGTCATCCGTCCCCGCGACACCCGCAAGAAGCTGATTCAAGCGTTAGAAATGCTCGAAACCAAACGCGACAAGAATCCGCCAAAGAAGCATGGGAATATACCGCTGTGAAGCCAGAACTCGTTAAGTAGTAAAGAACGTGCGCAGAGCGCTATAATACGCTCCCCCGAATGTGCCATGAGTGTCACTCCATCTAACGGAAGAGGCATGTCTAACCCTGCGGCTCCCGATTTACAGCCGGGTTTAGTGGAGGAGCTGACCGCTGCCTATGCCTCGCTCTTGAGGCAGCAGCGAACTGCCTCCGCGGCTTACGTGCGCTGGGTCAACGCGCATTCACGAGCGCATGAGTTTGCCTGGCTCGAACCTGGCAAAGAGACCCTTTTTTCGAGTGGCGAAGGCGTTGTCTTCTTACCAAGCTCGGTGATATATAGCGCTGTCCAAAAGATGATGTCAACCATCGAATTGAACCCATATGAACGCGAGCTCCGGTACGGCTATCCCTATGTGGTTGGTCAAGTCAACGGAAAAGCAATCCGGGCGCCCTTACTCAGTATCGCGATCGCGATTACAACAGATCGTGACCGCCTCATTCTGAAAACGACCGAGGATACGGTTAGGTTCAATTCACTGCCTTTCCGCACCGAAAATGATACAGCGGCGCGGGAACAATCGCTCACCCGGCTAATCGACGAAACACCCAATTTACCGCTTACGAATGATTCGATTCGAGCATTTTGCAGCAGCGCTACACGTGAGTTGGGACTCAATCTGGAAGCTCGATTGGATGGGCTCTTAGATAAACCCCCCGCCTACCCGAACGCCGCGCAGAGTTTAAAGATTATAGACAACGCCGCCTGTTTTATTGCGCCCAAGAGTAGTTACTTTCTAGTGAGTGACCTAGAACGTATTGGCGAAGCTCCGGCTGCTGTTGCGGGCACCGCGCTGGGGTGGTTGTTGGGAAAAAGGCCTTCAGAGCCCACGAGCGATCGTTTCGATGACCGGGGGAAGCTGTACTTCCCGTTCCCTTCAAATCCAAGCCAGCGCAGGGTTGCCCATCTCATGGACGACCCACAAACGCGGATTGCAGTGGTCCAAGGTCCTCCGGGTACCGGAAAATCACTGACTATTGCAAATTTGGTGTGCCATCTAGTTGCGAGCGGTAAGCGAGTTTTGGTCAGCTCCCAAAAAGATAAGGCACTCGATGTGGTCGATGCACTGCTAAGGGAACTCGCCTTAGAACAGCTGCCGATGACCCTGCTTAGACAGGATCGCGAATCGAAGCAAGAATTGCGTGAGAGGTTGGAATCTATACAGAAAGATCGATCATCGCGGGAAACGGAAGCGAACCTAGATAGAGAGGTTAAAGCGTATACCGAGGTCGCGGCGATTCACTCCAATTTCATGACCCACTTGCGGCAAAGCCTGTTGGCGGAACACAACGTCGAGAACGCGGTCGTTGCGCTCAAAAAGACCCGGAGCGGATTTTCGCGCTTACGCGCCAAGTGGCGTCTCAGGAAGACTCTACGTCGAGCGGAGAAAAGCGCCAGTGCACGATCTGATTCGATAGGGGATAGTCTTACGAAAGCTCGCGAGTCGTTGAAGAGTCAGGCTATTACCCTATTGCACAAAGCCGCCGAGCATAGGACGAGCTCTGCAAGCAAGACAGAAAGGAACCAGCTTCGAGAGTTCGCAAAGCTCGTAGGCCGAAATCAGACTAACTACAAGAACTACCCGGTTTTCGACCGACTAAAAGCTGATCCAGAACGCTGCAACATGCTCCTAAAAATACTCCCCTGCTGGATCATGGCCCCTGACGATGTTGCTCGGTTATTCCCGTGCATTCCCGCGCTGTTCGATGTTGCAATCATCGACGAAGCGTCGCAGTGCGATCTTCCGTCTATGACTCCAGTTTTGTTTCGAGCCAAGCAGACCGTTATAGCCGGCGACTCAAAGCAAATGCAGTCACAACGGTTTGCCTTTACGTCAACGCAAGTTGCCGCACAAGCTTGGGCAGAGCGAGGATTAGATCAGCTAGACCCGGATAGATGGCTTGACCCCTCAAAAATCGACCTACTACAACTGGCCTCCGTGCGGATGGACGAAGAGGTATTTCTAGATGAGCATTACAGATGTTTACCAGGGATTATAGGTTTCTCGAACAAAAAATGGTACCGAGATCGACTGCGAATCATGCGAGATTCGCTGGACAAAAGAGTGGGTGATTCCGATGGCCCCTCAGTGTCCCTGCACCGAGTTGTGGGCAGGGTTAAGCAGGAGTCACAAGAGAACGAGATTGAAGCTCGAGAATTAATTGGGAAACTTCACGAAATGCTCATTCATCCAGCTTATTCTGAGGCATCTTTTGGTGTGATTTGCCTTTTTCAAGAGCAGATGAGACTGGTTAGTGATCTTGTGGCGGAACTTATACCGGAGGAAATCCGTAATTCGCATGATCTCGTTGTGGTGAACCCTGATGGATTTCAGGGCGACGAAAGAGATGTCATTCTATATTCGCTATCGTACGACGGCGATGGAATGACGCAAGCTGCATTGTCGGCTCGGCAGGCGGATCGGGAGCACATTCAAGGAATGCTTAATGTTGCGTTCACCAGGGCAAAGGATGAAATTCATATCTTTTATTCCGCGGAAATAGATGCATTTTCTATGACATCGGGATCTGGAGCCATCAAAGAATGGTTGGAGTTCTGCTCCCAACAATGTCGCACCCGGAGCCAACCATCCAAAATAGACACCCAAATCGCGAAGGCGCAGTCCGAATTTGAAGCTGAAGTTCTCTCCGAGCTTAGTTCGAGAGGGGTAACGGTGCGGTCACAATATGCCACATGTGGCTACTTCATAGACTGTGTCGCAGAGCTAGATAACGCTCGCCTAGCGCTGGAATGCGATGGCGAAATATGGCACCTCGACGAGCACGGCAATCTTAGGGCCGAAGATATCGCCAGACAGGAAGTGCTAGAGCGTGCTGGATGGAACGTCTTACGAATTCCATATCGGAGTTGGCGGGAAGATAAGGATGGTCAAATAAAACGGGTGTTGGATGCGCTCAATGGAGACCGACAAGGAGAGTATCAGAGCAATAATGACCCCGCTCCGAACAACGCGCCTCGAATATTTGAAGTGGACAAGTACGAGTCAGCTGTAATTAGTGCCCTTCATGGTGGCAATTGCTCAAAAGATCAAGTGCTGCGATCCGCTCGCGAGGCCCTGGGCTTCTCGCGCCTCGGCCCCCAATTGCGTGTCTCAATAATCGCTGCCCTTGAACGGCTACAGCGCCGACAAATTGTCAGTGCGGAGGATGACGAGATCTTCTTTGCGAGTGAGGAATCTAGGCTGGCAGAATATCCTCTCGGCAGCCCGGCCCGGTCAACTTACTCACGTTCCTCGAGCCGATACCGTCGTCGCGGCTATAGACATTGACGCGCTTGAAATACCCACGCGGTATCGACCTAATCTTCCGGTTCCAGCGGCATCATCGAGCCGTGACGGACGTGCAGGACATAAACAGTCTTCTCAATCACCGTAAACAAGATTCGGTAAGTCCCGCGATTGCCGGTGCCGAAAAATAATTCGCGAATATCCTCGTCAAACGAAGCACTCTCCGGTGCCACCGAACAACGCTCCGGTTGATGCGCCAGGCTGTTCGCAGTTTGGATTGCGCGTTTGCGCCAATCACTCGCCGCGCGTGGCGCATGGTTGCGGATGTAGTTATAAGCTATTCTCAGATCGCGCTTCGCCTCCGCCGTAATCACAACGCGATAGGTCACTTATGGGATACGTCGCCATCGAACTCGTCAAAGACTTCTTCGATGGACTGCCCCATGCCTTTCTTGGCCTGAAGAAGTCCTCGGCGGATGCTCGCAACCGCGTCGAGATGCTCGGCCACGTGCTGGTAGTCCTTGGCATCGAGCAACACGGCTTCGGCCTTGCCATTCACGGTGAGAACCAGCGGCCGCCCGGTCTTCTTCATGCGTTTCATCAGCCCCGATGAGTTGCGCTTGAACGTGGTCAACGAATGAATGTCTTGTGTGACATCAATCATAGTGCGATTATAGCATAAAATAAGCATCATATTCGGTGCTTCGCTCCAAAGAGATTTCTTTTCGTTGACTGTCTCATTTCCTCCGCGTAAGATTCGCTGCCAGCTGGGCTTTCACATATATCCTTTTCAGGAGACAAGTTGCAGCTAACGCTGGAAACACGGGAAGCGGGCAAGGTGGCCATCGTCCGCTGCAAAGGCCGCATTGTGGCCGGGCCGGAAGAAGAGCTGCTCGGCGCTCATATTTGCAGCCTGATGAGCATGCGCAACCAGATTGTCCTGCACCTCGGTGAGGTGAATTTTGTGGACAGCAGCGGAATCGGCGTCATGGTGCGCTCGTTGACCACTGCGCGGCAGATGCGCGGCGATCTCAAGTTGTGCAACCTTCCCGAACCGATTGCGAAGGTGTTGAAGTTAACTCATCTCGACAATCTGTTTGATTTGCAGGACTCCGAAGAGCACGCCATTGCTGCATTCGCGCGCCTCGCGCTTCCGTTTGAGAAGCTCAAACCCTGCGGGCCTTCTGTGCTCTGCATTCATCCCAACGCCGACGTGCTGGCCTATTTTCGAGAGGTTCTTCGGCGCGCCGGTTACACCGCCTTTACCAGCGCCAGCCTTGAGGATTCTCTGTTGGTGATGCGCCTCACGCCGCCGCGCCTCTTATTGTTGAGCCAGAATCTCTCGGCATCGCCGGAAACGCAAAGGGCCTTCGATGCGGCCTCCGCAAATTTGCCCCGGATCGAGATTGCCAATCATTACTCCACGAAAGACCCGGCTGAAGTGGCCGCCGCGCTTCTCGAACAAATTGCCGAACAATTGAAATCGCACGCAAGTTAGGCTGGCCTGACGCGAGGCATTTATTTTCGGCATCATGGTTCGGACGCGATAAACTTACCTTAATGCACGTCCACAGCCATGGCGTGGGTAACGAGAGGACCAGCAAAGTCCTGCGGATTTCGCTGGCCGTCACGTTGGGCTACATTATTTTGCTGGTCGTGGCCGGCATTCGCGCTCATTCGTTGGCGCTGCTCTCCGAAGCGGGACACAATCTCTCCGACTTTCTCGCGCTGCTGTTGTCGCTGGTCGCAGTTTATCTGCAAAACCGCCCGCCCAGCGCGACCAAGACTTACGGCTACCATCGCGCCGGAGTGCTCGCCGCCCTAGTTAATGCAGCCTCGCTCGTTGTTGTCGCCTTTCTGATTTTTTATGAGGCCTTCCGGCGCTTGCAGCATCCGGAGCCCGTGCAGCCGCGCATCATGATGGCGGTCGCGGCCGTCGGCGTCGCCATGAACGGCGCGATTACGCTCATGCTTCTTCGGGCCGACCGCGACGTGAACATTCGCAGCGCGTTGCTGCATGAAATTGGCGACACGCTCTCGACTGCGGCTGTCATTGCCGGTGGCTGGGCAATTCTGGCGACCGGCCAAACCTGGATCGACTCCGCGCTGTCATTTGGCATTGGCGCGCTGATTCTCTGGTCGGGATTCGGCATCGTCCGCGAGACGCTGAACATCCTGCTCGAAGGCACGCCGCGGGGCATTCAGCTGGATCGAGTCACCACGGCGATTTGCGCCATTGACGGCGTCAACGACGTGCACGACCTTCATGTCTGGAACATCGGCTCGGAGACACGCGCGCTCTCCTGCCACATCTCCATCGCCGACATTCCGCCTTCAGTCAGCGAACGAATCCTTAAAGACGTCAAAGAGTGTCTGCTGCATGAATTTAAAATCAGCCACACCACCATTCAGTTCGAACATGCCGAATGTGAAGTTGCCCATGGCTGTGTGATTCCCGTGGGACAGAGTGAAGAAGAGCACCATCACCACCACTAACCCCGCTAATTCTTTTGCCCTTCGTAGATCTCTTTCGCCCGTTCAACAGTATCCGCGTCCTCTGGCAGCTTATCGGGCCTGAGCCGCACAATCCGGGGAAAGCGCAAGGCATAGCCGCTTTCATGGCGATCAGATTCCATCATGTTATTAAAGGCGACCTCAATGACAATCTTCGGCTCTACGAGGCGCCGATAGCCTTGGTCGTCAATCGTATGATCCAAAAACCACTTGGTCATTTCCGCAATTTCAACGTCGGTTAACCCGGAATAAGCTTTACCGATGTTCACCAGCCGCTCGCCATCGCGCACGGCAAACGTATAGTCGCTCAGAACACCAGCCCGCTTGCCATGGCCGTATTCAACAGCTGTCACGACCACATCAAGCGTTGCCAGTTCACGCTTTAGCTTGAGCCAGGACTTTCCCCGCTTGCCCGGAGAATAAGCGGATGTTGGATCTTTGATCATCAAGCCTTCATTGCCTTCGGCCTGCGCAGTATCGAATAGCGCATCCAACTCTTCTGAAGATTTTGCGGAATATATGGGCGCTCGAATTATCTGGGCACGAACTTCGTCAGCTCCATCAAATGCAAGTTGCTCTTGATCTCGGAGCCGCGTTCGCTTTTCTCGGGGCGCTGTCAGCAACTCGCTCAACATCTTTCCTCGCTCCGATAGAGGCCTATCAATCAACAACTCGCCATCCATATAAACCAAATCGAACGCCAGATAAGCCACACGGACGTTGCGTATAAGCTGCTCGCTGACTTTCTTGCGGCCAAGGCGCATTGCTAGCACTCGGAACGGTAATGCGCGTCCCGCTCCTTCCGCTTCGTAGTTCCATGCCAAAATCTCGCCGTCGATAATCGCGTCTTTTGGCAGTCCTGCTAGCGCCTCGGCCAACTCCGGAAACGAGTCGGTAATATCGTCCCGCGTCCGCGAAAAAATCTTTACCTGCTCACCCGAACCTCGACTGGAAGAACAATGTGCCTGGGCCCGAATGCCGTCATATTTGTGCTCAACCAATGCTGGATCGAAATAGCTCAGCGCTTCCTCTGCCGATTCAACCGGACTTGCCAGCATGAACCCCACCGAATGAAACAACTTCATTCGCGCTTCACTCAGCCCGCCCTCGCGCGCGTACTGCAAAGTCTGCCCGATATCGCCAAGCAACATATTGGCCCTCTGAACCTCCTTGAGCGCCGCGCCGTAAGCCTTGGCAATCGCCTCCTCGACCAGGCTTTCTTTCAGGCCAATGCGCAAATCGCCGGTCATGATTTTGATGATGTACTTTGCTTCGACCGGACTGACCTGCCCCAACAACTCGCGCACCAGAACCCGCTTCGCTGCAGGCCCTCGCGCCGCAGCAATCGCCCGAAATCGTTTTTCAACATCGCTAACTGCCAAATCCATACTCAAATTTCGCCTCGGCAAAATCTCCGCGGCCGCCGCGCCCAAATCGCCATATTTTCGATACGTCGCCGAAACTAAAGCATCGCTCTTACCCGCAATCTCCGTCACCACCCGCCAAAGCATCGTTCCGCCAACTTGTAGCGTCGTCTCCTCCCAAACGGGAAAAGGCCTGCCCGACAGAAACACCGCTGCGGCCGAGGCATCTTCTGGCGCAAGCGACGTCAACAATTCGGCCACAATCGCGGTCTTCTCGAGTTTCTTGGTGGTCGCGGCGATCTTCTCGCAAGCTGCTGCGAACGCTTTCATACTGGTCAATCCCTCGTAACTGTCACAAATCTAGCGGCTTATAGCTCACCACTCCCAGAAGGCCTGTGGTAACTTAGATATTGGCACTTCTCGCCCGGTAATATCATCTAATTTCTATGCGTCTGACGGCTCGAATTCGAACTTGGTTGCGATTTTTTCTGACGGTGCAGCTCTTGCCAGCTCTTGAGGGCGGCGAGGAGACGCTGGTCGGCGGCCAAGCGGTGCTCGAAGGGGTTATGATGCGTTCGCCGCATGCCTGGGCTATCGCGTGCCGTAAATCGTCAGGGGAAATTGTCACCCAGAGCGAACCGCTCGAGCGCCCTTCAGAAAAGCATAAATGGATGGGTTGGCCCGTCCTGCGTGGCATTATGACGCTCGGCTATGCCATGAAGCTTGGCTATCGGGCACTCCAGTACTCCACCAATGTGATGATGGAAGAGTTACAGCCCGAGCCGAAGCCGGGCGAAGCGCCGAAGAAGAAATTTGAAATCAGCGGTTGGATGGGGACCGCCAACGTGATTTTTTCCGTCGTATTTTTCATCTTCATGTACAAATATCTGCCGCTTCTCGCCGCGACCGAAATCAAGCGCTACAACCCTGCGCTAAGTGGGCAAATTGCATTCAATCTTGTGGATGGTCTGGTTCGGCTTGCGCTCTTTCTGCTCTTCATCTGGGGATTGTCTCTGATGAAAGACATTCGCCGCGTATACGAATATCACGGCGCCGAACATAAAACGGTTTTTGCCTTTGAGAATGGCGACCCGCTTGAAACGGACGCGGTTCAGAAATACCCGACGTTCCATCCTCGCTGCGGTACCAGTTTTCTGATGACGGTCATGCTGATCTCCATTGTTGTCTATATGGCGATTCCAGTTACAACATTCTGGGCGCGCTTTGCGGTACGTATTGCCTTGTTGCCGCTCATCGTCGGCGGATCTTACGAAATCATTCGCTACGCCGCCAAGCATCGTGGCTCGCTCTTCGCGCTGATGACCGCGCCCGGCCTCTGGCTCCAGCGCATTACTACGCAACCACCATCGGATGAACAGGCGCAATGCGCCATCGTCGCCCTTGACCACGCCATGGCGCTCGAAAAAGAACGCGGCGGCGAATTAGTGATTGCTTAGCGGGGCCTCCGCTAAACTTCTCGTCTTCCCAATTCCAGAAAGCTTAGAATTAATTTTCAGCAGGCCGCGCCGTTGCCGGCCCGAGGACACAAGTTCATGTTTGAACGTTTAGATCAAATCGAAAAAAAATATGAAGAGCTGACCCAGGCGCTCGCTTCGCCGGATATCGTCAATGATTCGGCGAAATATCAGAAGACGGCGAAAGCGCACAGCGAAATTACGCCCGTTGTTGAGAAATACCGGGAATACAAAGACCTCACTAGAGGAATTGCCGACAGCCGCGCCATGCTCGCCGACGAAAAAGATCCGGACATGCGCGCCTACGCCCAGGAAGAACTCGATAAGCTGGAAGCCCGCGTTGGCGGCGTCGAAGAGGAACTAAAAGTACTGCTATTGCCGAAAGACCCCAACGACGAAAAAGACGTCATCCTCGAAATTCGCGCAGGCACTGGCGGAGATGAAGCAACTCTATTTGTCGCCGAAATGTTCCGCATGTACACGCGTTACGCCGAAACTCAGGGATGGAAAGTCGAAGTGCTTTCAACCTCGGAGTCCGGCGTCGGCGGCCTGAAAGAAGTCATCGCCATCATTGAAGGCAAGCGTGTTTTTTCGCAGTTGAAATATGAGAGCGGAGTCCACCGCGTGCAGCGCGTTCCCGCAACCGAACAGCAGGGCCGTGTGCATACATCAGCCGTGACGGTGGCTGTCTTGCCTGAAGCTGAAGACGTTGACGTCAAAATCGAAGCTAAAGATCTTCGTATAGATACCTTCTGCTCGTCCGGTCCCGGTGGTCAGTCTGTGAATACGACTTATTCGGCCGTCCGCATCACCCATATTCCTACAAATACCGTGGTCAGTTGCCAGGACGAAAAATCGCAAATCAAGAATCGCGAAAAAGCCATGCGCGTGCTGCGGTCGCGCCTCTACGAAGTTGAAATGCAGAAGCAACAAGACGCGCTGGCCAAAGAGCGTAAAGCGATGGTTGGCAGCGGTGATCGCAGCGAAAAAATCCGCACTTATAACTTTCCACAAAACCGCATGACTGATCACCGCATTGGTTTGACCATCCATCAGCTTGCAGAAATTATGGACGGCAAACTCCAGCCTGTCGTGGATGCACTGATCACCCACTATCAGGCTGAAAAGTTGAAGCAGGAAACTACGACCGTGGCATAAAAGCGTTTCGTGTGGGGCGGGCGCCTCGTCCGCCTAATCGGATTATAAAATTACTCTTATGTCGCCTTCGCGCCGTGTTACGCGTTCGCGATCCAAATATTCCAGCAGCGGAATCGCATATTTCCGGCTCACCCCGGTCAGGTCTTTAAATCGCGCAACATCAATTTTCGGCGATTTTGCTTTCTCCGTGGCAAGCATTTTCCGCAAATCGTCCAAAGCCGACTTATGAAAGACGAGCTCCTCCGAGATTTTGATCAGCACTTTGTCCCGCAGCATCAGAGTCACTAACTTTTGCGCGCGACCCTTATCCACCTTCAATCCCACCAGCACATCTTTCAATGCTGGAACTTTCAATCCCGCCGTGGCGAACGCCTGTGCAATGATCTTTTGTGATTCCGATTCTTCATCTTTCATGACTACGCCGCGGCCTGGCAGGCGCGCCAACTCTCCGTTCACTTCAATCTTTTTGTCGTGCACGAGCGAATCTAGAACAAATCCAAACACAGCCGGCTCGATTCGCAATGCTTCCCGTAGCGCTTCTTTGTTCATCCCGGGAACTAGAGGATTCTTGTCGTGATATCTACCGACAATTTCAACCGCCGCCTGTTTGAGATTTTTGACGGCCGCGGCGCTTACGAACACATCCCCGGCCTGGACAACGGTCTCTTTCTTCAAGGACTGCAGGTGCTGCGTGATGATTTCCCCCCGCCACCCGGTCTCAGCAACTGCTTGCGCCAGCGTCAATCCTTGGGAGCTTTGCCGGTTGATCCGCGCCATCAAAATGTCGGTGGGGTTGGCATTTTGCAAAGTTCGCAGGAATTCTTCCCGTGTTTGGCGTGAAATTTTGCGCAGAGGCGCGGCATCGAGCACAACTCCGCCGCCAATCGTCGTCACCGGAGAAAACTGCCGAATAATAAAGCGGTCGCCCGGCAAAAGAAGCGCTGCTTCGCTGAGTCTTAATATTGCAGTCCGATTTTCATTTGGCTCCAGATGTTTCCTGGCATCAAGGCGGACCTCCGCGATGCATTCGAATGTATATGCAAAAAAATGTACTTTCGCGCGGTCCTTCAAAGTCTTCGCGGAAGGTAAAAGCGAAAGCGACACATCAATTTGGGATGCTACCTGGAAAATTCCGGGTGGAGCAAGCGTCATGCCGCGCGCCAAATCGTGCATCTCAATGCTCGCCAGATTCAATGCAGTTCTTTCTCCAGCAAGCGCTTGTGCCACTTGCTGGCCGTGTACTTGCACACCGCGCACACGGGCCTTCTTGCCGGATGGAAACACCTCAAGCTCATCTTCTTTTGCAATTACCCCTGAAACTAGAGTTCCCGTAACTACTGCGCCAAATCCTTTGATGCTGAAGGCGCGATCAATCGGCAGACGGGCAATGGCTAGCGAATCTTTTGTCACAACCGAAGAGGCTGCGCGGGCCAATTCTGACTTGAGTCGCTCCAACCCCATGCCAGTCAATGAGCTCACAGCGACGATCGGACTTCGTTTTATATCCAAGAAAGACCCGCGAACAAACTCTTCTATTTCCATCCGCACGACTTCCAGAGTCTCGGCATCTACCATGTCAGATTTCGTGAGCACGGTAATCCCGCGCTTTACCGAGAGTAATTTGCAAATATCGAAGTGCTCACGCGTTTGGGGCATGATGCCTTCATCCGCGGCGATGACCAACAGCACCAAATCGATTCCGCCAATTCCCGCCAGCATGTTGCGTACAAACTTTTCATGCCCCGGTACGTCGACAAATCCAAAACGGTATTTTTCGCCGCTGGCAGCCGCTAATTCTAGATGAGCAAAACCGATGTCAATCGTGATGCCGCGGCGCTTCTCTTCCTCGAGGCGATCCGCGTCAACACCGGTCAAGGCCTTGACCATTGAGGTTTTTCCATGATCAATATGCCCCGCGGTTCCGACGATGACGGACTTCATGTAAGAAAAGTATAAGCGGAGAACTACGAATGACTCTTGGCCGAATGTTCGGTCTTTCCAGCAAGTAAATCCAATACGTGTGGCACCAACTCAATCACCGAAGTTAGCGATTCCACTGCGCCTTTTGGGCTACCCGGAAGATTCAGCACTAACGATTGCCCAACAATTCCACACACCCCACGGCTCAATGATGCAAACGGCGTTTTCTTAACGCCTTCCGTCCGCATATGCTCAGGGATGCCTTCAATCAGCCGCTCGCACACTGCTCGCGTGGCTTCCGGCGTAACATCTCTCGGTGCAACGCCTGTTCCGCCAGTCGTTACAACAAACCGCGCTCGCTCGCACGATTCTAAAATCGCTTCCTGAATTTTTTCTATCTCATCCGGAACAATCTGAGTAGAGATAACTTGGAAAGATTTTTCTTTGAGAAGCTTCGCAACTGCCGGGCCCGAAGCATCGGCTCGTTCACCACGAAAGGAAGAATCGCTGACGGTCAACACTGCCGCAGTCATCGCCTCATGAGTCGAGGAGGACATCTTCTTCCTCTTCCGACGATCGCTTGCCCGGCGCGGCGCTCGATCCTGAGCCGCCGCCAGACTGCGATCCATCGCCCGCGTTATTGGCTTCATCCAGCAGTCGCAGGCCTTCCATCAGCAACCCTTGCGTATTCAATTCTGTCGTTCGTTCTGCGCTCTTGCCCTCGAAGTTCATTTCGAAGTTGCCGTCCGTCCAACGCAAGACTTTGAAAACCGCCGGATCGCCCACTAAATCCCCATAGGATGCATGTGTGACCTGGCCTTCCACAAAATACATTTCGCACTTCTCGCCTTTTTTCGTGAAAGTCAGCGAGCAACTCTTTCGCCCCATTTCGAGTGATTGCACCAGATCGATCACATTCATCTGCAGCAGGTTGCCGCGCAGCACGCCATCCGATTGCGCCGCTTTTGCCATCTTTTCCAGGGAAATTTTGTCAATCAAACGCTTGATGCGCTGGGTCGCTTCTTTCAAAAAGAACGGCTTTTCCACAAAATCATCGACGGGATAACTCAATCCGCTCAGCTTCTCCGCAATGTCCGATTTTGTCGCCAGTAAAATCACCGCCACACCTGCCGTCGCTGGACGGCTCTTCAGTTTGTCCATCAACTGTCGCCCATCCATGCCCGGCATGCGATAGTCGCTTACGAGTACATCCGGTGGGTCGTCAATCGCCTTCAATAGCGCATCCGCGGAATCACTCGCAGTGTTCACCTTGGCCAGCGGTGCGAGCGCGCCTTTCAATAATCCCAACACCATGGGATTGTCTTCCACCAACAATAATTTGACGTTGTCACTCATTAGCTTTTGTTTTTATTCAACTCGCGGACGTAATATCCGCTCTTCCCGCCGGATTTTCTCTCCAATGCGATCTCGCGGATCTCAATTCCTTTATCCAGAGCTTTACACATATCGTACACCGTCAGCGCAGCCACGCTCGCTGCGACCATCGCTTCCATCTCCACGCCGGTCTGTGCCGTGGTCGTCACTTTGGAGTTAATCGTCACGCCATCCCTGCACAGCTTCAGACTTACATCCACATGCGTTAATGCCAGCGGATGGCACATTGGAATTAAATCAGCAGTTCTTTTCGCTGCCATGATTCCCGCCAGCCGTGCCACTTCGAGCGCATCGCCTTTTGGATTTTTCGGCAACGCTTTCAGCACAGCGGGCTTCAAGGTTACGAAAGCGCTGGCCTCGGCTTCGCGATGGGTGGAAGATTTCTTCGAAACATCCACCATTCTGGCCTGGCCGGAGCGGTCGTAGTGAGAAAGCTTTCTCGGCATCAGCAAGAATCTTACTAGAAAGTGATTTGCTCTCGGTAGGACGTTATGAATCTCAGTAATACAGACAAATTTTCGGAAGGGAACTATCGCATCAGGAGTGAAACCCATTCGCCTGCATCGATCGTTTCCCGATCGGGCGGAATTATCACATAACAATTCGATCGAGCCATCGTCGCAGTGTCTCCTGATCCCTGCCATCCTGCCAATTCCACCTCTGCGCGTTCAAATTCCCCGGAGAGAACGGCCGGCAGAAATCGTTTTATTCCAGTTTTTGTTTTGATCTCAGATTTTAATCGCGCCGACAAAAAAACCAGCTTTTGTCGTGTCATCCCAGCCAATGCTTCGATCATCGGCTTTGCAAACAAATCAAACGTCACCATCGTTGAAATCGGATTTCCAGGCAATCCAAAGAAATATTTGTCTGCGACTTTGCCGAATACCAGAGGCTTGCCCGGCTGGATATGCACTCCGCGTAACAAGAACCCCGCCTGAAACGCTTCCAGAACTTGCTCCACCAAATCGTACTTTCCCGCCGAGACGCCGCCGGAAAGCAACAGCAAATCCTCCTGGAGTCCCTGCTGAATCAATTCGCGCAATCTTTTGGGTTCGTCGGGGGCTACCGGTAAAATCACCGCTTCTGCTCCTGCGTTTTGCACCTGCGCCGCCAGCGAATAACTATTCGAATTGCGAATCTGACTCGCCCCCGGTGTGCACTCGATGTCTACAATCTCATCCCCCGTCGCGAGAATCGCGACCCGCGGCCTGCGAAAAACTTTAAGCTGTACCTCCCCTGTAGACGCCGCCACCGCAATCGTTGCGTGGTCAATCTTCATACCTGGGGATAGCAACAACGAGCCTTGTTTCGCCTCGCTGCCCGCTGGAACAATATTTTCCCCAACTTTCACAATCCGAGAAATCTCAACCCACCCATCCTTCACGGTGGTGTACTCAACCATGACAACCGCATCGCTGCCCTCGGGCGCGGGCGCGCCGGTCATAATCGAAATTGCTTGCCCCGCTCCAATTCGAAGATGATCTACCAGCGCGCCGGCTTTGATCTCTCCAATGACCTTGAGACGCACCGGCAATTTTTCAAGATCGGCTGCACGTACCGCGTATCCATCGCGCGTCACCCGCCGAAATGGAGGAAAATCCCGATCCGCAGCTACTGGTTCTGCTAGAACTCGACCCGCGCTATCAAGCAAGCTAACTGTTTCCGAGGTAGGTGCCTTAATGCGGGCAGCGTGTTCTTCCACACAATGTCGGGCGTCTTCAAAGCTCAATATGTCGTTGGAGTTCTTCTCTGGGGACATCGCCTCTGATGATAGATGAATATGAATCGCGGAGAACAGAAGGAGAGATGGAAACAGGAAAGGGAACCTACGCTCCGGCCTGCCGAACCTCTTGGGCATTAGTTGCGTGCCGTATTGCAATCTCTAGATCCACAACCCCGTTTTTGACCAGCCGCACAATTTCTCCGTCGAAGTGCTGCATTCCATCCGTATTCCCTGCTTGGATGATTTTAAGCAGCGCTTGGCCACTGTGGTCATAGTTCTCCAGGCATTGCATGGCCTGTGTATTGACTTTGAGAATCTCAAACGCCGCTACCCGTCCCCCGCCGTCTTTCCGCGGTAGCAGGCGCTGTGCTACTACCCAGCGAAGTGTTTTTGCAAGCCGGCCTCGAATGGATGCCTGCTCTGCTGGCGAAAACGCAGAAACAATGCGCTCTACAGTCTTGCTCGCATCCACGCTATTCAGGCTCGAAAGCACGAGATGTCCCGTCTCTGCAGCTTCCACCGCCATTTCCATCGTGTCCCGGTCCCGCAGGTCGCCGACCATAATTACTCTTGGCGCTTGCCGCAGCGCCGCCCGCAAGGCCTGGGCGAAGTTCGAAGCGTCGCTATGTAACTCCCGTTGATGCACTGTGCTCCGCTTGTGATTGTGCAGAAATTCAATTGGATCTTCCACCGTCAGAATGTGGCAAGTCTGTTTTTCATTGATGCAGTCGAGCAACGCCGCCAGTGTGGAAGATTTACCCGATCCACGCGGTCCCGCCACAAGCACGATGCCCTCACTCAGGCCTGCGATTTCCTTCATGTGCGTCGGCAAGCCTAAACTCTCAAAACTTGGGATAGTTGTCGGAATTGCCCGCATGACTACCGCGCAACTGCCGCGCTGGATAAAAACATTGACCCGAAAGCGCGCCAGCCCGGGCAATCCATAGGAAATATCGCACGAACCCTGTTCACGGAGCGTGGTGATTGCCTGCTTGTTATTGCCGATTAAATCTGAGGCAATCCGTCGCGTGTCGTCGGTGGTCAGCGCACGAAGTCCCGGCGCAGAGACTGGAATCAGTTCCCCCAGCACCTCGATCTGCGGAGCCCGGCCTGGAGAAAAAATCAGGTCACTGACCCGGTCATTCGCGCGCAGCATTGCCGCCAATAAAGCTTGTGTGGCTCCTGATCCCGAACCTGTAGAAGATTCAAGCGTCACCGCAATCGGAGCTGTACCCGGCGAGGCCATAGAGTCAGTTTTGGACGTGCTTCTCCTCACGCCCGGATTTCACTCTAGCCAAACCATCGGCAACTCGCCATCAAAGAATGTTCATTTGCTAGACCTTGGTAACCTGCTCGTAACTGCAACAAACCATAAGCGCCCAAAAGAAAAGGGCGGCCGTAGCCGCCCATCAAAGGAACCCAATTTCTCTATTTCTTGGTCTTTTGCTTGCCGTAATTCACATCCACCTTGCTGCCGATATATTCCAGCATTTGCTTCACTGTTTCCGCATAAGGTCCGTTCGGCTGTAACTCCAGGTACTTGTTGAACGCTTCCGCCGTTCCCGGAGGGGCAATGACCTTACCGCTGTTGTCGGTCTTGGCCTTGCCTACCATGTTCACACCTTTTTGATAGTAAGCATCTGCTTTCGTCGGATCCGCCGCGATGGCCTTGTCAAAAGCTGCAATCGCATCGTCGATCCTGCCCGCATTGGTCAGCACTGCTCCTTGGTTGAAGTAATAGCCAGCCGCTCCCTCAGGATTCACTTGCGCCGCTGCATCATAGGCCTTGACTGCATCATCCACTTTGCCCGTTCGACCATCCGCATCGCCCAAGTTGTTATAGTAGGCCGCTAGTGTTTTCGCGTCCTCCGGCTTCTTCGTAGTCGCAGCATCGTAAGCTGCTTTCTTGATGTCCACAGCCTTCTGGTCGTCAATCACCGCTTGTTCCAGCCGCTTCTTCTTTTCATCGGAATCGGTTTGCTTGAGCGCTGAATTGCGGTAGGCCTCCGCCAGCTTGAACCAGATTAGATCACGCGTTGCATCCATTTGGGTTGCTTCGTTGAGTTGCGCAATGGCCGTATCAAAGTCCCCGGCGTCAGAAGCCGTCTTCGCCGCTGCCAGCTTTTCGTTCAATGCTTTTACCGTATTGTTCTCTTTTTGGGCCTTTGCTGCTTCCTCTTGCCGTTTCTTCAACTCTTCCGGACTCAATCCTGCTCCGGCAGCCTGTTTGGCTTGCTCTTTCTGCAAATCGAAATCGAGTGTGACTTCTTCCAGCCCTACAGGGAAATTTTGGAAGTTGTAAAGTTCTTTGCCGTCCTGCACAAGCGACACGTTGTATTTCCCAGGATCAATGCCTAGAGAGAAATACTCGCCCTTGTTGTTGGTCTTGATGGCGTATTTGCGACCTGTATTTAGATTCGTCCAATTTAACGTTGCCCCAGCTATCGGCTTCCCCGCGAAGTCCTTGCAAACACCCTTCACTGTGCCGGTGTTGCTCTGCGCCACGGCTGCGGCGCTAAGAATTGCTGCCATCGCCACCGCCAACATCACCAGATTCTTTTTCCTCATCAATTGCCTCCAAACTTAATCTTTAGTTTGTATTGAGATATATCGCCCTACCTCACAGCGTAGGGAATCGGATCGCGCGATCCGGCTTCCTCAAATGCCCGCAAACGCAACTGACAACTATCGCATACTCCGCAGGCCTCTGTTTCACCTTGATAGCATGACCACGTTAAATCCAATGGCGCATTTAATTCAAGGCCAAGCCGTACAATCTGTGATTTGCGCATGGCTATCAGCGGTGTAACGACCTCAATATTTCCTTCTTTCGTGCCTTGCCGGATCAGTTCATTAAATGCTGCATAATACGCCGGCCTACAATCGGGATACCCAGAGCTGTCCTGCTCCACGGCCCCAATATAAACCTGCGACGCGTCCAGCACTTCCGCCCAACTCACCGCGACCGAGAGAAAATGCGCATTGCGGAAGGGAACATAGGTAATTGGAATCTCCCGCCCAATCATATGCGCTTCTGGGACCCTAATATTT
This sequence comes from Terriglobia bacterium, assembly GCA_021325035.1. Taxonomy (GTDB): domain Bacteria; phylum Acidobacteriota; class Terriglobia; order Terriglobales; family Acidobacteriaceae; genus JAJPHW01. The sequence continues at coordinate 18,276 of JAJPHW010000012.1, forward strand.
AGATCAGTTAAGGCCGATCCCCCAATCGCTCGCAACGCTTCGTTTCTTGTGATGAGCCGTTTCTGTATCCCCAACCGGTCGCAAATCGCCAGAAATGCCCGCCGTTCGCGCTCTTCTGTCCGCTGCCCATAACTGACATGGACCGCGGCAACCTCATGATCGCGTACCGCCAACGCTGCGCACACGCACGAATCCATGCCGCCACTTAACAACACCACCGCTTTGGAATTTTTCGCCAACTAAACACCCTTCAACGCCGGGTCCCAAATAAATTTATGCAACTGCAATCCCAATCGCACCGGAACTCCATCTTCTAATATCCACTCCGCCAGTTCTCGTGGATCAAGCAAACAGTGTGTCGTATTTCTGCTGCCTTTTGCCGTCTTATTGAACGCCGGGGAAAACAGCACCGCGTGGATTTTTCGATCCAATTGCTGTTCGGCCACAAAATCACGGGCAAATTCGTAATCGCGCCGGCTGCTCAAGACAAACTTCACTTCATCTTGCGAGGAGAGCGCATCAAGGTTTTCCATGCGGAAACTGTCTGCCGCGCCCGAATCGGGACACTTCACATCCACAATCTTCACCACGCCCTTCGGTACCCGCTCCAGCGGCCGCTCCCCGCTCGTTTCAATCAACACGGTGTGCCCCAGATCGAGCAGCGTCTGCATCAGCGGAACCAATTCCCGCTCCTGCAACATCGGCTCTCCGCCGGTGATTTCCACCAGTCCTCGTTCGGGGCTTAGTTTTTCCACTTCTGCCAGCACATCTTCGCTCGCCATTTTCTTTCCGCCAGTGAACGTGTACTCGCTGTCACACCATGAGCAACGCAGATTGCATGCCGTCAGCCGCACAAATACGCACGGCAATCCCGCATAAGTGGATTCGCCTTGCAGCGATTTATAAATTTCAGTGATCTGCATTGCAGCAGCTATTCGGAGTATTTGGCCGTGGTGGTGTCCGTTTCAAATACGGTTACATCCTTAACCGATACCCGCCCGCTGGTAACGGTTTGCAATCTTCCATTCGTTTCATCATAAAAATACTTCGCCAGATTCTCCGCCGACGGGTTCAGTTCGGTAAACGGCGAAATCTCATTGATCATCTGGTGATCGAGCCGCTCGATAACGTGCTTCATCACATCGCGCAAGTCTTTGAAGTCGAGCAGCAAGCCGGCCTTGTCGAGTTCACGCCCCGCGAGCGTCACCCGCACCTTATAATTGTGCCCATGCGGATTCTCGCACTTGCCCTTGTAATTGCGCAGGTAATGGCCCGCGGCAAAAGTGTCTTCCACCGTCACTTCATACATAGTTCTATTTTATCGCGAGTATGAGAAGAGACGTATAAGGGGTGAACGGGGGTGAAATGGATGCCCCCGTTCCTTAGGTTTCGTGATATGTAGCGGATTTTTCGGACTACTGCTTTGCAGTAAACCCGTGAAACACCCCGCCCGCATCAATGTACGAACCTGCAACGACGTTCGAATTGTTGATGCTGGTCGGTACCGTTCCCTCACCCAGGGCCGTACCTGCGCCGGGAACGTTGAACGTGATAATTTGCCCACTCGGAAGGCGCGCATAGCCATGTTTCACCGAGCCCGAATCTAGGTATTGTCCCGTAACTACCCCAGAGTCATTGATCCAGTCGCCATCTGTGCCTTGGTTGATGCCTGTGCCCGCTCCGGCAACGTTAAACACGGTAATCGTGCCATTCGCTGCCCGGATGTACCCGTGGTGCACGGTGCCGGAGTCAACCACAGCCCCGGCGATAGTGCCCGCGGTATTGATGGCGCCTCCCACGGTCCCCTGACCCAAGCCTGTGCCTGCGCCGGGAGCGTCATAGCTGGTAATCGTACCGCCGTTGGTGCGCACGAACCCGTGAACCACAGCGCCGGAATCGATCCAATAACCCGCAACGGTCCCTGCGGTATTGATCCCGAAACCGGTCGTTCCCTCATCAATGCCGGTTCCGCCACCCGAAACGTCGTAGGTTGTGATCGTGCCATTAGCGGCGCGCACGTAACCATGCCGAACTCCGCCCGAATCAGCGTAATATCCCGAGATTTCTCCACTCGCATTGATGTTGTAAGCGATCGTCCCTTGGTTAAAGCCCGTTCCCGCACCGGGAGCGTCAAAAACGGTGATCGTTCCCGAAGTCGCACGCACATAGCCGTGATACACGCCCCTTGAGTCGGTGGAATATCCCGCAATCGTGCCCGAAGTATTAATGGCTCGGGCAATGGTTCCTTCGTTGAAGCCGGTGCCCGCGCCCGGGGCGTCGAAGCTTGTAATCGTCCCCGAAGCCGCGCGCACGAATCCGTGTTCTACGTTGCCTGAATCCAGGTAATAGCCTGCAATCGTGCCCGCAGCATTAATCGCACCGCCGACCGTGCCCTGGCCAGCGCCCGTGCCCGCACCCGGAGCATTGTATTTGGTGATGCTCTGCGCCGGCGCAGCGATGGCCGTTGCACCCAGCATGAAAGCAAGCAGCAAACTGCCTAAAAGTTTATTCGTTAGATTTTGTGTGATTGGATGAAAAATAGACTGATAAAAGGTTGATTTAGCGGATGCAGACTGAACAACTTCAGATAGACGCACAGGTGTGTTCTCCTTGGTGTCCCTCCAAAGTCAATTTCATAATAAGCGGTATCGCCAATCGCGTCAACGTGAAAGAATTTGCATGTTCTCATAAATGGCCCATCGGGCGCGGCTTTTGAAAAGGCGCGAAGAACCGACTGGTGGCTGAACTATGTGTAAAGACCAAAGCACTTTGCACTGCTGCGCAACAGCCGCACCTACTCCCGGCAGTTCCGCTGTTTGTTTACTCCAAATCTGCTTTGTCGGGATTGTAGTAGAAGGTGAAGCGGAGCGCGAGATACTGGCCGCCGAACTCCGTCGGAAGAGGAGGGAATGGATTCGACGCGGTAATGCCTCCCCACGCTCCGCGATCCAGCGCGCCATCGCCGGATGTGCTCACCAGCCTCATTCCAGCGACGGTACCATCTTTTGTGATCGCGAACTCGATGGAAACTTTGCCTTTCTTCATCAACGGCGCGCGAGCCGACTCCGGAATCAGGTTGTACCAGTTCAATCGCACGTCATGCAGGACGCGCTGCAAGTAAGGCCCGAAATCCACGCCCATGGTATCGCTCAAGATGTCCATGGGGCCCATGCGCGCGGTAGGCTGACGGCCGCCGATGCCGGTGCCGTAATCGCCATTGTCTCCCGCATAGTTGCCGCGGTTGGCTAAAGCCGCGCGCGCGGCCTGCTCAATGGAAGATCCAGCGGACAAAGTACCAGTGTTAAAGCTCGGCTTGGGCGTGGGGGCCTGTAGCTTTGATTGATCCGGCGTGGCAAACTTCGGCGGCGGCGGAACATTTTGCGGTGCAGGCGGGCTGTTCGAAGCCTGCGTTTGCGGGGCCGGTTGCTGTTGCACCGGAGGAGCGCCCTGCCCTGGCCGTCCTCGGCTGGCCTCGATAATCTTCTTTAATTCATCACGGTTAATCTGCGGCGCTTTGCGCGTGGCAATGCGGTCCTGGTCGGAGATTTTATTGGTCTCAGGGCGCTTCGTGATCTTCTCCGCGTCAGGCGGCAACTCCAGGAAAGTTGCATCTTTGTCGTGCAGCGACGGCGCGACCACCACCGCGCCACGCGGAATGAGGTGCATGAACCGTGTGGAGTTCACAATCAACAACACCAGCGTGAGATGGACTGCAACTGAAATCCAAAAAGCTTCCCGTTTGCGCGAACGCGAGAGATCGTCCTGCAATTGCAATAGCAGCCCGGGCGCGTCATGCAATTCGCGGTAGGCTGATTCCCAATTGCGGGCTTCGTAAAGATCGCTGCCGCCGCGGCTTGGCCCGGCGCCAGGCGGCGTCACCGGGGCCCCGGGCGGAATTTGCGTAGTGGACATGAAGCGTGAGCTTATGGTTTAGACACGGCTACCCACTCTTTAGTTGCTGTGCAATCGCCGTCTTTTACCGCAAGCCTAAAATTATTGTCGCATCTTTCCCATGAATCCGCGAAAGCCTGACGGTACAAGCACTTAGGGTAACGCGAATGGGGAGGGTGAGCTGTCAAGAAGTGTAAAGAGAAAAGGCTCGGTAATATTTTTAGATTGCGGTTAGGCTATGCAAATTAGCATTTTCGGTGTGCGTGTGGATCGCATCCACCACATTCAACGCGACAGCCAATGCGCGCCGTCCATCTGCCAACGAAACCTCGGGCTTCGACCGCGACCGCACTGCATCCAAAAACGATTTCAACTCCGCGCGCAGAGGTTCTTCGGCGATAACTGACGGCTTCTCCATTCCAATCTGCGGATTCACCGTAGGCGCAGACCCTGCCGAGCCGCCTACGCTAAACACCAAAACATCCTGCCGTCCATAATCAATCGAAATATATTGCCGCGGCTGAAAGAACCGCAGCTTGCGCACCCGCTCCGTTGAAACACGGCTCGCGGTGAAGTTCGCCACGCATCCAGACTCGAATTCCATGCGCACGTTGGCGATGTCCACTTTGCTCGAAAGAATAGGCAAGCCCACAGCGCGAATTTCCTTCACTGGAGAATTTACGAACGCCAGCACGATGTCGAGATCATGAATCATCAAATCAAGGACGACATCCACATCGAGCGAACGCGGCGAAAATACGCTCAACCGGTGTGCCTCAAAAAACATCGGCTGGGTGATCAACGGTAGCGTCGCGCGCACCGCAGGGTTGAACCGCTCCAGATGCCCAACTTGTACCACTCGCCCGTGACTTTGTGCCAACTCGACCAACTCATCAGCTTCGGCCAAAGAAGCGGCCAGCGGTTTCTCAATCAATACGTCCACACCCGCTTCCATCAGCTTTCGCGCCGCTGCCAGATGATGCGCCGTCGGCACAGCCACAGACGCCGCCTGCACTTCGCTATGGGTGGTAATTAATTGCTCGATGGAGCTGAAAGGCCGGCAGTCAAACTCTTTTGCCACGGCATCGGCACGGTCCAGGTCCGAATCCACCACGCCCACCAGACGCACGCCTCCACCATCTTTTTCCAGTTGGTGATATACGCGCGCATGGTTGCGTCCGAACGCGCCCACGCCGACGACCGCAACGTTAATGAGATTGTTTTTACTCAGCGAATCCTCGCAAATACAGCCGCTTTTGATTTAATCACAAAAGTCTGGCGACCTCGGCCTATCTCAGGAAATCAAAGGTATCTAGCAAGCCCATTTCAGGAATCGTTCGCGCAGAGATTATTTATTCGCTCCGTCCCAAAATCCTCACCACGCACTGCCGAAAGTCCTGGTTCTTTTCCCGGATTCTGATTTCACCCGCCGGCAAATTCACATCCAGCAGCAACTCGCATTGCGGCACTTGGTTCGCCGGGTCATCGTGATACAACTCGAATAAAACCTCGTGTGATGCAATTTTCTCTGGGTCTCCCCGGAACGCATACGCTGTGAAATGAATATCGCTATCCATCGCGTGAGGACTCACTTTAGCGCCGTAGAGTTCAGCAATTCTCGCCACCAACCGGTCGCTGGCCTCCCCAGTGCGCTTGAAGCGCACTCCGCCACGTCGCAGCGAATATGTTTGCGGCGCTTCGGTCATCGGATTCATCTCGCCCCGTTTCATTTCCGGCGCGATGGCGATCTGCAACTCCAGCGACGCATTCTTATGCTTTCCCGCTGCCGTAATCATGAGAGTTCCATCCTGCTCTGTGCTCTTTTGCCGCACGGCCAGCGCAATATCGCAGAAACCCTCCGCAGCAGAATCGCATCGCACATCGGGAAGCATTGCATCTTGCGCTAGAGCAGAAATCGCCAGAGTTGCAGCGAAAAATATCGCCGGAATTTTCACGCGCTCTCCGCATCGCTGACGATCGCAATATCAAATTGGTCCGCTGCGCGAATCACTGCATCTCCATCAAGCAGAAGGCATTTTCCAGCATCCAATGCGAGGCATGAGGCTCCCGCAGCCTTCATAGTCTCAATCGTTTTCACGCCGACAACCGGAACATCGAAGCGCATGTCTTGCTTTGGCTTCGCAATTTTCACGACGGTTAACGCGCGGCTCAACGTCGAAGCTTCCGCATCCAGCGATGCCATGATTTTCCCGGCCCGCTCAATGGTCGCATCGGTCCCTTCCATCGCTTCCACCGCCACGCACGCAGATTCCGCAATCACCACCGTCTGACCAATATCGAATTCTCCCAACCGCCGGGCAACCGAACGCCCATAAGTTATATTCTGGCGCTCCGCTTCTGTCGGGGTGCGTCGCGTTAGCACTCCTGGCTTTGCCAGCAGCGGCTCCAGCAGCGAAGTCGAATTCTCAAGAATGATACCTTCATCGGCGAGGACCTTGGCGATAGCGCCCAGCAGCGAATCAGTATTTCTTGTTCCTAATGAAAGCAGAAGCTTTGCCAGTCGCCAATCCGGACGGATACTGGAAAAAATCTGCTTGTGCTTCACTTGCCCCGCCATAATGGCGCGTTGCACGCCCCCACGCTGGAATGTCTCAATTAATTTCGAAAGCTCGCCGAGAGAAAGCCAATGCACCGCTGCTGCGCCGCGCGTCTCAATCTCCGGCGATGTCTCTTCCTTGATCGCCGCCACGATGACTTCATAACCCTGTGCCCGCGCCGCGTCGAGGACTAAAAAAGGAAAGCGCCCGTTGCCCGCAATTAATCCGATGCGATTTGTTTTATTCGTTGTCATCGATGGGTGCCCATCCTTGTCGCGCTCTTTGCGACAGGGTGGGGATTTTGAACTTTACTTAATCACGCCTCGTTCGCTGCTCTCGATAAACCGAATCAGCAAATCCACATCCTCCCCGCGATCTGCTTCCGACTTCATTTTTTCGAGCGCCTGCGAAGTATTCAGCTTCGACGCAAGCAACAATTTATACGCATGATGAATCTTGCGGATGCGCTCTTTGCTGAATCCCCGCCGCTCCAAGCCGACCGCATTCACTCCATAAGCGCTGGTTCCGCGCTCCGCCGCTGTTTTCGAAAATGGCAGAACGTCGCGCGTGATCGTCGTCCCCCCACCAACAAACGCATATTTGCCGATCCTCACAAAATGATGCACTGGGCACAACGCGCCGACCTGCGCCCAATCTTCCACCGTGACGTGGCCCCCGAGCGTCGCCGCGTTCGCCATAATGACGTTGTCGCCAATCTGGCAATCGTGCGCGATGTGGCAATAGGCCATGATGAGTGAGTGATTGCCGACGCGTGTAATGCCTCCGCCTTTCACCGTGCCGCGATTAATGGTGACGAATTCACGAATCTCGTTATGGTCGCCCATTTCCAGACGTGTAGGTTCGCCTTTGTAAGTGAGATCTTGCGGGGCCATGCCAATCGAGCAAAAAGGAAAGAAGGTATTGTACGAGCCAATCGTTGTCGGACCTTGCAGCGCGACATGAGAGAGAAGTCGGCAATTTTCGCCCAACTCGACGTTCGCACCAACCACGCAATGCGGGCCGATTTCACAAGAAGAATGAACTTTGGCCTTAGGATCAACGACGGCAGTCGAATGAATGTTCATCAAGAATTCTGATTCGGAAAGGAACCTACTCCCCGGCGTCCGCGCTATCTCTTGAACCGGCGCGGCCTTTCGCGCTATCAATCAACTGGCAGCCGACGATCGCTTCAGCTACTTTTCTGCCGTCAACGGATGCAATACCTTCCATGCGCGCCGCCACCATGTTGCGCACCGCGCGCCAGCCAATGACTTTCACCTCCAGTCGCAACTGGTCGCCCGGAACTACCGGCTTGCGGAACTTGGCCCGCTCGATGGATGTAAACACCATCAACTTATTTTCGCGGTCTTGGACTTCTGTCAGCAACAACGCGCCTCCCGCCTGCGCAATCGCTTCAATAATGAGGACGCCCGGCATGATCGGCGCGCCGGGAAAATGGCCGGTAAAAAACGGTTCATTGATGGTGACGTTTTTCAGTGCCACAATGCGCTCTTTGGGGACAAGCTCCAGCACTCGGTCAATCAGCAAAAACGGATAGCGATGCGGCAAAATCTTCTGGATTTCGTTGAT
>JAJPHW010000193.1 GCA_021325035.1 Terriglobia bacterium
ATGACTGACCATAAAATGCCGCGCGCTCCTCTGGCCTACGAAAATGAGCCGTTCCTGAACAGCCCCGATGGGCGTGTTCTGCGAATTCTTTCTGAATACTCCGAACCTCTCGCCCGTTTCCGGCATGAACAGATTCAAGATACGGTTGTTTTTTTTGGCTCCGCCCGCATCCAAAGCTGCGACGACGCCAGTCATCATTTACATAATCTTCCTCAAGGAACATCAGCAGCTATCCGCAAACAGGCGCAGACTGCCGTGGACATGGCCCGCTACTACGAAGATGCCCGCCGTTTGGCTTTTCTATTGAGTGAATGGTCAGTTCAAATTCCCGCTCGTCGTCGGCGTTTCGTTGTCACCACCGGCGGAGGTCCCGGCATCATGGAAGCCGCGAATCGCGGAGCCAAAGAAGCAGGAGCAAAAACAATCGGGTTGAATATTCACCTGCCTTTTGAGCAGAACCCCAATCCTTACATCACGCCAGCGCTGAATTTCGAGTTCCATTATTTTTTCATGCGCAAATTCTGGTTCGCTTATCTCGCCAAAGCGCTCGTGATTTTCCCCGGCGGCTTCGGCACCCTCGACGAATTCTTCGAGATTCTGACCCTCGCCCAAACGCAAAAGCTGGCCAAGAAAATTCTTGTAGTCATGTATGGCGGCAAATATTGGCATGATGTTCTGAACTTCAAAACTCTGGTGGACACCGGAATGATCTCGGCCAATGACGTGGACTTATTCAAAATTGTGGACACGCCGGAAGAAGGCTTTGCCTATCTGCGAGACGGTTTGACTGAATATCATCTTGGTCAACCGCCGAAACGCGCGGGCGAAGTCGTGCCAGAAATCGCCAAGACCAACCCGTAATCCGTGCTGCTTTGTTACATCACCGATCGCAAACAATTCTCTGGCAACGAAGCGATTCGCAGAGAACGCTTGCTCGATACGATTTCAGAGGCAGCCGCCTGCGGCACTGATTACATTCAGCTGCGGGAAAAAGATCTTTCTGCGCGGCAATTGGAATCTCTGTCGCGTGAAGCGATGGTAAGAATTCAATCCGCGCGCTCCTCCACAAAATTGCTGATCAACTCCCGCCCGGATGTCGCACTTGCGGTCGGCGCCCACGGCGTTCATCTTCGCTCGGAAGACATCTCCCCCCAAGACGTTCGGAAGATTTATCAAAAATGTGACACGTACAGCCAGGCGCGCGAAAAGCTGGCAGCTCTCATCATCGGCGTCTCCTGTCACACGGCAGATGAAGTCGCCGAAGCGGCTTCCGCAGATGCAACTTATGGCGTCTTGGGTCCAATTTTTGAGAAATCAGGCTTAGCCGGTACGCACCCATTGGGATTAGAAGAATTGAAAAAAGCTTGCCGGTACAAAATTCCGGTGCTGGCTCTCGGCGGAATGACTTTGCAAAATGCTCAATCTTGCATAGAAGCAGGTGCAGCCGGAATCGCTGGGATCCGGCTGTTCCAGGGAAACAAGATAGCGAAAATTGCAGCAAAACTCAAAAACTAACCCGTCCACTTCTCTCCGTTCTTCAAAATATCCATCGCTTTCGCCAGCCGCCTCTGGCGAGTTTCTTCCTGCTTGGCGCTGATAATAGACACCGCAATTTCCTTCTGATTTGTGAAACTCATCTTCTCCCAATTCGCTTGTGCGGTTTTGTTTTTTGCCAGCTCTTTTTTCAACTGCGGCGGAATGGCCACAACTCTTTTTTCTTCGTCGCGCTCAAGCACAATCTTCACCACATCACCGGCCTTGCAATTCCCGCCTTCGCGCAGCGTCTTGTTTACCGGCATGCAATGTCCGTGCCCCATGTTCGATAAGGATGATCGAAAGGGAAACCCATTGATCGTGCCTCGCACTGGAACTCGTGCTTTAGTGCCGAATACTTCCACCACATCAAACGGAGGCCTCATGAAGCACATCGCGGTACTATGGCCCCCAAGCTTCACACTAAATTCAAATTTCTTCATCGCATTAAATACAGCGGAGCAGCGAGTCTAGAGCCAACCTAGCTCCAAAGAGAATTCCTGCTGACGGGAATAATACAGCGAATTTGTTAGATCGTTAATGGAATTGCGAGTGGATACGAAAGTGCGGCAGATGGTCAATGCCGATTGTAAGGCGCTGATATCTTGCGGCAACTAAGCGTCATTTTTGAGTGGCGGCAAGTGCCGCTTCATCCTCGGGTTTCGTCTGCACCGTCCAGCCTTCCTCCACCATCTTTGTGCGGAGCCAACGCATAATCTCTTCCTCGACGGCGGGCGCGAGGTCGGTGAAATTGATTCCTGCCCGCCCCTTGGTGCCGGCCCACGCGACTCTCGCCGACGCTTCGATTGTGGCGCCTTCCGGAAATTGAAAACGGACTCCGAGTGTGGACTGATAGTCCAGGAGTGCGTCGAGATTTTCTAGGCCCATGCCGCGCGCACTAATGTTTGCTGCAATGCAAGTCAGCTCTTGACCGTCTGCGGTCTTAAGAGAAACCGGAACCTTAATTTCGGCGCGAAAGTCTTGCTGCTCTTTGAAACTTAACAATCCTAGAGCTGCTGGCGCGGCGTTTCGGGCCCCAGCCAGACCATAGAGGCGAAGCTTTCGGCTCAATGTTCTCCGGGAAATACCAAGCTGCTCAGCGGCGTTACCTCGATGTCCGCCAGTATTCTCTAAAGCTCGTTCGATGGCCTGCGCTTCGAGGCCCTCAAGTCGAATGTCCGACGGAAGATTCCCCGACGCGAGGACCCTATCCGGCTTTGAATTGCTGAGCTGTGAACGTACGGAGGCTGCGTTGATCTCCGGTCCCGTCGCCGACATCGCCAGCTTGTTTACGGTATTTCGCAACTCACGCACATTTCCGGGCCAGGAGTAGCCTTCGAGCATTCGCAGCGCCTCGGGAGATAGCTTTATCTCCCCTCCCATTTCAGAGAGGAAATGCTGTGCGAGTGCTGCCACATCTTCAGGCCTTTCGCGCAGCGGTGGGACGTATAGTTCAAGCTGGCTCAGGCGGTGGTAAAGGTCTTTCCGGAATCGACCGGCGTTGACCTCTTCCTTTAAGTTGCGATTCGTCGCGGCAACAACCCGAACGTCCGCAGTAATCTTGCGGTGCCCGCCAAGGCGATAATACGGCGCCCCATCGAGGACTCGCAGCAGCTTTACCTGCACCTTGAGATCTAACTCGCCAATTTCATCCAGAAAAATGGTTCCCAGATGAGCGAGTTCGAAAAGCCCTGGTTTCGCAGTATCGGCGCCGCTAAAGGCGCCCTTTTCATAACCAAACAATTCGCTTTCAACCAGGTGCTCGGGCAAGGCGGCACAGTTGATATCAACCAGAGGCTTAACGGTGCGCGAGGAATGTTCGTGAATCATGTGCGCGATTCGTTCTTTACCAGTGCCGGTTTCCCCGAAGATTAAGACCGTCCCGCTATGTTTAGCCACGCGCTCAACCATGCCCATGAACTTGCGCATGACGTCGCTGGCGACAATAAAAGGTTTGGGCGCCGGATTATTGGAATTCGTGAACGTAGCTTTTCCTCCGCAGCAAACGCAAGGCTTCGTCCGCACCTCGGGGGCATCCGTGCGAGCAATACGTCAAGAATGGCACAGAGATTTATTTAGGAGTAGTGTCCGTCACCACATGTATGGTCACTTAAGTAATGAGACAAAATAGGGCATGGATGGTCACATCTTGACACTTTGAGTCAAAGTGTCCCATTTGCAACACAGAGACGTCTGCCCGCCCAATTCTTTTCAGTAAGTTACTTGTGCCTTCTGTGGCAATCAGAATGCGTGCTTAAGCTGGATCAATTTATCGGTCTTGGCTGAGGTCAAAGATTCCAAACCAAGGTAACGGCGATATTGCCACTAAAGGTAGTGGATGGATAGGGATACCGCTAAGATGGCTCCTATGCCGATGCGTGCGCGAGTGTATATCGCCCTAACGGCGATGGCTGGGATAGCCATGCTTGGCAATGCCTTTTTGCATTGGCAGTCGCATGATCCGCTCAGATTTGCATGCTATTTGGTGATCGCGGCCATGGCCGGAACCATGAAGGTTCGGCTACCCGGCATTGAAGGCACCATGTCGGTGCACTTCCTGATGATTCTTCTCGGGATTTTGGAGCTTTCCCTCCCAGAGACTCTAATGATCGGCTGCGTGGCCGCTCTGGTGCAGACTGTGTGGAATCTGAACCAACGTCCGAAACCGGTTCGCATAATTTTCAATGTTCTGAGCATGACGGTAAACGCAGTCTGGATTTCTTATTACTCCTATCACGCGCTTGAAAAACCGTTAAATCACAGCCTGCCCTTGCTATTAGTCGTTGCTGTTTGCGTATATTTTCTGAGCAACACCATGGCCGTTTCGATTGTGATTTCTCTGACCGAGCGGCGGTCGCTGCGGAAAATTTGGACAGAGACCTACTTCTGGTCCTTCCCGTATTACTTGGTAGGCGCGGCAGTGGTCGCGTTGGTGAGCGTCGCCAATCGTCGCATCGGGTGGGAGAGCGCACTTTTGATCCTGCCCGTCATGTATTGGATTTACCGCTCCTATCACTTGTATCTCGGCCGTCTTGAGTTTGAAAAAGAACGCGTTGAGGCTGAAAAATTACAGGTGGAAGCGGAAAAGCGGCACGTTGAACAAGTCTCCGCGCTGCACATGCGCACCATTGAAGCATTGGCCCTTGCTATTGATGCCAAAGATCACGCGACCCACGAACACTTGCATCGCGTCCGCACCTACGCCCTCGCGATTGCCCAGGAATTGAAGCTAGACGAGGGCCAACTGGACGCTCTTCGCGCTGCCGCGCTGCTCCATGACATCGGGAAGCTTGCCGTCCCCGACCACATCATCAGCAAGCCCGGCCGCCTGACTCCAGAAGAGTTCGAAAAGATGAAAATTCACCCCATTGTGGGATCGGAAATTTTGGAGAAGGTGGCCTTTCCCTACCCCGTCGCCCCAATCGTAAGATCGCATCACGAGAAATGGGATGGTAGCGGTTACCCGGATGGACTCAAGGGGGAAGAAATCCCCATTGGTGCCCGCATTTTAGCCACGGTCGATTGCCTCGATGCGTTGGCTTCGGACCGCCAGTATCGCAAAGCGCTGTCTTTGGACGAGGCTATGCGCAAAGTTGCAGAGGAATCAGGAATCTCATTCGATCCGCAAGTGGTTCAGATTCTTCAGCGGCGCTACGTTGAATTGGAAATTCTGGCGCTTGAAAGCTTAGGAGGCGTGGAAGAATTGAAGTCTTCTACGAACTATAAGGTCGCCCGCGGCGAAAAGCCGGCCGCCGGTTTTGAGCGCAATGCGAGCCTTCGGGCCAGCAGCGAGAAGGACTTTCTTTCTTCCATCGCGTCAGCACGGCAGGAAGCTCACACACTTTTCGAACTCAGTCAGGACCTTGGCAACTCACTCAGTCTGGACGAAACGCTCTCCGTCGTTTCAACCCGTTTGCACAAGCTCATCCCTTACGATGCAATCGTCGTTTTTATACGGAAAGGAAATATCCTTGTTCCTGAATTTTCCAGCGGCGATAACTTCCGCCTACTGTCGTCGTTGAAAATTCCCGTTGGGGCAGGACTTTGTGGGTGGGTTGCACAGAATTCCAAACCGATTATCAATGGAAATCCGATGGTCGAGCCTGGATATGCGGGCGACCCGCGTAAAATGACTGACCTGCGTTCGGCATTGGCCGTGCCACTCGGTGGAGTCAACGGTCCGGTCGGCGTGCTCGCGCTCTATCAGAGCGAAGCGGACGCTTTCACGAACGATCATTTACGGATATTGCAGGTCATCACATCCAAAGTCGCTCTTTCCATCGAGAATGCAATCAAGTATCGCCAAGTCGAAGATTCCTCAACCAGCGATTATTTGACCGCACTACCCAATGCGCGTGCTCTATTCATGCACTTGGACAAAGAGATTGCCCGCTGTCGCCGGGAAACCTCGACTTTGGTGGTCATGGTCTGCGACATGGACGGATTTAAGCAGATTAACGACCGCTATGGCCACATGGAAGGCGACAAGACGCTCAAAATCTTCGCCAACTTCATGCGCGAGACCTGCCGCGAGTACGACTATGTGGCCCGCATGGGAGGCGACGAATTCGTCGTAGTCGCCCCGGCCATGCCAGCTGATGCCGTGCGCGACAAGGCAGCCTTGCTCAGCACCCTCGCGCAACAAGCTGGACGAATGGTTTGCGGGCAAGACCTTTTGTCTCTTAGCGTGGGCGCCGCATTCTATCCCCAAGATGGCACAGATGTGGAGCAACTCCTTGCCGAGGCCGACCGGAAGATGTACGTGGTAAAGCAGGCGCACCACGAAACTTCGGAAAAGTCCCTGTTTGAGGGTCAGCCCCGTGCGCGGACTGCATCCGTGCAATAGACTTCGGCTCTGGCGTTTGCTTGCACCATCCGTAACATTACGAAAGTTTCCGCGGGAAGCCCCTAAGTCCTTGTAGTTGCCGCACTTAATTGATATTCGTCAGAGTAAGCCTCGGTTCGAGGTTCGCACCGTTCTATGCGCAATATCGCCATGCACGCGGCCAGAATTTTCACCATCTTGCTGGTAGGCGGTCTCCTTGGCGCCACCTTGGTGAGGTTCGCTCCAGGCTACGGCGTGGACGAGCAGGAACTTAATAGTCATTTAAATCATGAAAGCATCGAGGCTTTGAGGCGGACCAACGACGGGGACAGAAATCTCGCGACCTTCTACATCCATTATCTGACTCGGCTTGTGCGCGGTGACCTCGGAATGTCGCGCACTCTGCAACAGCCAGTGCGGCATTTACTGGCGGAACGCTTCCCCCAAACGCTGGAGTCTGCAGCGCTCGGGTTGCTATTGGGTTGGACACTCGGATTGGCAATGGCGATCGCTTCCATTATGTCGCGTAGTTGGAGCTTCGATTTGTTCGGCAGTTTGTTCGCTGGCGTCCTTCTCTGCGTTCCGGCTGCGATGTTGGCGCTTCTGTTTGTGATTGCGCACGTACCCGGAAGGCTTGTTCTTAGCCTCATTGTTTTTCCCAAAGTGTTCCGCTATGCCCGCAACATGCTGCAAAGAACTGCTTCGATGCCGCACGTTCTCACAGCGCGGGCCAAAGGGCTCGCCGAAACGCGGGTCTTTCTCTGGCATATCCTGCCTGTTTCAGCAACGCAGTTACTAGCTTTGGCCGGTGTTTCTATCAGCGTGGTTTTTGCTGCTGCCATTCCGGTGGAAGTGCTTTGCGACTTGCCCGGCATTGGCCAGTTGGCGTGGAAGGCAGCGCTGGGCCGCGACATGGAATTGCTGGTAAGCCTGACCTTAATCGTCACTGCGGTTACGCTGCTGGCCAACTCCGCTTCTGACTTGCTGAGTAACCACCTCCGGGTAGGCGCAGCATGAAATGGATCCGCATCGCGGCGATGGTTTTTCTAGTCACGGTCTCCGTCGCATGCTTGCTGGCGAACTTTATTGCTCCCGCTCCTTATTCGAAACAATTCCGCGATGCAACGGACGCTGCGCCTTCCCGCCAACATCTGCTCGGCACCGACGATTTGGGCCGTGACCGTTTTTCTCGTTTGCTCTATGGAACTCGCATATCTCTCTTGCTCGCTCCCGCTGCAGCGCTGCTTGCGAGCGTGCTCGCAGGCTTGATCGGTGGGACTGCGGGCTTCGTCGGCGGTTGGACAGAGCGCTGTGTCATGGCGGCAACCGATCTGTTTCTTTCACTTCCGTGGTTATTTCTGCTCATTACGGTTCGCGCAGTTCTTCCGTTGAATGTTTCGCAGGTCACTTCTGTGATCATCACATTTGCGCTGTTGGGAACACTGGGATGGGCAGCGGCCGCCCGCGTTGTTTGTGCTGACGTCCGCACTCTCTGCAATTCGGACATGATCCTGCTGGCACGTGCATCCGGGAACGGCGGGTTTCGTTTGCTCTGGCGTCATATCCTTCCTAATCTGAAGCCTGTTCTTTACGCACAATTTTGGATTTCGGTGCCAGTTTTTATTCTGACTGAAGCCAACCTAGGCATGCTCGGGCTGGGCGTCGCCGAACCTCTTCCTTCCTGGGGAAGCCTCCTACGTGAATTGGAAAGCTTCTCTGTGTTTACACCTCCGCTTTGGCAGTTTGTTCCACTCATTCTCTTAGTCGCGATGCTGAGCTGCTTTCACATCGTCTTGCAAAAACAGGAGTCTTCGGTATGAAAAATCGCATTCTTTTTTTAATTTCGCTTATCACTGTTCTCGTGTCCACTCTCGCCAGTGCACAGTCGGACGGTCAGTTGCGCTTCTGTCTAACTTCAGAACCCAAGACCTTTAATCCGGTGCTGGTTGCCGACGATTCTTCGGAAACGGTGCGCTACTTGACCGGCGGAGTACTCATGAGGTTAAACCGCTCCACGCAAGAATTGGAGCCGGAACTTGCAACGTCATGGAAAGTGACCGACAGCGGCAAGACCATCACTTTCAAGCTCCGACAAAACGTTCGCTTCTCTGACGGCACGCCATTTTCCGCACAAGATGTCGCTTACACCATGAATCAACTCATGGATCCCGCTCTCCATTCGCCAACGGGAGACTCTTTCCGCTCAGGCGAAGGCAAAGTTATTACGAAGTTGATGGGAAACAACGAAATTTCCGTAACTTTCCCGGCTCCCGTTGTTGGACTCGACAAGCTTTTCGACCAAGTCGCGATCATGTCGGCCACCTCACCGCAAAAAGAGATGGCTGTGCTCGGCCCTTATTACGTGGCCGAAAACAAAGCTGGTTCCTATCTTTTGTTGAACCGCAACCCGAACTATTGGAAGCATGATTCCACCGGACGCCAGCTCCCCTACATTAGTTCCGTACGCCTCGATATTCAGCAGAACAGCGACATCGAAATGCTTCGCCTCGTGCGCGGGGAAATTGGATTCATTAATTCGCTCAACGCCGATAATTATGACAAGCTAGTCGCGCAAGCTCCGGGCATGGCTTTTGATTCGGGTGTCTCGCTCGATTCCGAGCAGTTGTGGTTCAACCAGGTCCCGACTTCACCACTGCCCGCTTACAAAAAAGCCTGGTTCACTTCTACGAACTTCCGGCGCGCCATTTCCGACTCCATCAATCGCCAGGATCTCGCTCGCGTGGTTTACCGCGGACATGCGCAGCCTGCCGTGAGCTGGGTTTCTCCCGCCAATAAATTTTGGTTCAATACAAAACTAACGGCCCATCCGTTCGATCAGAAGGCTGCCCTCCAATTGCTCGCTCAGGATGGATTCCAACTGCAAAATGGCGTTCTCCACGATCACGACGGACATGCCGTCGAGTTCTCGGTGATCACCAATGCTGGCAACAAAAATCGTGAACGCATGGCCACGATGATCCAGCAGGATCTGTCTGGCATCGGCATTCACATGAACGTGGTCACGCTCGACTTCCCCTCGCTCATCGAACGCATCACTCGCAGCTTTGACTATGAAGCCTGCCTGCTTGGCTTGGTCAATGACGACCTTGACCCGAATTCGCAGATGAACGTCTGGCTGAGTTCGTCCGATACACACCAGTGGAACCCCAGTGAAAAGACGCCTGCAACACCTTGGGAAAAAGAAATTGACACGCTCATGCGTGCGCAAGCTTCAACGCTGGACATTAAGAAACGCAAGCAAGCCATTGACCGGGTACAAGAGATTGTCTGGGAGCAGGAACCTTTTATCTACCTGGTCAACAAGAACGCCATGTCGGCGGTATCGCCGTCATTACACAATGCTCATCCTGTTGTACTCCGTCCGCAGGTGTACTGGAATATTGATCAGCTCACGCTGGGAACCGAAGTGGCTAAGAACCAGTGACGGAACAACAGCCATTATTATCACTTCGGTTGTCTGTTAGCTATCCGGGGAAAATCGGCGTGCTGCGCGACCTTTCTCTCGATCTGCGTCAGGGGGAAATCCTTGGCCTTGTCGGGCAAAGTGGTTGCGGCAAAAGCACGCTGGCCCTCGCGATCCTGAAGCTGCTTCACCTGAAAAATGCTAAAGCTCAAGGTTCGATCTTATTAAACGGCCAGGATCTCATGCCACTCAAAGACCGCGAAATGCGCTCTCTACGCGGGAAGGAAATCGCGCTGGTGTTGCAAAGTCCCATGTCTTCGCTAAATCCTGCCTTGCGCATCGGCACGCAATTGGAAGAAGCCTGGAACGTTCACAAGCAATCCACGCGGCAGGAACGTACTCACACTTTGCTGCAAACATTGGAAGAGGTCAGCCTTCCGGCGGACGTGAACTTTCTGCGTCGCTATCCATCGCAGCTCAGCGTGGGACAAGCCCAGCGAGTTCTGATCGCAATGGCCGTACTGCACCGCCCGGCGCTGTTGATCGCCGACGAGCCCACCAGTGCGCTCGACATCATCACGCAGTCGGAAATCCTTCAGCTCTTCTCGCGGCTCAGCCGCAAACTGGGTACCGCGATTCTGTATATTTCACACGACCTGCTATCGGTTGCGACCATCAGCCAACGGGTTGCGGTGATGGAGCATGGACAAATCGTCGAATGCCGCAACACTCCGGATTTGTTCACCAACCCGACTCATGACTACACGCGAAAGCTGATTTCCGCCTTGCCTGTAATTCCTCAATTTGGAACCGCCAGTAGAAGCGCGCGTGCGTCTTCCTCCGGGTCTTAGTACTGAAAGCATCGACACCTCCCTATCCGCTAAGTTCCGGGCAGCAAGTTGATCTTATTTCAGGTTTCCGGCCGGGACACTTTGTCCCATCATGTCTCAAATGAACGATCTCCTCTCGTTTCAATTACTTAACCAAGTTTCGACGGTTTTGTGTCCTCTGCGTGGGCCAACTTGACCCAAATGGGAGGCTCGCATTCGCTTGCATGTCTTTTAGATACAACAACATAGAATCAATAATAGGTGTTCCAAGGCGGCCCGCCAATTGCTTCTTAGAGCTTGGGAGCGATAGCCCTGAACAAAACCCGGGGCAAACTCACGAGGGGCGTAACACAAAAAAATTATGAACAACCTAAGCACATCACAGACTCAGAAACGAACCAAGCGGGATCCGAATGGACCTGCATGCGGCGCCGGTTGGGGAAGTATTCTCGGCACGGCATTATTAATTTTCTCTGCTCTGCCGGCTTTCGCGGGTTCTCAAATGTTTGCAGCCGGAGCCAATCCCCGCGGAATGAGCCATATCTCGGCTGACTTGAAGCGCCACGTAAACTCCAAAGACCTAATCACGGTCATCGTGCAGTTCCGCCAGCCGCCGCAGGAAAAAGATCTGGCCGGTATGAAAAGCCGGGGCGCTTTGGTGCGTAATCATATGCGTTCAATTCCAGCGGTCACTATGCACATTCCTGCCAGCATGTTGACGGAACTGGAGAACAACCCGAACGTCGCCTATGTGACTCCGGATCGTGCGATGTCACTGACTTCCACGGCAGCGAACAACGAGGAATACCAAACTGCGGTGGAATCCAACATTGCTGCGTCGCAATATGCGCTGGATGGCACGGG
>JAJPHW010000210.1 GCA_021325035.1 Terriglobia bacterium
TGAGCGCGCAGTTGTCGCAATTGTTTCTTCCGAATCCAGGATTCACGCTGCGAGCATCCGATCCCGGAGCCATTGATTTCAACTTCAACAATAAAAATCGTGGCGACAATCTGGTAGCCAAAACGGATTACACGCTCAATGATCACAATACGTTGAGCGCGCGTTTCATTTACAGCAACACAACGCAGACGGAAGAAGATATTAACGCCCTGCGTCCAGAGTGGCTCTCGACCACAAGCCCGACCACGCAGGTCTTTGGCGTCTCATGGGTTTGGACGCCAAGCTCAAAATGGGTCAACGATGCGCGCTTTAGCTATAACCGCTTCAACGAAACCATTTTCCCCGTGGATCACAATGTAAATCCGACAACCTACGGGCTGAACACGGGCGTTACGAATCCAGTGCTCTTCGGTTTTCCTCGAATCAATCCCGGCAGCGATGAGTTCAATTACATGGGCGGCAACTCGAGTTGGCCGCTGGCGACGACTCCAAGTGCGACTTACAACTGGTCGGACACTGTTTCCTACACTGCCGGCAAACACGCAATTCGCATGGGCGCTGAATTTCGCAACGGCAATGTGAATTATCTACGCGCGGGTTATGGCCGTGGGCGCATCGATTTCAGCGACCTCACCGATTTCGTCGCAGGCGATGTTAGACGCTGGAGATTTCTTTACGGCGATGCTGCTCGCGATATTTCGCAGAAGGCATTCGCTCTCTTTGTCCAGGATGATTACCGCATTACACCGCGCTTAAGCCTGAATTTAGGTCTGCGCTATGACGTAACGTATCCGATTAAAGATTCGCGTAATTTACTTGCGAATTACGACCCAAACTCGGCTACAGGGTTGGTACAGGTGGGCTATGGCATCAGCGCCCCCTATCAAACCAATTACAACAATATTTCCCCTCGCGTCGGCTTTGCCTGGGATGCTTTCGGTACCGGTAAAACTGTCGTCCGCGCAGCGATGGGGATCATCTACGAGCAGCCTTCGATACGTACTTTTATGTTTAACGGCGGCGGACTTAACCTGAATCCCAGTGGACTCGTCGGCAACGGCAACCTCACAACTTTCCTTCAGGAATCTTCGGATACCAGCGTCATCAACTGGAATCAGGCTGGGCCGATTTTTCCCAATGCTTCCTCCGCAGGAAATGGATGCAGCTTGTTCAACGCATCAGGATCGGTAAACCAATGCAGCGTCTTTGGCGTGGACCCGCACCTCAAAACTCCGTATGTCATGAATTGGAATTTCAACATCCAGCAAGCCCTGGGGCCAAAAACGGTTATGCAGATCGCATATGTCGCCAATCACGGGGTCAAGTTGTATAGCGTGACCGACATCAACCAGGTGAACCCGAATTCGCCACTGGAGGTTGGGCCCAACTCCCCTTGCGATGTCAATGCTGGTTATGATAATTGCGAAGGCCCCGGCCGACCGCTCAATGAAAATTGTCCGGTTGCGCAGGGCGGCCTGGGTTTGGGTGGTCCGTGCTTCCCGTACATTGGATTTCTTCAGTACTTAAGCAACCGATCCAATTCCGCATACAACAGTTTGCAAATCACCTTTACACATCGCTATTCACATGGACTTTACCTGTTGGCCGGCTACACCTATGCGCACGCGATTGACACAGCCACAAGCAATCTCGCCGGAGTTCCTCCCGACAGCAACAATTATGCCGAAGAGCGTGGTAATGGCGACTATGACATTCGGCATCGTTTCACAGTTTCACTTACCTACAATTTGCCCGACGTAAAGTCGAAGTGGCAACTGCTGGAAGGGTGGCAAGTCGCGACCGTTGCCATGCTGGAAGGCGGACTACCTTACACGCTAGGCGATTTCAACGACGACATTAGCCTTACCGGCGAGTTCAATGACCGTTGGAATATGTCCGGCCCGGCAAGCAATATTCATTGGTCACCGACCACC
Organism: Terriglobia bacterium; assembly: GCA_021325035.1. Taxonomy (GTDB): domain Bacteria; phylum Acidobacteriota; class Terriglobia; order Terriglobales; family Acidobacteriaceae; genus JAJPHW01. Next base: position 1,935 of record JAJPHW010000210.1, read on the forward strand.
GGAATTCCTTATGTGGACCCCAGCACTTTTGGCACGGATTCCAGCGGGAATGTCACTGGAAATGCGCAGTGCATTAACGCCGCAGGAGGCGCAGCCAGCGCGGCCGCTCAGCAACTTCTTACCTATGGATGCTTTGTATCAGGCAGCACCGTCATCACTCCGCCCGTATATGGAACGCAAGGCAATATGGGGCGAAACATCTTCCGCGGCCCAACTTTCAGAAATTGGGACTTCTCCTTGTCGAAAGTCTTCAAATTCAATGAACGAATTTCCATGCAACTTCGCGGAGAAGTATTCAACATCTTGAACCACGCAAACTTCGACACGACGACGATGAATACCGATCTATCTTCGCCTGCATCAGTCGGCACGGTTGTTTTTACCCCCGATGTGGCCGAATCCAACCCCGTGATTGGCTCAGGCGGATCGCGGCACATTCAAATTGGAGCCAAGATTATTTGGTAATAACGGGAGTTATTCAACAGTCGCGCGATACGACCAGGATACGTCTGTAGTTTCTTCCCGCAGATCGTGCTTTTCGATTTGCTGGCTTGTTACTAGATGATGCATCGGCGCGAGCGAGCATGCGGGATCCGTGGCGGTCATATCGCCCGTTAACAGAAAAGCCTGGCAGCGGCAGCCGCCGAAGTCTTCTGTGCGCCGTTCGCAGCTGCGGCACGGTTCCTGCATCCATTCTTCGCCACGGAAGCGGTTAAACGCAGCCGACTTGTTCCAAATCCATTCGAGCGAACGGTCGCGCACATTGTCGAACTTCAAATCTGGAATTACTCCCGCCGCGTGACAAGGCAACACCTGCCCAGCAGGATCAATCAACAACAAACGCCGCCCCCATCCCCCCATGCAAGCCTTGGGATATCGCGCATAGTAATCGGGAATAACGCAATCAATTCTCATTTTCCCCGCCAGCCGCTTTTGCGCGGCCTCGACAATGCTCATGCATTGCTCAATTTGCTCACGCGTCGGCATCAATTGTGCACGGTTCTTAAGCGCCCATCCGTAATATTGCGTATGCGCAATTTCCAGACGATTCGGGCCTAGTTGTTCGGCGAAGGCAATCATCTCTTCCAGATGGTCGAGGTTCTGGCGATGAACGACGAGATTTACTGTGAAAGCAACTCGTAATTTATTGACCGCGCCTGCAAAGGCAATCTTGTGCGCGTGAGCTTTTGTTCCGGCAATCCAATTGGCCCGGTCTTCCGTTGCATCCTGAATGCTGAGTTGCACATGATCAAGCCCGGCTTCAACCAACGCAGCCAGTCGGCTTTCATTCAACCCGATGCCGGAAGTGATGAGATTGGTATAGAGACCAGCAACATGCGCTGCTTGTATCAATTCTTTTAAATCCGCTCGCGCCGCAGGTTCGCCTCCGGTTAAATGAAGATGTAAAACTCCAAGCTGGCGCGCTTCTTGAAAAATTCTGACCCAATCGTGCGTTGCTAATTCTTTCTTGGCCGCAATCATCTCCAAAGGATTGGAACAGTACACGCAATGCAGCGGACAACGATGCGTGATTTCCGCGATGAGAGCCAGCGGTTTATGAAGAGTAGCCACGTTAGAAATCCACTACGCGTTTATCGTGCAATTTTTCGAGAAAGCTCAAGACGTCTTCGCGGATTTTTGTCGGATCTGCCTTCGGGTAGCGTTCGGCCAGCGTGGAAATAATATGGGCCACGTCTCGTTGGCCATCAACGAGTTCAAGGATGCTCAAACCTGTTGCTTCGACCCGAATCATGCCTTCAGGAAACAAAACGACCCGGTCTTCGCCATGACTCCCCCATCTGCATCCGGCGGCAAAACGTGGACGGCTGGAATCGGAAGGCCGAGGCATTCACTTCTCCTCAATTCGAAAAGCGCCCGGCGGCGGCCATCCCGGCTGCACATAAGAGAAATAGATCGCGTCCAACTGTGCCCAAAGAATGTCGCACTTGGCACGCAAGGCCGCGATTGACAGTTCCTGCTCAGCCCGGGTTCGCGCATGTTCAGTGACCCATTGCAAAGCAAATCGGGCGTCTTCCGGAGCTTGATCCAGCCGCGCCGTAAAGTAGTCGAGGCCTCCCGACAGCCAGGGATAGTGCTGCCTCATCCTGTCCATTCTCAGGGCAATCAAGTCACGCGAAAACATTTCTGTTAGTGAAGAAGCGACCGCCTCGAGAAAAGTTTTGCTCCGAACCAGGGAGAGATACGCATCTACCGCATAGCGCACAGCAGGCAGTACTTCATTGCAAGAAATCACGCGCTCACGAGTCAATCCTGTCGCTTCTGCCAGCCGAATCCAGCGCTCAATACCGCCTGCCTGCTGCGCATTGCCGTCGTGGTCCACAACCCGTTTTCGCCATGCCCGGCGAAATTCAGGATCATCGCTTCGCGAAAGAATAATGGCATCTTTTACCGGGATGTTGCTCTGATAGTAATAACGATTCAGCGCCCACGCTTGCAGCTGTCCGCGGCTCAGCTTGCCTTCGTGCATCAGCAAATGAAAAGGATGCTGATGGTGGTACCGTTCTTCGCCCACCCGGCGAAGCCGGGCATGCAATTCCTCCGGCGAAAGCATCTCTTCGCGGGAATCTATAGTTCCAACTGCCATCCATCCTCCGCCACTTCCCATCCGGCCGCTCGTACTTCTTGGTATTGCTCGCTGGATTCGTCGAGCATAGGGTTGGTGTTATTCACGTGAATAAAAATTTTTCGGGGACGTTTCAATATAGCCAATTTCTTCAGGCTTCCATCCGCGCCAGAGATTGGAATATGACCCATCTCACGCGCCGTAGCTCCGCTCCCCTGCACTCGAATCAATTCATCATCACTCCAAAAAGTGCCATCGAATAACAACAAATCGGCGGATTCCAACCGCTTTAGTAGATCATCATCGAGCGCTGGCACAGCAGGCAGATAGGCGACTTTTGTTTTATTGCGCCCTGCCGCCGATGATTCAATCAACAACCCTGTCAGCGCCTCTCCGGTAGTTAATTTCGACGCGCGTGCCGCTGGCACATAAGCAGGATAATGGTTTCCCAAAGAAAATGCCGTGCACCGCAAATTTGCATCGGAAGTAAGATGAAACTCCCTATTCAGCGCAATATCTACCCACGAAACTTGATTCGGGATGCGATTCAACATTCCAAATACGGTGTTGTCCTCGCGTAAAATTCGTCGGATGGCAGGCGTGCAATAAAGACAAAAGGGCTGCAACTCACGCAGCGATAACAATCCTGCAATTTGATCAATATCTGCGCTGGTAATCACAACTCCTGCGATGGGCGAATCTCGGCTGCCTTCGCGTGGATGGAGCGCTGGCGTTGCTTCGATTTGCAAGCGCAGATCGGGGGATGCATTGAGTAGACACCAGTTTTTGCCGTCGGCACTGATGGCAACCTGGGTCTGCGTACGGGCCTTTCCCGTGAATGACCCTGCACGTAAGCGGTTGCAATTGTGGCAGTTGCAATTCCATTGCGGGAACCCGCCGCCCGCTGCCGAACCCATAATAAGGATATGCATGAAGAGTTGAACCGGAAGTCGAAGTGCAAAACCTTGCACTCTCGCTGCATAACACGCTTTTAGTATAACGACTTCTGTCTGAACGCCTTATCCCGCGTGGTTTTTCTGCAAAATTAGTATTGTTTCAGCAACGTCGCGGATGCTACGATGAGGTTGTTCGGCAAGGAGAAAATCATGGAATGGATCAGCCCGACGTTTGAAGAAGTTTGCCTCAACTGCGAAATCAACTCATACGCCAGCGCCCAGTTGTAATCCTGAAATTTAGTGTCAAAGAAACGGCCCGCTTGGGCCGATTTTCTTTTTGCACTCGTTCCCCTACCCAGCGCGACTGAATCTCACCCATGCGTCCGAGGCTGGCTCATCTTTCTCTCTGTCGCCCGAAGGTAGCAGCCCAACTACTCCGCGCAGATTCTCCCAGGCAGCGTCGTTCAAACCTGGATCGGCGCTCACCAGTCCTCGTATCATGTCCCATGCGGCAACATTGAGTGAGCCTTCAGGGGGTAAGCCCATCGCCAATGAAACCGAGCATTGCGGGCAAAACGAGATGCGGTGCGCTGACGACTTCTGCCGCGGTCGTATGCCGACCGTCTGCGCAAACATATATAAAGATACAAACTTGCTGCCTGTTTCAAGTTCGCGATTACAGCGAAGACAATGCGGATTTTCCAAGCTGTACCTTCCTGGGTTGAATTCCGATAGAAGCCATAGTGACAATCCCTTTCCCAGGGCACAAGTGTATGGCGAGATTCCCGTATAAACCCAGTACCGCCCACAATTCTCGTAAAAGGCTTTACAATTTAGCCTCCGACGATAACGAATAGTTGGCTGCAACGTCAAAGTAAGTTTGTACTCGTGTTTTGTGAGGAGAAATTGCATGCGTCACTATGGAACGCTGTTGCTCGCCGTTTTCGGCCTGAGTCTTTTCGCTGCATCCCAAACCGCCGATGAATTGGTGCAAAAGAACATCGAAGCCAAAGGCGGCCTGGAAAAAATTAAAGCTATCAAGACGGTGCGTGTGACCGGCCGGCTAGTCGCTGGTGGAGGTTTTACCGGTATCGTCGGCCAGGAAAATATGCGCCCAAATCTGGTTCGCGAGACCTTTTCCCTGCAAGGCATGACGCAAGTGCAGGCTTACGATGGCGCAACCGGCTGGCAGATTCAGCCTTTCGGAGGACGTAAAGATCCTCAACTCATGGGCGACGACGACATGCGCGACTTGCTCATTGACGCAGATTTCGACGGCCCGCTCGTGGATTACAAAGCCAAAGGCAACACCGTCGAATATCTTGGCCACGACACCGTGGATGGCGACGACGCACTTCGCCTCAAAGTGACCCTCAAGAATGGCGACATCATTTATTACTACCTCGATCCGGATACATTTCTTGAGATCCGCAAAGAAACTCAGGAATTCATTCGAGGCTCGGTGCGTGAAAACACCATCGACTTAGGCTCTTACAAGCAAGTCGCCGGTGTCTATTTTCCCTTTTCCATAGCATCCGGCCCCAAAACCGACCCCAGCCAATGGCAAACCACCACGATCGAGAAAATGGAAGCCAACGTTCCACTGGAAAATTCGGACTTTGCAGTGCCAGCTTCGCTTAAAAGCGACGCCACCAAGAAATAGCGCTCATCACTTAAGGACATGAATATGAATCTTCGCTCACTTCGCGCTCGCAAATTATCCAACTCCCTGCTCCTGACTTTTGCTTTCGCCGCGGCTGCATTCAGCCAGTCAGCCATCAAATTTGATTCGGCGACAATCTCCGGCTTGCCCGCGCGCAACATTGGCTCGGCCGCCATGAGCGGTCGTATCGCTGCTATCACCGGCGTGGATGAAAACGGCCAGGTCACGATTTTTGCTGCCGCTGCCAGCGGTGGCGTATGGAAATCGGTGAACGGCGGGACAACCTTCAAGCCTGTCTTCGACCGTGAAGATGTGCAGTCCATCGGCGCGCTTGCCATTGATCCCTCCAATCGCAAAACCATCTGGGCGGGAACGGGCGAGGCCTGGACGCGTAACAGCGTTTCCATCGGCGATGGTGTGTATAAATCCACCGACAACGGCGAGAACTGGACCAATGTCGGCCTCAAAGATTCTGAACACATCGCAAAAATCCTGATTGATCCATCCGACGGCAACACCGTCCTGGTGTGCGCTACCGGACATCTCTGGAATGACAACGATGAGCGCGGCGTTTACAAGACCAACGATGGTGGTAAAACCTGGCGCAAAGTCTTGGCCGGAGCAAACGGTTCAACAGGGTGCGCCATGTTGGCCACAAGCCCGCAAGCCCCGAAAACCATTTACGCCTCGATGTGGGACTTCCGCCGCCAGGGATGGACTTTCCGTTCCGGTGGTCCCGGCAGCGGCCTGTTTCAGTCCACCGACGGGGGTGATCATTGGACTGAGATCAACGAGTCAAGCGCGAAAGGCCTGCCGGAAAAACCTTGGGGAAGAATCGCTCTAGCGGTTGCTCCTTCAAAGCCGCAGACCGTTTACGCCATGATCGAAGCAAAAAAGAGCGCGCTCTTTCGCTCTGACGACGGTGGCAAGAATTGGACCAAGCTCGATGCCAGCGCTTATATGGTCTGGCGGCCCTTCTACTTCGCCAATTTGATTGTTGACCCCAAAGACGAAAACAAAATCTTCAAACCAGATCTCGGTTTGTTGCTCAGCGTAAACGGCGGAAAAAGCTTCAGCTTCGTCGCCAATGCCCACGGCGACTTCCACGATATTTGGATTGATCCCTCCAATACGAACGTCGTGTATGGCGGCGACGACGGCGGCCTCTGGCGCAGTGAAGACGGCGGTACGCGCTGGAAGCATCAACTCAATCTTCCCGTTTCGCAGTTCTACCACGTCAGCGTGGACAACGACGATCCCTACCACGTCTATGGCGGTTTGCAAGACAACAGCACGTGGATCGGCGCTTCTTCCTATCCCGGCGGCGTAGCCAATGCGCAATGGGAGAACATTTACGGCGGCGATGGCTTCTGGGCATTCGTGGATACGTCTGACCCCGACTACATCTACGCCGAGGCGCAAGGTGGAAATATCGGCCGCGTCAATCGCCACACGCTGGAAACACGCTCGATTGAGCCGTTACCCGGCTACCAGGAAAAAAAGCTCCGCTTCAATTGGAATTCTCCGATTCACATGAGCCCCAACGAAAAGGGAACGATTTATATCGGCTCGGAATTCTTATGGCGTTCTCGCGATCACGGCCAATCATGGGAGCGGATTTCGCCTGACTTGACCACCAACGATCCCGAAAAACAGAAGCAGGAAGAATCCGGCGGCATCACGGTGGACAACTCTTCCGCCGAAATGCACACCTCGATTTATACGATTTCCGAATCGCCAAAGAACGGCCAAATCATCTGGGTCGGCACCGACGACGGCAATGTACAAATCACGCGCGACGGAGCCAAAACATGGACTAACGTCGTCGGTAACATCAATGGCCTCGGGAAAAATTCCTGGGTGAGCACCATTGCTGCCAGCCGCTTCGACGAAGGCACCGCCTACGCGACTTTTGATCGTCATACTTTCGGCGACATGACTTCGTACGCCTATAAAACCACCGACTACGGCAAAACCTGGACATCCCTGAATCTCAATGACGCCGGAGTCCGCGGTTACGCCCACGTCATCACGCAAGATACCGTGGACCCCAACTTACTCTTTGTTGGGACCGAGTTCGGCCTATGGATATCCATTGACGATGGCGCGCATTGGGCTCAGTACAAAGGCTCGAACTTCCCCGCCGTCGCTGTTCGTGACATCGTCGTTCATCCCCGTGAATCCGATCTCGTGCTCGCCACGCATGGCCGCGGCATCTGGATCATTGACGACATCTCTTCCTTGCGCGCCCTCACGCCAGATTTCATGGCAAAGAACGCAGCCGTTCTCGAAGGCCGCACGGTCGTGCAATACCTCCAGGCCAACGGCGGGTGGGCGTTTGGTGACGAGAGCTTTGTCGGTCCCAGCCGTCCCGGCGACGCCGCCATCACTTACTACCAAAAAGGCCGCCATATTTTCGGCGACCTCAAAATCGAAATCCTCGACTCCGACGGCAAATTGGTGGACACCATCCCCGGCAGCAAGCATCGAGGACTGAACCGTGTGACCTGGGGAATGAGGCTGAAACCACCTTCTGTTCCTCCCGCCGCGCAAGCGCTTTTCCAGGCTTCACAAGGCCCGCGCGTTCTTCCCGGAACTTACACCGTAAAACTCACCAAAGGTGATCAGGTCTATACCGCGCCTTTAAAAATCGCCCTCGATCCCCGCGCCAAATTCACTGAGGAAGATCGCAAAGCTGAGTTCGATCTTGCGGTCAAGCTCAGCAAACTGCTCGGCCACATGACTTACGCAGTGGATGCAATTGAAGGCGTGCGGGACGACGCCAATGCTCGCGCGGCAAAACTCGGCGAAAAAGATCCCTTGCGCGCACGCTTGACGCAGCTTTCGAAAGATATGGAAGACCTGCGCTCCAAAATCGTCGCCACCAAAGAAGGCGGAGCCATCACCGGCGAAGAGCGCATCCGTGAATACATTGGCGATGTTTACGGTGAAGTAAACGGATACGAAGGGCGCCCTTCTGATCAGCAAGTGGCCCGCGCCGAGGCGCTTACGCATGAACTGGAAGATGTCGTCACGAATTTCCGCAAACGCACCGACAAAGACCTGGCCGAGCTCAATGCTTCGCTGAAGAAAAAGAAGCTGGAAGCCATTTCCGTGTTGAACGAAGCCGACTGGCAAAAGCAGCACGAAAACGGCGGCTCGCCTTCGTCTCAAGGCATGGTGCGCGAACCTTTCGACCGGGATTAGCTCGCGGGCTAATCCCTCGGTTCATTCGCTACGGGCAGGAAACCACTCTGCCATCTTCAGTTCTGCACTTGCGCCCCGCGCAAGTGTAGAATCTCGCTTTAGCCACTTTCTCTCGAGGGGCAAGCGTTGATCGGCCGCAGACTCTCGCA
>JAJPHW010000025.1 GCA_021325035.1 Terriglobia bacterium
ACCCCTGAAAAGTGGTAATATTCCGCTCCGGTGGTGTTCCTATGAAACTGAATGACCCCATTGATTTAGTGTTGTGCCAAAAAGAAAGAAAGGTCCTTTCGGTCTCTCCCAATCAATCGGTTTATGAAGCGATTGAAATCATGGCGGAGCACGGAATCGGCGCTGTGCTGGTGCTTTCCGATGGAAAGCTGGTGGGCATTCTTTCCGAGCGCGACTATGCCCGTAAGGTGATCCTCAAAGGACATTCGTCGAAAGAAACCCCGGTGCATGAAATCATGACCAGCCCGGTGGTTTTCGTAAACCGCCAGAACACCGTGGATGACTGCATGGCGGTCATGACCAATCACCATTTTCGCCATCTGCCGGTGATGGAGGGCGAAAATGTGGTCGGGGTGGTTTCGATCGGCGATCTCGTGAAATGGATCATCTCCGGCCAGGCCGAGACCATTCAAGAACTCGAAAATTACATAACAAGCGGATACCCTGGCTAACAATCGCAGTCAATAAATGTCTTGTTATTGACGAACTCCAGCGTTAGTATGTGGGCGCGCTGAAAGCTGGGCGCCTGTCACCACGTGACAGGGAGGCCTGCCATGCCGAATTTCCGCCGCTTCTTGCTTGCTCTACTGTTTCCTTTCCTATCTGCGGTACTCGTCATTGCGCAGCAAAATACTGGAGATGTTCAGGTTCGCGTGACTTTTTCCGATGGTCATGGATGTCATCAACCACTGCGGCTCGATTTGACCGGCTCCAACAATGCGAGTCAAGACAGGGCTTACACCAACAATGAATGTATGGCGTCATTCACCAACCTCGAGTCCGGCAACTACCATATCGTCGTTTCCGGCGAAGGAATTGAAACCACTGACAGCGGCATCTTCGAAGTGGATGGGCGAAAAACAGGACAGCGTCAATTTATTCCGGTGAAGCGCACAAATGAAGCAGCTTCCCTTCCAGCATCTGCGGCGTCCACCAATGCCATGGTTTCGGCGGCCCAACTGGCCATTCCGCGTGATGCCCAGAAAGAGTTTGACAAGGCAAACGGATTGATCGCCAAAGAGAATTGGCCCAAAGCGCAGGAAAAACTCACGAAAGCCCTGGAAATTTATCCGCAATACGTCGAGGCCTATAACAATCTGGGTGTAGTTGTGGGGCGCATGGGCAACACCTCCGCGGAAAAAGAAAATTTAGAGAAGGCAGTGACCATCAACCCGCGCTTCGCGCCGGCATACGTAAATCTCGGAAAGCTCTCCATCAAGCTGCGTGACTTTGTAACGGCGGAAGCCTATTTCGTAAAAGCAGTCGCCTCGGGGGCTGCGGATTCTCTAACTCTTACTCTTTTGGCGAATGTGCAGTTATTGAATAAGCATTTCGAACAGGCAGTTTCGACCTGCTTAAATCTGCACAATGGGCCACCAGCCCCGCATACGTTTTGTCATTACATTTCTGCGCACGCGATGGAAAATGAAAACCGCATTGCAGACGCTCGACAGGAACTGAAATTATTTCTGACAGAAGAATCTTCCGGGCCGCGCGCAGATCAAGTGCGGAAGGAACTGGCAGCACTTCAGGCCCGCTAAATCAGTGCCAGAACAAGCTGACGAAAAGAAAGATCATTTCGGCAGCAGCGAAAGCAACCCACAAACGGGCCCGCAGGCGCGAACGCCGCAAATCGCCTTTTAACTCCCCCATTTCGTCGCGAAGCACTTGCACAAATTCCACTTCGACCGGATCCAGTCTGGGCGGAGCTTGAGGAATCTGCACGGAGTATGTCGTCTTCGGCTTGTCCGGCAGAAAAATCTTGGGACCTTCAATCACGGAGGACCAGCGCGCCAGCAGCATGAAATCCCCAGCGAACAAGCCCGGATCGTCAAATGGTGCAGACGTAAGTTGTAAAGCGGGTTGGCGCTCGGGGGCCACGGCGTCGGCAAGGTTGCGCAACAAGGAAGTCCACCACATGTGGCTAACCTGGTCCCCAATCAATTCACCCACATCCACCGGGCGCGATTCCAACTGAAGCGGCGGAAGTTCCTCAGGGGACAGCACATCCCCGATGTTCCGGAAAATGGATCGGTACCAAGGCATACTCAGCCGGTCAGAGGGCAACATGCCGATGTCAATCGAGCGCGAAGTCAAACGTAGCGGAGGAAACTTCTCCGGGGCAAACTTATGCCGGATATTGCTGGCCAGTGACTTCCAAAGCGGCCAGTAGAAATCCCGGGGCAAGAGCAAATCCATGTCGTTATTTGCCTGAGAAGGATTCGGGACGCTCGGGGGCTGGGGAGTTAAATTCATGGACATTTTGATTTTAGATGCTTTTTGCGCCAGTAAATCAGTAATTTGCGAATGAATTTTACTAACAAATGGGGGACTTATGATTGGTTACCGAAGTCACAGCAAGAAATGTCTAACTCATTGAATTAAAGTCTTTTAACTAGTATCAATGGAATGGGCAGACTCCCTCGGGCCCGCGGCAAACAGGAGCGTCGGAGGAGTATTGACCAGCCGTACTCATGAGTTGAAAGCGTTGCCACGGCAAGCTGTGATTTATAGCGGCTTGATTATCACCGTTGGAACAGCGATCTGGGTTTATGCGGCACTGCATCCTGTCAGCAAAGACAATGCCCAATTCTTCTGCTACCTGCTGATCGCGATACTGGCATCGCGGTTGAAGACCAGCCTGCCAGAAGCTACAGGCACAATTCCTGCGGATTTTCTCTTCATCCTGCTCGGCCTCTTGGAGTTGAGCTTCACAGAAACTCTGGCACTGGGATGTTTTACTGTCCTATTGCAAACTGCGGGTCGCGCCAAGCGGCGCGCGATCCAGATTACATTTCGCGTGTGCCTGAATGCTGTGGCTGCCACGGTTACGTACCTTGCGTACCACGCAATCCAGACACAATGGCAGCTTGAGAATGCAACCCTGCCGATTCTGGCGGCTGCAATCACTTATTTCCTCGTTCATAGTCTTGCGAGCGCTACTGGCACAGCATTGCGAACGCGCCGGCCCGTTTATGAAATTTGGCGGGGATATTTCTGGTCTTTGCCCTATCACTTGGTTGGCGCGGCTATCGCGCTCGGGATTGGCTGGTGCAACCGGTTGTACCACTGGCAAAGCTCTCTACTTCTGTTGCCAGCAATCTACGTGCTGTATTGGTCTTATCGGCTTTATCTAGGGAAATTGGAAAGCGAAAAGCGGCATACGGATGAGATGGCTGATCTGCATCTCCGTACGATCGAAGCGCTGGCGCTGGCCATTGAAGCAAAAGACCACACAACGCACGATCACCTTCAGCGGGTCCGCATTTATGCCAATGAAGTCGCCAAAGAATTGAAGATTTCTCCAGAGGAAGTGGAAGCCTTGAATGCGGCGGCGCTGTTGCATGACATCGGCAAGCTGGCGATTCCTGAACACATCATTTCAAAACCGGGGCGGTTGACTCCGGAAGAATTTGAAAAGATGAAGATTCACCCGGTGGTTGGAGCCGAGATTTTAGAGCGCGTACGGTTCCCTTACCCAGTTGTGCCGATTGTGCGGGCCCACCACGAAAAATGGGACGGATCCGGCTATCCCTACGGACTGAAGGGTGACAACATTCCGATTGGGGCCCGCATTCTCTCTGCTGTGGACTTTCTGGATGCGATGGCTTCAGACCGGCAATATCGGCGTGCGTTGCCCCTGGATGAAGTCATCATGCGGATGGCTGCGGAATCGGGTAAATCTTTTGATCCACGCGTGGTTTCGGTATTAGAACGGCGCTATCGGGAGCTGGAAAAAATCGTACGGAGAAGCTCAGAAAGCGAAGGTGGGTCGAAGCTTTCGACCGAGGCCAAGATCGAGCGTGGCCACGCGCCCGCTGCGGGTTTTGAAAACAGTGGCGCAGTCCAAGGCTCTGAAAACAATTTCCTGGCGTCCATTGCCGCGGCGAGACATGAAGCGCAAACATTGTTTGAACTCAGTCAGGAATTGGGCTCTTCGCTCAGTTTGGATGAAACCCTCTCTGTTTTCTCGGTAAAGCTGCGCCGGTTGATGACCTTCGACTCCATCGCTATTTATGTTCGCAAGGGCGAAGAACTAATACCTGCACACGTAAGCGGAGAAAACTTCCGGCTGTTTTCGTCCTTGCGAATTCCCATGGGCCAGGGTTTATCGGGCTGGGTCGCGCAAAATGGCAAACCAATCATCAATGGCAACCCGTCGGTCGAGCCGGGCTATTTGAACGACACCACAAAATACAGCACTCTGCTGTCAGCGCTCGCAGTTCCGCTGGAAGGCGTTTCTGGCGTGGTGGGCGTGCTGGCGCTGTACCACGATGGGCGTGATGCGTTTACGTCCGATCATTTGCGTGTGCTGCAGGCGGTCAGCTCGAAAATGGCTCTAGCGATTGAAAATGCGCTGAAATATGAGCAAGCTGAAAGTTCCGCGACAACTGACTATTTAACCGGATTGCCCAACGCGCGCTCGCTGTTTATGGAACTGGACCGGGAACTGGCACGTTGCAAGCGCGACAAATCCACCCTAACGGTGATCGTGTGCGATTTGAATGGATTCAAGCAGATCAACGACCGGTTTGGACATCTTGAAGGCAACCGTGTGCTGCGCCTGTTTGCCATGGCTTTAAAAGACAGTTGCCGGGATTATGACCACGTGGCCCGCATGGGCGGCGATGAATTCGTCGTTGTAGCTCCGGGGCTTCCCGCTGAAGCACTTCGAAAAAAGACCAATACACTGACAGAGTTGGCGAGATTGGCGGGACGGGAAATCTGCTCCGAAGATATTCTTTCACTTTCCGTTGGACAAGCCAGCTATCCGGAAGACGGCGAAGACGCCGAGAAGTTATTGGCTGAAGCTGACCGCCGTATGTATCTAGAAAAACAGCAGCGGCCAGAGCAGCGGAACCGGCGGCTTTATCCGCGCATGAAATGCCGTGCAACGGTTGAGTTTATTCCCGCGGGATCTGAGGCCACGGCGCTGGGGAGTTTGATTGATATCGGGTTGGGTGGGTGTTACCTGGAGACCAATTCCATACTGCCGGCAGGTTCGAAGATCCAGGTTCTTTTTGCCATGGCCGAAGCGGAATTACGCGTTGAAGGAACTGTGGCGCGCTTTGACCCTGGGAGCGGTGTGGCCGTGCAATTTAATGAACTTCCCCGTGGAGAGCGCGACAAGATGTTGAAAGTGCTGGAATTCGTGCACAACTCATCGGCCAAACGGGACAACTACTACATGAAGACTTTGCGGAACGCAGCGTTGAAATAATTCCTCAGACGGTGTGAGGAGCATTGGCAGGTTCTGCTACACCCGCATTGACCATATCTTTCAATTCTTTACTGGGCTTGAAGAACGGAATTTTCTTCGCAGGCACCTCAACGCGCTCACCCGTCTTGGGGTTTCGCCCGACGCGAGGTTTGCGCTGACGGGTGCGAAAGCTGCCAAAGCCTCTAATTTCAATCTTATCGCCCACATGCAGAGAACGGACGATGCTGTCGAAGATGGTTTCGACGATTACTTCGCTGTCTTTGCGCGTCAACTCGGCCAAACGGGAGACTTCATCAATTAAGTCAGCTTTTGTCATACGCCCTTTTCTCTCCTGCTGTGCAATCGCCGGGGATGACTTTACGAATAAAGCCTCATCCCGACTGGGATACTTGGATTCTGAGCTATGAGATAACCTTCTCAAATTTCAGGGGTTGTGCGCAAGTGCTGTGTTCAAAAATTCTCGTCACAGGAGCCTTTATTTCCATAGGTAATAGAACCCAAGTTGCTGATCGAGAATTTTTTCTTTTGTGGGCAGCCATTGGGAAACATCCCCGAAAAGCAGGTCTAGGACTGTTTTACGGTCCTTTTCCGGGTGAACGAGGGTTGGTTCCCCCTTAATTCCGACAGATTTTGCGGTATCGTCCACGGCGCCTTGATAATCGGCGATTTGATCAATCAAATGCATGTCGAGCGCCTGCTCCCCGGTCCAGACCCGGCCATCCGCAATTGCTTTAATATCAGCGACTTTGGCGTGGCGGCCATCGGCGACGGCTTGTACAAACTGACCGTACATGTTGTCAATCAGGGATTGTAAATAGGCGCGCTCTTCCGGGGTCATATCGCGGGAGGGATCACCCGTATCTTTGAACTTGCCCACGGTCAGAACTTCTGGTTTGAGCTTGGCCCATTTGAGTAAATCGCCGTAATTGACCCATTCGGAAATAACGCCGATGGAGCCTACTACGCTGCCATTGTCGGCATAGATTTTGTTGGTGGCGGAGGAAACATAATAAGCTCCACTGGCCCCTACCGTACTGATGGAGGCGACGATACGCTTTTTCTTTTCGTCGCGAATGCGCTTGACCGCGCGGTAGATTTCTTCCGATGCCGCGACGCCACCGCCAGGTGAATTGACCCGGATGATGATGGCTTTAATGGAATCATCATCAGCGAACTTCTTCAGTTGCTGCACAACGAGATTGGAGTCGAGAATGACGCCTTCGAGATCCACCACGCCAATCTTGTCCCCGAATGTCATCGCCGACGATGACTGCCCGGCGTGCATGGTGAGATACACCAGAGTGAAGACAGCCAGCACGAAAAGAAAAAATGCGCTGCCACCGATAAGAATCCAAAGCCAAGTGCGGGAACGACGGGGTTCTACGGAATTTTCCATATATGGCGGTAGTTTAGCACTCTCAAAGACTTACGGGACAATCACAGGCAGAGCTTGCGGAGCGACGCTGACTTCGATAGGCGTGTCGCAGACATATTCGCCATCGGCATAAACGGGATAAGGAATTTCGGTTTGCAACGAGATGCTTGGTGTTTGCGAGTATTCCACCTCACGAATGCTGAGATGGCGGCCAAAATAAATGGTGGGAAATAGGGAAAGAAGCGTAAGTTTTGGCAGATTGCCAATGATGCAGAGGTCAAGCTTGCCATCATCGAGACGCGCGTGAGGTGCAATCTTCATGCCTCCGCCGTAGTAGGGAGCGTTAGCGAAAACTGCGACTGTGACGGTACGCGTGCTCGCTGGTGAGTTGGAAGAAATAATGTGCATTGGGATTGGAGAAAAGTTGGCGAGCGCGGGGATGAGACTGAGAGCATAGCCTCCGTAGGCGCGAAGCCATCGTGGCAATGCGTTGGCGCGGCGGGCAATTTCGCCATCCAGGCCGACACCTCCGGCGCAGCAAAAGTAATGGCGGATATTTTTGTCATTGCGGATCACACCGAGATCGATTCGCTTCTCGTTACTCTGAGTTTGAATGAATTTTTCCCATGCATCGTGAGCATCGTGAACGCTG
Source organism: Terriglobia bacterium (assembly GCA_021325035.1). Taxonomy (GTDB): domain Bacteria; phylum Acidobacteriota; class Terriglobia; order Terriglobales; family Acidobacteriaceae; genus JAJPHW01. The sequence goes on from JAJPHW010000025.1 coordinate 7,288, forward strand.
CGCAAATTCAAAGCGCGGGCGAAATCGTTTCCGCTGCCGCAGGGTACGATCAATACTGGAAGCTGTAATTCCATTAAGCGGGGAAGATGGCGATGGATGGTTCCGTCGCCGCCGAAGATCAGAATGGCATCGGCGTTGGATGAAGTTGCGGGCAAGCCAAGATGCCACGATATACCGGAGTTTTTCTGAAATGGCGCGAGTTGTCGCGGTGAGACTCCGGGCCCGAGAATGGCGGCGGCGCGCATTGTGGAGATGTGGCGGGTAGAGAGTAACAAATTTAGGAGCAAACAAAAAAGCGGCCGCGACGGGCCGCTTTTTTATTGGCCGATAAAACTACTGAGGCTTGGGAGCATCAGTCGAACCCGCCTTCTTGTGATGTTTATGGTGGTGATGCTTTTTGCCGGGCGCGCCGCTGTCGTGCGACATGCCTTTATCCGGCGCACTAGTGCTGGGAGCGGGAGTACCCGGGTTCGGAGCACCGCCGCCGGACTGCGCAAAGGTTAGGCTCGCTAGCAACGAAATGCTGAATAGAAGCAGGAACAGTTTTTTCATGGGATTGTCCTTTCAGGGAATTGCCTCGAGAAGAATCTTAACTCCACTCGGGGTAGTGGTGCGATCTAGAGTGAATACCCAAGGATACTCTGCGGTACTACGAACCAATCCGCGACGAATGGGATTATCGAGTACGTACTGAATCTTCTGATCAAGGCTCTCGGATGAACGCAACACGTGATCGAAAGATTCCGGCTGCCAAACGTGGCCTCTTCGCCCGAAGAATCGGTTGATTTTGTGGGCCGATACGCCCTTGATTGCGTCTGTGATCTGCGCGAGAGAATAAACTTCCATTCCGTCCTTATTTACCAGTGGGACAAGTATCACGTGAACGTGATCGGGCATGACCACGGCGGCCAGCAGATCAAACTTCTTTCCATTGTCGTGTCGGCAGCAGTTCAGAACAATTGCGCGAGCGTCGGCAGGAAGAATCCAGCGTTGGTATGTGCAGAAAGTTATGAAGTGCGGCTTATCATCGCGTTGCATGTGCGGAAGCTGGCGGCGATAAAAAGGCTTGGGCATGGCGCACCTTAAGACTATTAGAAGACCTGCGGTTATTTGCGAGTCGGGCTGAAAATTTGTGGGAGGGCATTCCAAATTGGGAATAAGAAAGGCTATGTGGGGACAGCCGCCCTCGGCTGTCTGGCGGAGTGAAACTCCGCGGGGGTTGGATTTTGGGTGATTTTGCTGTCGAGCTTCGCTCGACTGGACAGCCGAGGGCGGCTGTCCCCACATGAGCAGTGGCGCACTTCAACCATCGATGATTGCGGCTTTGACCTTCCTGCCAACTCTTAGGACGAGCCTCATCGGGAATGAATAATTAGTGATAGCAAGGTGGGGGGCAGTATAAACCTCGCCGCGAACTCCATCTTGTCGTAGCAACTCGACAGAAGACGCTTTTAGTTTTCTTCCGGCATCAGTTGTTGAATCCGCTAGTCCACAAAGAACTAGGAGTCTGTCGAGTCGGAGGGATATTAAGCTATCTGAACCAGGCGCAGGCGAATCGGACGCCCGAATTTTGTCGAAGGGAATCTGCACCTCTTCGATGTCATCCGGAATCGTCTCGGAAGACATCTCACGTTGACGAAGCTTGGCCCAATCTTCGGCGGCTTTTTGGGCAGCTTCCGGGGAATGAAAATCTGCCACAATGCGCTGGGCTAAATCTTTCTTGGCCTGCATGGGATGCGATTCGCGCTTCATCTTTTCGATTTCGGGTAGCTGGATGTCGGTGAGGAGCTCGTAATATCTCCACATCATTTCGTCGGAGATGGACATCAGCTTGCCGTACATTTCGAGTGGCGGCTCTTGAATGCCGACGGCATTGCCGAGCGACTTCGACATTTTATTGACGCCGTCGAGGCCTTCAAGAATCGGCATGGTGAGAACGACCTGCGATTCCTGATCGAAGCTGCGCTGCATTTCGCGGCCTACAAGTAGATTGAATTTCTGGTCGGTGCCGCCGAGTTCGACGTCGGCTTGCAGCGCCACAGAGTCGTATCCCTGTGCCAGCGGATAGAGCAGTTCATGCAGAGCGATGGGTTTTTCTTCCTGAAAGCGCTTGTGAAAGTCTTCGCGCTCGAGCATTTGCGAGACGGTGAATTTGGCGGCGAGACGAATCCAATCGGCGGACGTGACTTTGTTGAACCACTCACTGTTAAAGCGGGTCTCGGTCTTGTGAGCGTCAAGAATCTTGTACACCTGCGCCATGTAGGTCTTGGCATTGCGCATGATTTCTTCCGGCGTAAGCGGAGGGCGCGTAGCGGAGCGTCCGGTGGGGTCACCGATCATACCGGTAAAATCGCCGATGAGGAAAATGACAGTGTGGCCGAGGTCCTGAAAATGTTTGAGCTTGCGGAGCAGGACGGTATGGCCGAGATGGAGGTCGGGAGCGGTTGGGTCAAAGCCGGCTTTTACGCGCAGGGGCTTTCCCGCAGCGCGGGATTTTTCTAGTTTCGCGCGCAGGTCGCTCTCGCGGATAATTTCCGCGGAGCCCTTTTTTATGTAGGCGAGTTGTTCGTCAACCGGAGCAAAAGTCGGCATGACTGATTATAAGCAATCGAAGGTGCACAGCTGCTCACAACGCCACTTTGACAAGGGTTTCGAGATTTGGCACTTCCAGGTCAGGCTTGCCAGACGCAGCTTTGGCAGCACCGCTTCCGGGCCGTGGCGATGGGCGGTTGACCCAAACAGTGGCGAGACCGAGGGATTGGGCGGGAATGACATCGTGGTAAATGCTTTGGCCGAGGTGAAGCCATTGTTCGCGCGGCACACCAATCTTGCTCTCGGCTAATTTGAAGATTTCGAGGGAAGGCTTGTAAGCGTGTGCCTGCTGGGCAGTGATTACTTGGTCAAATTTCACTTTAAGATGATGGCTCGAGGCCGCGAACAGATCATTGTCAATATTGGAAATGATGGCCAAACGAAAACGAGTTTGTAACTTTTGCAATGCTGCGACAGTGTCAGGAAAGGGCTGCCAATACGGCACAGAGTTGGGCAGCGACGAAATTTCAGCGGCGGATGGGCGAAAACCGAGACGATCTCCGATTCCCTTCACCACAAGTTTCAGCACTTCGCGATAAGGCCGGTATTCGCCGCTTTCCGCGTCGGCTTCGAACTCGGCATAGAGTTGCAGCAAGTTTTCGTCTGAGATTTGTTTGCCGTGTGCAGAAAGAATTGGACGAAGTGCGGAGAAGATTCCGGTTTCCCAGTCAGCGAGCGTGCCATAGCAATCGAAGGTAAGAACGCGGAAGCGGGAGAAGTCGAGCATGGCAAATTCGGATTCTTCAAATGCGGAACGGGCCATACGCAAACGCTTTGCGCACGGCCCGCTCAGGATGACATTTTTGGCTTTATCTCTTTACAGTCAGAGGTTGTTCCAACTTGAAGCTGAGTGCGGATTCAGCAGGAAGGACAATGTCCTTATTGCCTGTAAAGGCCGCGCCGCCCGTGCCAGCGCCGCCGCCGGCGACTGCGCCGATAGCTGCACCTTTACCGCCACCTGCTAACCCACCGATGAGAGCGCCTAGAGCTGCGCCACCGCCAGCCAAGACTGCGGTGCGCTTGCCTTTGCCTTTTTGTGTGTCCGTGATGGAAGAGGTCTCAATGGCGGTATCCACGCCTTTGATTGAGATCGAAGTTAATTTCAATTGCAGCGATGCACCGCCTGCAAAACGGCCAAGAGCCTTAGCGTCAACCACGGTTCCAGTCACATTGGCGCCGGCAGGAATCGCAGTCTTGCCATCCACCGTGATGGAGTTCGACAAAGTTCCGGAGAAGGTCTGCCCAGCCTGACTGATCTTGGAGCCGAGCTGTTGTCCAAGGCTAATCGTGAGAGTGGTTCCAGCAGGGACAACGAGCGGCGCGGGCGGAGCTTCCCTTCTCGCTTCGGCAGGCTTCTCTACCTTGACCGGCGCTTGCATGGCATTATTGTCAGGCGCGGGGGCCGGCGCAGTGGCCGCGTTGTTGTCAGCAGTGGTGTTATTGTCGGCGGACTGGTTCTTATTGCATCCCAGTAACAGGAACGATAGAAAGAGCCCCAATGTCAGTGCCACGAATCGCGTTCGCATAGTTCCTCCCTATGATATGAGTTGCGTCGCTTTGTTTCTGTCGGTCATGTTTATCAGAAAGCAGCCATACACGCAATCTGAAATGCTCGAGTGACAAATGCTTAATGCAGAGTCGACATTCACTCTTCCGGGAAATCACTGCCCGCTGTCTGAGAAACCGCCGCGGGAGCCGTTTCCGCCTGCGATAGCACTTCCCTCTTATTTTCACTCTCCTCCTGGATTTTTTTGTCGCCTTCCAGGAATTTAGCGGTGTTGAGCAGCGGGCGGCTTAGCGAAGCGTTAAAGCCCGTCCACGCGCTGGCGGAAGAATCTCGTTCGAAGTGCGCACGCATACTCTCCATTTTGGAGTCGAGATCGTCGAGATAATGCAGCATGAGCGCCTCAGGAAACATGGGCAACTTGGGTGAACCGAAGTCGTATTGCCCGTGATGGCTGATGATGAGGTGCTCGACCAGGGTTTTCAGCTCCGCAGGAAAATCGGGGAAACGAGCCAGCTTGGCCTGGAGCATTTCGAGTTCGATGATCATGTGGCCGAGTAATTGACCACGCGTGGTGTAGGAAAACGAGCGGCTATAGGTAAGCTCGTGAATTTTTCCGATATCGTGAAGAAAAGCCCCGGTGAGCAACAGGTCGCGATTAATTTGCGGATAGTTGCGGCAAATCAGATCGCAGGATCGGCAAAGCGAGACTACGTGATCAAGCAGTCCGCCAATGTAAGCATGATGCAGAGTTTTGGCGGCGGGCGCGTTTCGATAGGCTTCGGCGATTTCCGGATCAGCCATGAAAGCCTCAAGCAGAGCTTTGAGATGCGGGTTTTGAAACGAGGCGACAAATCCCGCCAAAGTTTGCCATAGTTCGCCAATGTCTTTGGCAGTTTTCGGAAGAAAATCAGCGTAGTCAATTTCCGCATCGCCTAGACGGCGCAGCTTATGAATAGTGATTTGAAAACGGTTTTTATACTTGTTCAGCAGACCTTTGATTTTGAGGAAATCATCCTGCTCAAAAGCGTTGAGTGCATCCTCAACGTTGTCCCACATTTTGGCTTCGATTTGACCGCTGCGATCACCGAGTGTGAGAGCGAGATAAGGTTCGCCAGTTTTCTTCGGCTTCACCTGCTTGGAAACGACGACGAAGCTGGACGTAATGATTTTGTTTTCTTGCTGGGCGCACTCGGATAGGAAAAATTCTTTCATACGTCGGCCGGGAACTCGTCCTTCATAAAACTAAAATACGCCAAACTTTTTCTTTTTCTTAAGCTGCTTGGCGTTGGGGTCTTTTTGGGCAGTCTCAACCGGCTTGGTCTGGTTGGGGCTCGCGCCGGTATCGTCGTAGCCGGGCTTGATATCAATAAATGAATCTTCACGCAGCTTCTGCAAATAAGCGCGCAGCGCGGGCTGAAGTTTCTGCATGTATAGAGCGTCCTGTACACGGCCCTCGACGGATGATAACGCCGGGATTCCCGCATCCTGGTGTTGCGTAACCTTAAGAATAATGAAGCCTTGCTTGGTGCGAATCACATCAGAAACGTCACCGGGCTTCATGGCAAAAGTCTTTTCTTCCAGTTCTTTGGCCAGCGATCCACGCTTGAAAAAACCAAGATCGCCGCCGTTTTGGGCACTGGGGCCATCGGAATTTGCTTTGGCGACATCTTCAAACGGCGTTCCTTTTTTGATTTGATCGAGCAAGTCATTCGCTTTGGCCTGTGCAGCCGTAATCAATTGGGGATCATTGGGCGCGGTCGTCTTATCTTTTGGATCAGTGGAAACTAGAATCTCACTCAGCTTGATTTGCTCCGGCTGTGCCATCTCATCTTTGTGTTGATCATAAAACTGCTGCTCTTCGTCTTTATTGATGGCCAGTTTTGAGCCAACTTCTTTGCCAATGACCTGCTGCGTAATAATCTGCGTACGGATGTTGTTTTTGAAATCCTCGAAAGAAACTCCCTGCGCCTGGGCAGCTTTTTCCAAATCTTCCATGGAGTCGAGCTTCATTTCCTTACGCATCTCGTCAAGCTTTTTGATTACCTCGGTATCGGCAGTGATGCCGAGGTCTTTGCCCCTTTGCAGCAACAGTTGCTGGTCAATCAAGTCCCGCAGTACGTCTTTGTCACGGTCAGCGAGAATTTTGTCGGCATCCACAGGGTTTTGCTGCTGTACTTCTTGCCGAAGTTGTTCTTTGCTGCGAAGAAATTCGCTGCGCGTGATGATCTGATCGTTGACGCGGGCGATAATCTCCTCGACCACTGTGTCCGCATGCAGCATTACCGCCAAAAATGTCAGAAAGACGATGATTCGAAGGGACTGCTTGTGCATCCTTAGATTGTAACTCTTGTGGAAAACCCAGCGCTAGGAGGGCGAGGAGTGCGAGTTAGCTGCATCGCGCAGCAAAACGAGCGCCGTAACGTCATTATGAGTAGGCGGGGTACAGATAAATTGCTGCATTTGCGTGAGGATGGAAAGAGCCATTTCCCTTGCGTTAGTTGTATTCATATCGCCGAGGCATTTTTTCGCGCGGTTCAGGCCAAATTCTTCACCTGCGGCGTTTTCGCCTTTGCAGCGGCCTTCGACTACGCCGCGAGACACCAGCATGAGGGCTGCACCGGGTTCCAGAGCAATCATGGGAGTATCGCAAGCGGCATGGGTGAAGAGGCCAAGAGGCAATCCTGTGGCTGGAAGTTCGACAACGCCGCGGCTGTCACGAACCAACCCCGGCGTATGCCCACTATTGAAATAACAAAGAACGCCCAAATCCTCGTTGTAGCAACCTGCAAAGGCGGGGCAAGAACGCACGCCGCCAGCCGCTTTCATTAATGTGCGATTTAATTCCAGACACAGCCGGGAGAGAGCGTCCGCTTCGTTCATGTCTTCTTTAGAGAACAGTTCAGCGCCCAAGGAGCGAAACTCTGTTTGCACCGCGGAGACGATTTCGCGATTGTCTTCGAGGCGTCCGGCTACATCGAGCAACCCGAATAACACCCGATTCGGGCTAACGCGGAGAAAATCATAGAAATCTCCGCCCATGCGCTGGCCGTAGTAAGCGGCTGCGATTTCAGCTCCTTGCATATGGGGAACGTCGGGATGGGCAGCCTCTCGTTGAGCAGGAGGGGTGCGCCTCGAAAATAGGGAGGAGAGAAACATGACACTCGGCTCACAAGAAAATAACATGCGAGGCCAATTACGGCCAAAGAAACCGAGTGATTGAATTTCAGTATTTGGAACCGAGGTATTGCCCGACTTCCTGGTCAAGATGAGCGTAATCGCTATGAATTGTGGCGCGGAGGGCAGCTTCGGTGGAACTGCCTTGCCCGATGCGTTGAAGAATGCGCTGTACGTCGCTCATTCCGTAAGTGTCACTGATGTAAAGAACAGCGGCGAGCGATTCCTCATAGGCGAGAACAGCTTCAGCGCTGGAAAAGCGCATAAATCCGCCTTCAAGAGCGTTGTATGGAATTTCCTGTTGTGCATGGAAGAGTTCTGCGAGGCGGTGTCCGCTGGAAAGCGATTTCGGCTCCATGGCTTGCGCCACACCTTCATTGAGCCATTGCGGGCAGCGTCCAGCAGAAAGCTGATTCACGAAAGAATGAGTAAGTTCGTGTTTTAACACGTGGGCGAGCTCCGAAGTCATGGAGTTCACTCCCTGTATCGGAATGCGCAATTTGCCATCATTGACGGCGCCTGACCAGGCCGGAGCTTGCGTGACGTCAAAGAAAGCCTGTTCGGTATAAAGAATCACTGGGATGCTGGCGCGTGGAGCTATTCCCAACTGATTTACCAGGTCTGCATAGTCCGACTCCAGAGTGTTGAGCAGTTGTGCGCGCAGATTTTCGGAGCTTTGTTTCCCTTCGTAATGCAGCGTGAAATGGCCACTTTCGCGCTCCGAGAAATCCGATTCGTTAGCTACTTCGCGTTGGGCTTTTGAAAGCAACGCGGCGAGTTGAGCATCGGGCCTCAGTTCCAGCGAATGTTTCCAGGAAACGATCGCCTCGCGATTGTGCTCACTGGCGAACTGAGCATAGCCCAGGACGGCCAAAGCATCCGGAGAGTTTGGCGCTATGCGGACAGCATGTTGGGCATAACCCAAGGCATCGGACGCATTTCCCGTGCGAACCAATAATGCTGCGTAGTAATTGAGAATCGCGGGGTTTTCGGGATCGAAGCGCAGGGCTTTGCCGAAATAATCTTCAGATTGAGGAAAGTTACTGTGTTCGAATTCATACTTGCCTGCAATGTAATATCCGGCGGCGGTGAGTTTGGCATCGCCAGCCTGTTGCAACTCGGCTAAACCGTCGGAACTGACCGCCCCGTTTTGAATAATTTTGGCGGCGAGGCCACCTCCGCCTAGAATCGCAGGTTCAGCACTCGGAGAGAATACTGGAACTTCCTGTGCAGAACGGTTCGATGCAGATGAACTCGCGGGCGGGGCAAAGCCACCTGCCTCAATATGGTCCACCGAAGACTTTGGGATCGCATACGTATCGTCGCCGACATCATATTCAATGTGTGGACCATTTACGCGAACGTGGTCAGCCCAGATGGTTCGCCCATTTTTGAGATAAATGGTTTCTGCTTCTATGGATAGAGGGAATATTACCCATAGAACAACGATCATCGGGCATAAAAAAGTGATAGATTTGCGCACTCAGGCGAATTCTAGAAGGCAGAACGCATCACATACTAGGTGACAAAGGTAATGGGGCGAGTTTGTTACAACCTGTTCTGCACGGCAATTTGCACGCTTGTTTTTGCGGTGGCTGCATCTCCCCAAACACAGAAAGCAGATGGGGACAGACCAGCCGAGAAGCTTTATTTACAACTCGGTTCGGTAGGACTGGATGGCGCGCGCGTGTATCACATACGTGATGCTTCGCTGGATCGAGCCGCAGTTCACATCACCTTAAATGACGGCACAATTGCATTTACCCAAGATGTTGCAGGAAGAGTAACGGGAGCATTTTTCGAAGGAGATGGCGAAGTACTAATTTCGCCGCCGAACCGGGTGGAACGGGCTTCTATGGCGCTTTTCACGGGCAGTGCCATTCTGGAGGAAAGTTTCTCAACCGCCTATTTCCGCTTTAACGATCAATCTATTCCGCAATGGAAAACGAAGGTTTCCCCGACTGACAACGGGCCCGAATTTATCAATCAATGGAACGAAACTGCAACTGTTTTAGCGCAGATGGATGCTCTGAGGCTTTTTTTGACTTTTGCAAAAGACTTATCTCCTTCGGGAACACCGAAAACACAAATTTCCTCTTCATCCGATTCATTCCTCCATGCTCGCATTCAAGGGCGGAAGCTCGGGAAATTCGACATTTATTACGATACTCAGTCACCTGAACAAGTTCGGGTCAGCCAATCGCATACGGTTAACGAGCAAGCGTACTACGACACATGGACTTCATTTGCGCTCGACCAGCCAAGAAAGTCCTTTGACGATTTGACGAGCGATACCGGAGACGGGGCCAATGCAGATGCAATTCATATTCAGCAATACAAAATACGCGCGGAGGTAACGCCTCCGACAGAACTGAAAGCTACTGCAGAGTTGCAGATTGACGTGCACGAAGGCGGACAGTCCGCGATTTTGTTTGAGCTATCGAGATTTCTAAAGTTGGATGAAGTTACAGCAGATGGAGTGCCGATTGAATTCATTCACAATCCATCGCTGGAGGGTTCCCATTTGGCGATCCGCGGAGATGATTTGCTGGCAGTTGTTTTTCCCAAACCACTCACAACCGGGCAGCATCTCGTCTTGCAATTTTCTTACAGCGGCGCAGTTTTGTCGGATGCGGGAGGCGGATTGTTGTATGTCGGCGCGCGGGGCACTTGGTATCCCAATCGCGGATTGGTAATGGCGAATTACGATCTGCAATTTCGCTATCCGGCAGCGTGGGAGTTAGTGGCGACGGGAAAGCCTGCTGAAATCGATGCTTCTGAGCAAGCGCCCGCGGGTGGGCAGATCGGACGCTGGATTTCAGAACGCCCAATTCCGGTTGCAGGATTTAATCTCGGCAAATACTCCCACGCCCAAGCACATGCAGGAACTGTTCCCGTAGATGTTTATGCAGCGCGGGGCGTCGAGAAGACTTTTTCTCTCGGCGCGACGGGCAGCAACCCCTCCGATCGGCCTGATCTTAGTATGGCGATTGCGCCTTCCCCTGCGAAAAATGCGCAACCGGTCGCAGATTTCGCTGCCAGCGTCCTGGATTTCTTTTCGCATAAATATGGTCGTTATAACTTTGGCGGACTGGCGATCACGCAGATGCCAGGATCTACAAGCCAGGGATGGCCGGGATTGATATTTCTTTCCAGCCTTTCTTTCTTGACTGACAGCGAAAGAGCGCAATTGCACATGTCAGACGTGGAAAAAACTCTGGGAAAATACATCCTGGCACATGAAACCGCCCATCAGTGGTGGGGTGATACGGTCAGTTGGGCTGGATATCGCGATCAATGGCTGGTCGAAGCACTTTCTAATTATTGCGCGCTCATGATGCTCGAAAGCCGTGATCCTGAGCAGTTCCATGCTGCGATGGAACAATATCGTCAGGACCTTCTTGTTACGAATGATAAGGGTACGCCAATCAGTGAGGATGGACCGGTAACACTGGGAGGGCGTCTCTCAAATTCGCAATTTCCCAACGGTTATGAAGCCATTAGTTATGAACGTGGGACGTGGCTTTTACACATGCTGAGGAACATGTTGAAGAATGCAAACCACGATCGAGACATTAAGCCCGGAGAGTTGGAGCCGTTCGACCGCGCGCTACTCAAGATTCGAAATCAATATGAAGGCAAACCCATCACAACTGCGGAATTGATTCACGGCTTTGAGTCTGAACTACCGCCGTCGCTTTATTATGACGGTCGAAAATCTTTGGATTGGTTTTACCAGGGATGGGTAACCGGCACGTCAATTCCACGTTTGGGATTGCAGAATGTGAAATTTACGGACCACGCGACAGAAACGTTAGTAAACGGAACGATCACGCAGAGCGAGGCGCCAGATGATTTAGTCACCCCGGTCCCGGTCTATGCCGTGGGAGGTAAAAAGACAGTATTGATCGGCCAAGTCCTGGCGGATGGTCCGGAAACTCCATTTCATTTAAAAAGCCCGGCTGGAACTAGGAAAATCTTGCTGGATCCGGAACGAACGCTCTTGACCCAAGAGAAATGACGCGTGGATTCTAGCTGCGTACGCGATAGCGTGTGGCTTGCATAATTTGCTCTGGAATGCGCAGGAGCGGCACGACGCGCTGCAATACGCCCGATTCAGCACATGATCTCGGCATGCCATAGACGGCACAACTCGCTTCATCCTGTCCTACAGTCAGCCCGCCCTCTTTGACAATTGCCTGCATCCCGCGAACGCCATCTGCACCCATTCCCGTCATGATTACGCCCATCGCGGAGCACATAGACGTCAACTACATTTGTCGAAGTGTCGAAGGACAAATTCCAAACGTGTTCGATAATCATGGCTCGCGTAATGCGGCGCCCGGCGTTACGCATCAGGTATTCGAGTAGGGCAAATTCTTTGGCCGTAAGTTCAATCCGCCGCCCTGCCCTTTCCACCCGGCGTTCCACCCGGTCCAACTTCAAATCCTGGACCGCAAGTACAGATTCAGCCGGCATGTGACTACGCCGCAGCAGGGCTCGGATCCGAGCGGAAAGCTCAGTAAAAGAAAATGGTTTCGCCATATAATCGTCGGCTCCTAAATCCAGACACTGTACGCGGTCTTCAACCCGACTGCGTCCGGTTAAGACGAGGATCGGGACGCTGGGTTTTCGCGTTCGGAGAAAACGTAATACGGCGATACCATCCAGGCGAGGCAAATTTAAATCGAGGACAATCATGTCATAGTCGAATTCGCTGGCCATGGCACGTGCTTGCTCCCCGTCGCCGGAAATATCCACGGCATAGTGTTCTGCTTCCAAACCTTTTTTTACAAAATTCCCCAGAGCAAAATCGTCTTCCGCAATAAGGACTCGCATAATTTCCTCTCATGTTGATCTCATACGATTTTAAGAAGAGGCCAGGAGAGATGAAAGATTTATGCGCATACACCAAAGTCTATGTCTTGCAGAAATGGGACACATACCAAGATGGGAATTTGAACTCCGATTCTGCCTCTGGTCGAACCTCTGAGGCTACTCGCCGAGTGCGCTCACCGCGCAGATAATGTTTGAAAGGCAAACAGCGGGTGGATTCTAAAACTCTCAAATCCTTATTTCTTCCCGGGGCTGCAATACTTTCCCTGGCATGCCTGCTACTCGAAACCACTTTGCTGCCCATTCCTCACTCGGCCTTGGATTTTTACTATTACGCCGTATTTGCTGTGGGCATTTTGATGGCATGGAGGTTTGATTCCAGCCGGGTTTTCTTTATTTTGTTGATGACACTCTTGGCCCATCGCGCCCTGGAGTTCTTTTCCAGCGGCCACAACGTAACGTCTGGAACTGGCCGGATTGCGCTGGAAGTCATCGCATTTCTTATCCCTTTAAATGTCGTGATCTTCGCTCGCTCGCGCGAACGCGGGTTTACCGTCCCCGCAGTTGCACCCTACGTTGTCTTATTATTTTTCGAATCTGTATTCGTTGCATTGCTTTGCCGCCCCAGTGCTAAACATGCTCCTTTTATCTTTCGCGCCGCAATCTTTGGGCAATCCTGGGGGCAATGGATTAAGCTGCCTCATCTTGCTCTTCTCTCGTTTGCCGTCGCCATGGTTGTCTTATTTCATCGTTTTTTGCGCTCACATCAACCGATGGAAAGCGGAATTGTTTGGGCCGTCATGGCAATTTTGATTGGCTTGCAAGAGGGTGGAATCAATCCCCTCGCAAGTTCGTATTTTGCGACTGCGGGATTAATTCTGGTGAGTTCAATCATTGAGAATTCCTATGTTTTGGCATTTAACGATGAGTTGACTTCTTTGCCGGCTCGCCGAGCATTCAATACAGCTTTACTACGCTTGGAGCCGCCATACTCCATTGCCGTTGTGGACATTGATCACTTCAAAAAATTTAACGATACCTATGGACACGACACCGGTGACCAAGTATTGCGTCTCGTCGCAGGCAAACTCGCTCGGATAACTGGAGGCGGAAAGGCATTCCGCGTCGGCGGAGAAGAGTTCAACATCTTATTTCCTGGAGTCATACTGAAAGAAGCGCTACCGCATCTTGAACAACTGCGGAAAACTATAGAAGAGGCACGGTTTCGAGTACGCACTGCTCCCGACCGGCGCATTAGCTCTCGCGGACCGGATCGCAGAACCAAAACGCGCAGAGGCCTCAGCACAAAATTGAAGGATGCAAATTCTGATTTCCCCTCGGCTGGAGAGTTGTCAGTCACAGTGAGTATCGGCGGGGCGGAACACACTCCCAAATTCGATTTAGTTTTGCAAGTGATCGAGGCGGCCGATCAGGCGCTCTATCGAGCCAAACAAGCCGGACGAAACCGCGTGGAAACAATGAATAGCATCAAGCCGCCACGATCCCGCCGACGTTCGGCATAATCGCGACGGACGCTCAGAGAGAAGCCCCAGTACCTGCAAATCCCTGCCACGCCGGCAATAAACGCCTGTGCAGCGACCGTGATAAACTTTACCTCTACCCGCCGGAGAGGTGGCCGAGAGGCTGAAGGCGGCGGTTTGCTAA
>JAJPHW010000043.1 GCA_021325035.1 Terriglobia bacterium
ATCGCCCACTCCATGCGATCAAATTTAAAAACGGAGAGGAGCAGAGTAATTAAAGGCATGACAATCTCGGGAGCGATTGCGCCGAGCGTGAACTCCACACGATCTTCTTGGACTTTAACAACCCGGCCGGCGCGCACACCTTCCGGCGTAACGATGTCGAACTCCTGTCCAACGCTGGCGCGCAAGACACGAACTAGATGAGAGGCGTGAGAACCTGTTAACACGGCGGAATCGCCAGAAACCTCGTCGGCAATCCAGCGGCGTCGGGTCATCAGAGAGATTCTAGTCGAAGATATCCCGGACTTTACCCAGAAGAGTCCGCCGTTGCGGCTTGTTCTCGACGCGAGACAGGGTGTCCAGTTCCTGCAAAAGCTCGCGTTGGCGGTGATTGAGCTTCGACGGCGTTTGCACACGAACTTCGACAAATAAATCTCCCTTGCCGCGTCCATTGAGCACTGGCACGCCTTTGCCCCTCACTCGTAAAGTAGCCCCCGATTGAGTGCCTTCCGGCACCTTTAACGTGTGCTCGCCTTCAAGCGTGGCAACTTTTATCTCCGCCCCTAAAGAAGCTTGCGAGAACGAGATGGGTACAACACAGTGGAGATCATTGCCTTCACGATCAAAAAATGCATGTTCTTTCACATGCAGAACGATGTACAAGTCCCCCGGCTCGCCACCTTGAACTCCGCCTTCGCCGAGTCCGACGAAACGGATTCTTGTGCCGTTTTCAACACCGGCAGGAACCTTCACTTCCACCGTACGCTGCCGCAATACGCGGCCCTGACCGCGGCACTTCTGGCACGGATCGGTGATCACACTGCCTGCTCCAGCGCATTTGGGGCAAGTCCGCGCCATACTGAAAAAGCCCTGCTGATAGCGAACCTGTCCGTGCCCGTTGCAAGTCTGGCAAGTTATCGGCGCCTTCCCTGGAGAGGCACCCGTCCCGCGACACTCTTCGCAGGTCTCATGCCTCCGCACTTGGATGGCGGTCTCAGTGCCAAACACAGCCGCTTCAAACTCGAGCGTCAGGTCTTCGCGTAAATCCGCGCCACGTTGCCCTCTACCGCGACCCCGGCCACCGCCGAACATGTCGCTAAAACCGCGGCCAAGAAATTCACTAAGAATGTCATTGAGGTCAATGCCGGCGCCGTCAAATCCGCCGCCAGATCCTCCAACCGCCGCGTGCCCGTAGCGGTCGTAGGCGGCACGCTTATCCGCATCGGCGAGAACCGCATAGGCTTCGCTGCATTCCTTAAATTTTTCTTCCGCGTCTGGATTGTTGGGATTGCGGTCGGGATGATATTGCAGCGCCAGTTTGCGATACGCGCTTTTAATCTCGACTTCCGTCGCCGTGCGCGCAATACCCAGCACCTCGTAATAGTCACGTTTCACAGTGGTAGGAATAGCTTTCTCCAGGTTCTTGTGGACTCAGCCACGGATAGACGTCTGAAACTTAATGCTTTGAATTTCGTGCAACTTTCACCATGGCCGGGCGCAACAAACGCTCTCTCAGTTTGTAGCCCCGCTGCAACTCTTCCAGAACTTCCTGGTCTTTGGCCTCGTGCGTATCCACCATCTCAATGGCTTCATGCACGCGCGGGTCAAAAAGCTCGCCCTTCGCTGGAACCGGCTGCACACCGAGTTTCGCCAAAGCATCCTGCAATTGCTTATAGATGAGTTCCACGCCACTGCGGAACTCGGATTTTTCCTTGGTGCTTCGCAACGCCAGTTCGAAACTATCCACCATGGGGAGCAGCGTGCGAATCGCATCAGAAAGTGCGAAATCACGAAACTCCTGTTGCTCACGCGTCGCTCTCTTGCGGGCGTTATCGAACTCAGCCTGCGAGCGGGCGAGCCTGTCCAGCAAGGAATCGCGCTCGGCTTTCAGCTTCTGCAATTCTGCATCGCGCGCAGAGTCTTCTGCCGCGGGCAATTCATGCGCGGGATCAAGCCCCTGATTTTCCAGCTCTTGCTCAACCACTTCAGTTTTTCCATTTATTTTGGCCATAAAATCACTCTGACTCATTCAGTACTTTGTCGAACATACGGGCGATATAAGACACCGCGGTAATCGCGTGCTGGTAATCCATGCGCGTCGGTCCCAGAATCGCCAAGGATCCTCGCACTTCGCCGCCTACCCGCGCCGGAGAGCCAATCAAAACCAGATTCCGCAAGGATGGGTCGGTTTGATCCAGACCAATCACTACGCGCACAGCTTCCTGCCGCGTATCCAGATACGCGCCCAATAATTCGACGATCTTTTGTTTCTCTTCCAATGTTTTCAACAACTGCTGCAAGTTATTGCGATCCTGCTCACCCACAACTAAGTTGGCTGCGCCTTCAACAAAAACCACCTGTGGGCTGTCGTCGGTCGCTAGCGCCCCCTGTTGATAAAGTTGTTCCACCGACTTCATCAGGGTGTTGTATTCGTTGCGTTCCTGCTCAACCCGGCGCGCCAACTCCCTGTGCATGGTTTCCATCGTCCAGCCGCGGAAGTTTTCATTGATGTATCGAGCCGCCGCGTCCAAATCGGCTTGCGGAATATCCATACGCAACAACCGGTCGCGCACAACCCCAGATTTCGTGACCACAACCGCCAGCACCTTGCGGTCGGCAAGCCGCGAAAAATACACGTGCTCGAGAGCATTTTTCGCGCCGTTCATGGCAACGGCCACGCCAACATTTTTCGAGATCAAGGAGAGCACGTGCGATGTGCGTTCCATGAACTCCTGTACATCGGAAACGCCGCCCAGCGCATCGCAAATAATGTTCTCACTCTCATCGGAGAGTCTCGCGTTGCCCGTAAGTTGCTCGACATAATAGCGATAGGCTTCGGTACTTGGCACCCGCCCCGCTGACGTGTGAGGCTGTTCCAGGAACCCGGCATCGGCTAAATCCGCCATGACATTGCGAATGGTCGCCGGACTCAGGCCCTCCCGGTTCGATCGCGCAAGCGTGCGCGACCCTACCGGCTCGCCCGTGGCAATAAACGTCTCCACGATGGCCGTCAGGATTTCGCGTTCTCGTCCACCGATGGGTGTTCCAGATTGCATCAATTCATTATCCCATTGAACTCGCGCACAATCAGTCTCAGAATGCGCCTTCAGTAACTAAGTCTATTAGATGCAAGAGGAAAGACAAGGTTTCGAGCTGCCGATGTACCAGCGAGTCTACTGGATTTGGATAACGCCTTCAGGCGCTTGCGCTTTAATCTCTTCCGCCCTCTCGACAACCCTACGCGCAAACTCAAACAAGCCTTTGGCATGAGATGACTCTTCGCCCTCGAGCACCGTGGGCTTGCCGCTATCGCTAGCTTGGCGGATATTCGGGTCCAGCGGCACGCTGCCTAGAAATTCCACGTCAAACTGCGCCGCGGTTTTCTCAACTCCCCCCCGCGAGAAGACATCCACCTCATGGCTGCAATGCGGGCAGACGAAATAACTCATGTTCTCGACCATGCCCACAATATCCACTTTCATTTGCCGGAACATCTCAATCGCCTTGCGGGCATCCTGTAACGAAACATCCGAAGGCGTTGAAACCACAATCGCACCGCTCAAGGGCACCGTCTGAATTAATGACAGCGCCACATCACCGGTCCCGGGCGGCAAATCCACAATCATGTAATCGAGTTTGCCCCATATCACCGACCCCAGGAACTGCCGGATGATTGAATGCAACATCGGGCCACGCCAAATCAATGGCTTATCGCCGGGATTGAGAAATCCCACCGAAATCACCTTTACTCCATGCGCCTCAATCGGCTCAATGCGATTGTCACCCATCACTTTCGGCTGCTCATTCACTCCCAGCATCAGTGGAACATTGGGCCCATAGACATCCGCATCCAGCAGCCCGACTTTATAGCCTAATTTCGCCAAAGCGAGCGCCAGATTTACCGCCAGCGTAGTCTTCCCCACCCCACCCTTGCCCGAACCGACGGCGATTATCGTATCCACACCAGGAAGAGGCTGTGGAGCAGGAGGTTGCTGACCGGGATGATTGTGCTGATGAGCGTTCAAGGAATCACCTTCCAGATGGGATCACAAACAGGCTTATACCTGATTATACAAGCAGAAATTCGTTGTGATTATCGTGAGAGGATTTGCGAATTTTGGTGGAGTAAGTCGGGATCGAACGCAAAACAAAAATCGGGAGAGCCATCGCGAGCGTGACCGCGATTGCCAGCACTAAGAATGCAAATTTTTGGATTTTGGTGGAGCTGACCGGGATCGAACCGGTGGCCTCGTCGTTGCGAACGACGCGCTCTCCCAGCTGAGCTACAGCCCCACATGACACGGTGCGTGGAAGTGCTGATTGATTTTAACAGCGTTGGTCACTCTGGACCAACAGGCAAGATGCTTGCCTTTTCGCAGCAAGCAGGATACAAACAACAAACCAATATGCAAGAGCATATTTTCCGCGCCACTCTATTACTTTTATTGCTTTGCCACCCGTCCATCTCTCGCTCTCAATCGCCGGTAAAACTCGACGAGAACAAACTTGATTATTCCAAAGAAGCTTTCATCGACGAAGAAGACTTGACTAAAGTAGCTTATGAAAATGACGGCACCGGCACGCGCGAAGTGACCGGCAAGATCCGCGTGCAGACAGAAGCTGGGGTTCAACGTTACAGCGTACTTTCCTTTGCCTATCAACAAGCCAATGACAATATTGATATCGATTATGTGCGTGTGCGCAAACCGGATGGTTCGGTTGTCTCGACAGTCCTCGATAACGTGCAAGACATGCCTGCGCAAATTACGCGGGAAGCACCCTTCTATAGCGATTTACGCGAAAAGCATGTGGCTGTAAAGGGGCTCAATGCCGGTGATGTGCTGGAGATGCACGTTCTCTGGCATACTACCAAGCCGCTTGCACCTGGCCAGTTTTGGTTTTCGTTTACCTTCTCCCGTGACTTCATTACTCTTCATCAAGAGTTGCAAGTTAGCATTCCTCTGAATCGCATGGTGAAATGGAAGAGCACGACAATCCAGCCTGTCATTACCGAGGAAAATGGGCGAAAGATATTCGATTGGACAACCTCGCACCCGCAGGAAGAATCAAGCGAACAACAAGAAAAAGAGAGGGAAAAACAAACATACGACACAGCCCGTGGCAAACTTCCCTCCCCCGAGGTTCAGTTGTCTTCGTTTCAGAGTTGGGAAGAAATTGGGACCTGGTACAACAGCTTACAAAAAGATAGAGTAAAACCCAGCGCAGATGTACAAGCTAAAGCTGCCGTACTCATAAAGAACGCTCCTGACGAAAACACCAAACTCCATGCACTTTATAACTACGTTGCAACACAGTTTCGTTACATTGGTGTTGCTTTCGGCATTGGGCGATATCAACCTCATACAGCGGACGAGGTTCTGGGGAATCAATATGGGGATTGCAAAGACAAGCACACTTTGTTGGCTTCTCTTTACGAGTCCATCGGAGTTGCGGCATATCCTGCACTCATCAATTCATCGCACGAGTTGGATCCCGATGTTCCCTCGCCCAGCCAGTTCGACCACGTCATCACGGTTGTCCCTCGGGGCAGCACCTACATCTGGCTTGATACCACGACCGAAGTCGCTCCGTTTGGCTATATTTTGAGTGTGTTGCGCGACAAACAGGCTCTGGTCATTCCCCAAAATCAATCTCCATTTTTGATGAAAACGCCCCTAGATTCCCCCATGCCAGCGACTCAAAAATTTGAGGTGGATGCAAAACTGGACAATTCCGGAACTCTGCAGGCGGACTTCGTTCGTACGATGCATGAAAGCGATATAGAAGTATTACTACGGTCTGCCTTCCGACGCATCCCCGTTACACAGTGGAAAGATCTTGTTCAGGAGATCTCTTACGCGCTAGGTTTCTCAGGAGAAGTTAGCGATATAACAGCGAGTTCCCCTGAAAATACGGATGAGCCTTTCCGCATCAGCTATCACTACGTCCGTAAAAATTATGCTGACTGGGAGAACGGGCACACTGACCCTCCTCTTCCAGTCTTGATGCTTTCCGCCGTCGATGAGAACAAGAAACCCAATGTTCCTGTGTGGTTGGGCATGCCTATAGACGTTGAATTGCACGCGAAAATGCAGTTACCGAAAGGCTATACGCCAACTCTCCCGCTAAATATGAGTTTGAAAAAAGACTTTGCTGAATACCACTCCGTTTATGAATTCAAGCAAGGGGTTCTGATTGCGGACCGTCACTTTATCTCGAAATCGTGGGCGGTTCCCCTCGCACAATACGAAGATTATGAAAAGTTCTATAAAAGTGTGGGCAACGATCATGATTACTTCATTCCCCTGATTAAAGTGGATTCGGTCAGTAAGGCAGAATCGAATATGCTGGCCGTTCTTGGCCCGATCCGAAGTCTGCCCGATAGCCCGATTCCTGAGGCGATGGAAGCTGAACGGAAAGCGCAGGAAGCTGCGTCGCATGCCGATGGTACAGTTGCGCTTTCCCAGTTCCAACATGCTGTCGATGCCGATCCAAAATTTGTCCGCGATTGGATGCTACTAGGCGCCCTTTTAATGGGTAAACGACAGATCGATGCAGCAATGGATGCGTTTCGTAAAGGAGTGGCCTGCGATCCGACGCAGCCTATACCGTTACGAGTATTGGGCTCCGCTTTGGTAACCGCGGGGAGGTACGAAGACGGAGCCACGGTCTGGCAAGAATACGTCAAACTTTTGCCGGACGATGCGGATGGGCGCGCAATGCTAGCTTCCATCTACCTCACTCTTAAACGCTATCCAGAAGCTGCCACCGAAGAAGAAGCAGCTGTGAAACTTGCTCCAGATCGGCCAGAACTGTACATGAATCTCGGAAGTGCGTACCTGCGCTCGGGTAACACCGAAAAAGCGTCGGAAGCTTATAAAAGAGCCATCGAACTCAATCCAGAACCGCTTACCTATAACAACATTGGATATGAAATGGCGGACGCAAACAAAGATTTGCTCATCGCACAGACCTACGCCGAAAAAGCCGTTCACGAGGAGGAGGAGAAATCTTCGAAGGTGGATCTACAGAATCTGACACTCGAAGATCTCAATCCCACAGGCATCCTGGCCGCATATTGGGATACATTAGGTTGGGTTTATTACCGTCAAGGAAAATTCGATCGGGCCGAGAATTACCTCCGCGCATCTTGGATGATCACGCAAGGCAACACAGAAGCCGACCATCTTGCTGAGGTATTGAAGCAGGAGCACAAGAGTGCATCTCTAGCCGATTCCAGCACCGCAAGGACGACTAAACTTCCGCGTATCATTCCGGGCGAGGGACATGCCGAGTTCTTTTTGCTCCTTGAGCGAGACCCCAAAACGGGCAAGGCCCGAGTCGAAGATGTGAAATTTGTCAGCGGCGCAGACACCTTGCGTTCCGCTGATAAAGCACTACGAAACGCGTCCTACACGGTTTCGTTCCCGGATGACGGTCCAACCAAATTGGTGCGTCGCGGAATCCTTGGTTGCTATCACTATACCGGTTGCTCGTTCGTTTTCTTTCTTCCCGGCGATGTGCATTCAGTCAATTGAAGCTTCCCTTCCCGCACTGATTCGCGTTATAGTTTCAAGCCGGAACTTGTTGCCGGTTTATAGATTGCAGCATTCATATAGGAGACGCAGTGGCTACTCAGACTCGTGTTGAAGGCAAGGCCCGCAGTTTTGGCGAAAATCTCGAAGGCGATCTCTCCGCAAAATTCTTAAGAGTTGTCGAAGATGCCGCCATCGCCTCCGCGCGGACCATGGGCCAGGGCGAGCGCAAGCTTTCCGATCAGGTTGCCACTGAAGCCATGCGCCGCGCCATGGATACCATCCCAATGCGGGGTTCCATCGTCATCGGCGAAGGCGAACGCGATGAAGCTCCCATGCTTTACATCGGCGAACGCGTGGGCGCGGAATTTCCCGACGGCCGCGAAGTCCCCGAAGTGGACATTGCCGTGGATCCGCTCGAGGGCACGAACCTCTGCGCTACCGGCGCACCCGGCTCCATCACAGTATTAGCAGCTTCTGAACGCGGCGGTCTGCTCAACGCGCCCGACTGCTACATGGAAAAAATCGTAGTCGGCCCCAGTTGCAAAAATGCCGTCGAGCTTGATGCCCCGGTCGGCGAGAACTTGAAAAACATCGCTCGCCGATTGGAACGCGACGTCGAGGACCTCGTCATCATTGTGCTCGACCGCCCGCGCCATGAAAAATTGATTGCGGATATCCGCGCTGCCGGCGCGCGCATCCGGCTCATTGGTGATGGAGATCTTTCTGCCGGCATCGCTGCCGCCGTCATCGGAACCGGCGTCCACGCGGTCATGGGCTCAGGCGGTGCGCCCGAGGGAGTTATCACCGCCGCGGCCATTCGCTGCCTGAACGGCTACATGCTCGGACGTCTGATCATTAATCGCCCTGATTTGGAAGAACGCATCGCTAAAATGGGGATTAAAGACAAGAGCAAAATTTACGAAGCCGAAGACCTCGCGCCCGGCAAGCAGCTCATCTTCGCGGCGACCGGCGTCACCGATGGTGCATTGCTCAAAGGCGTTCGCTTCTTCGGTGAAGGCACGCGCACGCAATCGGTCATCATGACGCAGCGCACTGGAAAGGTGCGGTTTATTGACAGCATCCATCTCGAAAAGGGGCCGGATGTAAAAGTCAGGTTCTCGTAACTGCCGTTACGGGTAAATCGCAAGTCTGGACACCAACGATTGGTGCGTCCTGATTTGGAAAACTGATAATCTGTACGCATTCCTCCCTCGCGTCATTTAGACGCCGGTTTCCTTTGGTGCAATGACCAGGCCAATTCAATATTCGATTTTTTCCATTCTGCTGGGAGCATCTCTGCTCCTGGAATGGCGGTCTGTACTGGCTACATGGGAGCTTGCGACGCAAAACGAAGAATATACTCACATTCTTTTGATAGTCCCCGTAGTGCTGGCTCTTTTTTTTCTCGATTGGCGTTCGATAAAGCTTGCGTTTCCGGCGGGAACAAAATTGGGTTCGGCCATTTTGCTGCTGGCCCTCCTCATCGCAGAAGCGAGTCGGCGGAATTACCTAATTCTGATGCCGGATGTGTATCTGGCGCTCGGCATGTTTGCGCTGCTGACTTGGTGGATTGGCAGCTTTATTTTTTGCTTCGGCGCGAAAGCGGCATGGAAGGAAATCTTCCCGCTCGGATTCCTTTATTGGCTTGTACCCTGGCCGCAGGCGATATTAGCCGTCGTCGTTCCCTGGTTGCAACAAGAGTCGGCATCATCGGCGCGGACTCTGTTTGCACTGAGCGGCACGCCGGTTGTGCTCGACGGAATCAGCTTGATACTTCCCGGTTTAACCCTGAACGTCGCCCCGGAATGTAGCAGCATCCGATCCAGTTTATTGTTGCTGCTGACCAGCATGATTTTCGCGCATTTATTTTTGAGGTCGTTTTGGCGAAAGCTTGCGGTGGTAGCAGCAGCGATTGTTTTGTCTCCATTGAAAAATGGTTTGCGCATTTTCGTCATCGGTTTCCTGACGTTGCGCGTGGATCCGTCGTATCTCCAAGGGGAGCTTCATCGCAATGGTGGCGTGGTATTTCTCGCGATTGCGCAAGGCATCGTGATTGCTTTACTTTGGATTCTGCGGCGGGGAGAACAGCACGCCAATCCCGTTCAAACGTCCACCTAGCCCATTTGGGTGTATGCAAGACATTGCATACTGACCAGAATGGGAAAGCATAGATTCAACCTATCGGACTGCAATCAATAGGCTTAGGCTGGTTTTACATATTGGCTAAATGCATAACTATTTAGGAAAGTACATCCCAATGTTGCAAAATCTCTCATCTTGACGCACAACAAACATTCCCCTTAATGTTGAGAAGACGGGCAGGTGTGCGCTCGTTGCTGTCAGGAGGTTTGTAATGATGTTTTCGCAAAGCTGGAAACGGGCCGTGAGAATTGGATTGGTACTCTCTGCCTTGTCGCTACCGATGTGGGCTCTTCACGGTGGCGCCGACCATGGTCATGGTCATGGCGGTTGCGGTGACAACCGTAACTGCGGCGGTGGTGGTGGAGGCAATAACGTTCCCGAAGGTGGCAGCTTGCTCGCTTACACCGGTCTTTCGGGTGCGATGATTGCCGGCGGCATTGTACTGGCTCGTAAATCTCGCGCACTCTAAACCACAACGAAACCATACTTCTCGGGAACCTCCCCCATCCCGAATTTTAGAACGCCCTCCCTCAAAATCTTTCCGATCGTTTTTTACAAATCCATCGGATTCTTAAATTCCGGCGGCCACTCTTCCGACACTCCCTGAAATAAGCTCACTGTTTTTTCTGCCCGCCGCTGGCCGTCATGAATCACAATTTTGTGCGGCTTGTTCGCATCGTATCCTTCCCACAGAGAAACGCCGGCATACGCACCGTCTTTACGGAGAATGTAATACGTCATGTCCATAAACTTCAGCCGATCCATGTCTCCGTTGTAATTTCGGACAATGCGTTTGAGCGCGTCCATGCCAGCGTCCAGAGGTGACATGCCATGACGCATGTTCTCGACAATCGTGTGTGCGCCTGCAACTTTGATATTTTCTTCGCCGCTACCGGTTGCGCCCGCCGAACCCACGTCCTGATCCGTGTAACAGCCAGCGCCGATTAATGCCGAATCGCCAACCCGTCCTGGAATCTTCCAGCCCAGGCCGCTCGTCGTCGTGCATCCGGACATTTCGCCTTTTTCGTTGAGCGCGGAGCAGTGAATCGTTCCCGTAGGTGGAAATAGAACTTTGCGGATCGCCGCCAGTTGATCTTCTTGCGGAATCCCAATATCCTGCGCGACTTCCCGCATGTGCTCGACGCGCAGCTTCAACTCTTCATTCGCAGATTGCTTCGTGGGTTGCGATTGCAAACCTCTTTGCAAACGCCGCTTCCAATTGGGGTCGCTTAGTCCCGGGCCCCACCAATCGGAGTGCGTTTCTTTATAGAGCAGCCAAATTTTGCGCGTGCTGTCAGTCAGCAGATTCTCTGTCGGAAAACCTTGTGCGACGGCGAACTTTTCCGCCCCTTCACCGACAAGAAAGACATGGCCGGTGTGATCCATGACAGCTTTCGACAGTAGAGAGACATTCTTTATGTTGTGCACGCCGCCGACCGCGCCTGCGCGCCGGGTGGGGCCATGCATGCAACAGGCGTCGAGCTCGACCACGCCATCTTCGTTGGGTAGGCCGCCGAGGCCAACGCTGGTATCGTTGGGATCGTCTTCCGGCCCTCGGATGACACGCATGGCAGCGTCCAACGTGTCGCCGCCACTCTTGAGGATGTTGTAGCCCTCTTCGATGTAGTTGTATCCGTTGCCAGCGCAGACGATGATGGGAGCTTTGGAAGTTCCAACTGCTCCGGTTGCAGGACCGCTCGATGTACTTTTCTGTGCTTCCGATTTTTGCCCCAGCCCAACTGCCAGAGAGCCTGCCACTGCCGTGGAAATAAAATCGCGCCGTGAAACGGTCATTGCTGTGTGGCCTCGCGAAGAATTTTAAGGATTAAAACCGTTGGCAAGGATAACAGCTATAGAAAGGAAGGGCTAGGTGCAAAGGGGGTGCAGCGGTATTTACACAGCAACCGTGAACGAAGTCTCTGTCCTCATCACTGGACGATACAGTGTGTCGCGCTCGACTGGTTCACGCCCGGCTTCTTTGATGAGGCGGATTAGATCCTGGCGGCGCATACCCTGCGGGGTAGTGGCGCCAGCGTCGTGGTAGATCTTTTCTTCGACGACCGTTCCGTCAATGTCATCGGCACCGAAGCGTAGAGCGATCTGCGCGATTTTCGCCGTCATCATCTGCCAATAGGCTTTGATATGAGGAAAGTTGTCGAGCACAAGGCGGCTGACGGCGATCTGTTTGATGTCCAGCATTCCCGTCGTCTTGGGTAGATGCTGCAACGCCGTATTATCGGGATGAAATGCCAGCGGAATAAATGTCTGGAAGCCGTTAGTCTCGTCTTGCAAAGAGCGCAGCTTCATCAGATGGTCCACGCGGTCTTCGTCATTCTCAACATGGCCGTAGAGCATGGTGGCGTTCGACTTGAGCCCGATCTGGTGTGCCAAGCGGGCCGTATCCAACCACTCGCTGCCGTCAATTTTGTGATCGCAGATAACGTGCCGCACACGGTCGGCAAAAATCTCCGCGCCACCGCCGGGGAGTGAATCCACGCCTGCTTCCTTCAATTGCCGCAGCGTTTCCGCAATCGAAAGCTTCGCCCGCTTGGCGAGATAAGCAACTTCGACCATGGTAAAGGCTTTCAAATGAACCTGCGGAAAACGCGACTTCAATCCGGAAATCAGATCGAGAAAGTATTGGAAGGGCAAATCGGGATGGAGCCCACCGACGATATGAAATTCTGTGACCGCTTCGCTATAGCCTGACGCCGCCGTCTCGAACGCCTCTTCTAGCGCCATGGTGTACGAACCAGGCGTGTCTTTTTTACGCCCGAACGCGCACAAACGGCATGCCGCTACGCAAACATTCGTCGGATTAATATGCCGATTGACGTTGAAATAAGCCTTATCGCCATGCATGCGCTCGCGAACATGGTTCGCCATCCAGCCCACAGCCAAAATATCTCCCGCGCGATAAAGCGCCAGCGCATCGTCGGTATTCAGTCGTTCCCGGGCGAGAACTTTTTCCGCGATAGGCTTGAGCCGCACGTCGTCCGTTTGAAATGGATGAGAATTAGTCACGCCTATTGATGATAACGCAGTTGAGTTGTGGGGCACAAAGGGTGTGAATACCACAAAGGACACGAAGTAAACCTTCCGACCCACCAGATGTGACCGGACGACCCCTTCCTTAGATACCATTACCATGGTACATTGGTACTAATGGCAAATTTAACCATCCAGCGGGTGCAAACCGGGGTGCGCATGGAAAAACGCATTCTGAAAGTACTGAAGGCCTTCGCCGAGTTGAAAGATATGACTCTGGGCGATCTGCTCGAAGGCATCGTCTTGCACGCTTTCGATGGCACGGCACCGTTTAGTGAAACCTCACTGCGCAGCATCCGCGAATTCAAGAAAATATATTCGTTGGATTTGGATTCCTCCGCTAGCCATCAGCTTAAAGAAGCAAAATCCGCGCCGCCCAAGGCAGCGCCGCCCCGAGGGAGAAAATAATATGGACTTACATCGTCTGGGAATGAAAGGGCTGAACTGGTCCGTGGGAATTGTGCTCATCATCGAGTCCGCGCGCTTCGCATTCGGCGCGGGGGCCGCAAAAATCATTGCCCATCTCGGCTTGCCGCCCTGGGTGCGCCCAGCCATCGGCATCTCTGAAATTGTCGCCGCCGTCCTCTTTCTCATTCCGCCAAGCATGGTCATTGGTGGGTGGGCGCTGTTAGTGATTTTCGTCCTCGCCGGAACCATTCATCTTTTGCACGGCCAATACGACGTCGGATGGCTCGTCATCTATTTCATGGCCGTGCTTGTAACCGTCACGAGCAAATCGGGCAAGGCCCCCAAACGCGCAAAATAACTACGGCACAGTGACAACGATGGCCCGGCTCTCAGCTTTCGCAGGATTGCGGTAGCTGTGGCGCACTGTTGCATCGAAGTAAATTGCATCTCCCTCTTTCAGCGCATACAAATCAGAACCAATGCGCACTTCCATGTCACCCGTCATCACATAAATTAATTCAATGCCGGGGTGCGAATGGGAGCGCAGTTTCTCCACGGGCGTGCACACAAACTCGGCCAGATAAGCGTTGAGCTTGCGCTCGACGGCAGGAAAATCCAGGCTCTCGAAGAAATAAGAAATGTCCGAAGCCTTCGGACGCTCCGGAAAACGCAGCCGGTCTTTTTTACGAACTACAGACACAACATGACGTTTTCGTTCATCGGTGAAAAAGTACTCCAGCCCTACGCTGAACACCATGGCAATGCGCGTTAACGTGGGCAAAGTCGGAAACAACCGGCCCCGTTCCAATTTCGACAGCATGGCCGGCGAAAGCCCCGTGTGCTGCCCCAGTTGCACCAACCCCATGCTCTTGCGCAATCGCAAGCTGCGCAGTTTTTCTCCAATGGAATAGGGCCTTAATTCATCGGCAATAGCTTTTGCGATCATGCGAAACTCCCCGGATTTCTTTCACGTCATTCGTGACGCGCGATTTTCTTGCCAGTCTATTGTCTTTATAATTAAATAAATGTTCTTATTAGTCAATTCTCCAAATCAGGACTAACTCATGTCGGTGGTCGTCATTGTCGGAGCGGGGATCGCCGGTTTAACGTGTGCGCAGGAGTTACACGCGCGCAATATCGCCTGCACTATACTCGAGGCGAGCGACGCAGTCGGTGGGCGTGCACGCACCGATGTAGTCGAGGGATTTTTGCTTGATCGCGGCTTTCAGGTTTTGCTCACCGCATATCCCGAAGCCCAGCGCCTGCTCGACTACAACGCGTTAAAGCTCAATGCGTTTGCCCCGGGAGCCCTGATCTGGCATGCCGGGAAATTGCATCCTGCAATGGATCCATGGAAACGGCCTCAAGCCGCGGTCGCAACCATGCTGTCTCCAATCGGGTCATTGTCGGACAAAATGAAAGTCGCCGCGCTGCGCCGCCAGGTAACCCGGCGGCCCAGCGAAGAAGTCCTTTCGGCCCCCGAAAAAACGACGCTGGAGTACTTGCAGGATTTCGGGTTTTCCGAGTTGATGATTGAGCGTTTCTTCCGTCCATTTCTTGCTGGAGTTTTTCTAGAGCCCGAACTTACCACGTCAAGCCGTATGTTTGAGTTTGTGTTTCGGATGTTTTCTCTCGGCGCGGCGGCCTTACCAGCTAAAGGTATGGGAGCCATCGCCGAACAACTCGCTTCCGGCCTTCTCCCGCACACTATTCGATTGGGTGCGAGCGTAGCAAAAATCAATAACAATTCTGTGCAGCTGTCCACGGGAGAACTCCTACCGGCAAAGGCAGTTATCGTGGCCACAGACCAGCGTGGCGCGTCCACTTTACTACCGGAAATAATGGGGGGCCCTAATCGTCGGACGTCGTGTTTTTACTTCGCTGCGACGGTTCCTCCAATCAAAGAACCGCTGCTGATGCTGAATGGGGAAAATGCAGGCCCGATTAATAATTTGACTGTACCTAGCCTGATCGCACGCACTTATGCGCCGATGAACTCGCATTTGATATCCGTTAGCGTGGTAGGAGATGCCGCGAGTCACGGTGATCTGGAACGGGATGTCCGGGTTCAGTTGCGTTCCTGGTTCGGGAGCACAACGGATCGGTGGCGGCTTTTGCGCCGGTACGATATCGAATACGCCTTACCCGAAGTGCCTGCTGGAGTTCCAGCTCACCGTACACGCAGCGTCCGCAAAGGAGTTTTCGTCTGCGGCGACCACTGCGAAAACGCATCCATCAATGGGGCGATGTCTTCCGGAAGTGCAGTGGCGGAACAAGTTTCGAAATATTTGGCATAAGTAGCTATTTCTGGGCTGCCTTCTGCAGTTCATCCAGCGCAGCCAGGACTTCGGCACTGTGCCTATTCGGGTTTACAGACGTGTACACGCGTACAATTTTCCCGGATGGATCAATGACAAAAGTATGCCGCGAGGACATTTTCACCACCCCAAGATTGATTAGCGATCCATATTCTTTCGAAACCGTTTTATCAGTATCGGCCAGCAGCTTAAAATTCAGACCTTCTTTGGTACAGAATTGCTTGTGGGAATCTATGCTGTCCACGCTGACGCCCAAAACCACGGCATCGTGCTTTGAATAATCCGGCTGGTCGCGCTGGAAGTTATGGGCTTCAAGCGTACAGCCTGGCGTCATGTCTTTCGGATAGAAATACAAGACTACCCATTTCCCGAGATAATCTTTCAAACTGACCGGCGTTCCTTCTTGTGAAGTCAATGTAAAGCCCGGGGCATTGCTGCCCACTTGCGGCGTGGAGTCTGCGCGCACCGTGCGCACAATCAGGGCAACAACAATCACGATGAAAATTGCAATTAAGATTCGTGCAAGCATTGAACCTCCTGATGAACCCATTCAATATACTTCCGGCTGATCGTTTTTGGATCGCGAAAGTATGCGGTAGGGTTCGAGTGTCGCAAAAATGAATAATTTCCTCGACTTGCTGTTAGCTCTTTAGTAATCTCGCTGCGATAAGGTATTCGCTCCGTAAAGGCCGGGAGTAGTTGCCTCGGGGAAGGCACAACGAATACATACGTAAATTTCGCCATGCGTCGGCCTCGAATGTCGCTTCGATGGAAACTTCTGCCCTGGCTCCTTCCGCTTCTCCAAATTGTCCTTTTTCTATTTTTACTGCCAGGCTCCAATCGTGATGCGGCATCAAATCTTCTGCAAATTGTGGCTGCATTTATGGCGGCCGGATATTGCGCGGTAACAGCCAACCGCAACGAGGATGTTGCCCGCACTTTTTGGACGCTCTTTGCGCTCGCCTTCACCGCTTACGGCATCTCAAATATCGAATGGGCCTACTACGAGAGCTGGCTGCGAGTTCCGGTTCCGGTTTCGTCCGTATCCCAATTTCTCTACCTCTGTTATGACGCTCCCATCGTCATGGCGTTATTTCTTCGAAAAAAGGGATCTTCTTCTGGTTTGGCCTGGACCCGCGCGCTCGACTATATCCAGCTCTTGCTGATTTTTTTCCTGCTTTACTACAATTTTTTGTTTCTCCGTGAGCTGCCCAATGGCAGGCACCAGTTGGATTTGTTAGAACAGTATCTCTCCAACACATTGAACCTTGTTTTAACCGCTGCTTTCTTCGCGCGTTCTTTGTGGGCCGACTCGCCACTGATTCGCAAACTTTGCCGTTACATCTCGGCGTATATGCTCGTTTATGCCATTGGCGCCGGGCTGGCAGACTATTCCATCATTGCCGCCAAAACTACATCGGGCGATTGGGTCACGCTCGCTTGGACGGTTCCCTTCTCGCTTGCTTCAGTTCTTGCAGCAGGGTTTCATAGCGATCCGCAACCAGACCTCAAAATGCAAAGCACTGCCAAGAATCCTGTGACGCCATGGTGGCAACTGGGTTTGGCTCTCCTGCCCCTCACGGTTTGGGTCCTCGCCATGCGGATCGGCGAGCAAGGCAAGGCGGTTGCCTACGGAGCAGTTTTCATTTCACTGGCTTGCTATGGATCGCGCTTGGTTTTAACCCAGCGCGCTCTCTATCGCACCAATGAACTTGAACGCCAACAAGCTCACGCACTGGAGAAGTCTTTATCTCTTCTCCGCAGTACGCTTGAATCCACGGCCGATGGCATTCTTGTCGTGGACTTGCGCGGCCGTGTTGTGGACTTCAACACTCGTTTTCAGCAATTATGGCGAATTCCTGAACATCTACTAGTTCGGCGTGATGACGAAAGTCTGCTGGAGTTCGTTTTATCGCAGGTAGAAAATGCGCCGTCATTCATCGAACGCGTCCGCCATCTCTACGAACACACGGGAGAAGATAGTTTTGATGTTATCCAGTTCCACGATGGCCGGATCGTCGAGCGCTACTCTCGCCCTCAACTTTTGGGGGACGATATTGTCGGCAGAGTTTGGAGCTTCCGTGACATTACTGAACGCGAGCAAGCCCAACATGAGATTGCTGAATGGAAAGAAAGATATGACGCCGCGGTACAGGCGAGCGGCCTCATCATTTACGAATGGAACCCCGTCACTAATGAAGTACGCTTTGGGGGAGCTTTCGAGCAGGTTTTAGGTTACAGAGCCGCAGACTTTGCCAACCCTACGCAAAATTGGCGAAAACTGATTCACTCCGAAGATCTAAAAGCGTACGAAGACGCCATGTCCGGCGCATTGAAAAGTCACGAGCGCTTCGACATCGTGTATCGCGTTCTCCGGAAGGATGGCCAATATCGCTGGTTACGCGAGGAGGGACGTACGGTCCCCGAGCAGAATCCCGGCAGCGTGCGTCTGGTTGGCTTCATCACCGATGTCACCGAACAACGGATGCTGGAGCAACAACTACGGCAGGCACAAAAAATGGAGGCAGTAGGACGGCTCGCTGGAGGCGTTGCCCACGACTTCAACAACCTGCTCACCGTCATCGCTGGCTATAGCGAATTGCAGATCCGTTCGATTCCCAAAACTGACCCTGCCCACGATCAGGCGGAGCAGATTCGGGCTGCCACGGGCCGTGCCGCTGCCTTGACCCGGCAGTTGCTGGCCTTCAGCCGCCAGCAAGTCTTACAGCCCAAAATAGTGGATCTCAATTCAGTCGCCACCGATATCGAGAAGATGCTGCGTCGGATTATCGGGGAGAATATTGAAATCACCACCAGGCTCGCGCCTAACCTCGGCGCAGTCGAAGTCGATCCCGGTCAAATCGAGCAGGTGCTCGTAAACTTGGTGGTGAATGCTCGGGATGCCATGCCCCACGGCGGAAAGCTCACCATTGAAACATCCAACATCCAACTCGACGAAAATTATTCCTCCGAACATTTTTATGTAAAGGCCGGACGTTATGTCAGGTTGGCTGTTACTGACACCGGTACCGGCATGGATGCACGAACTCGTGGGCGGCTCTTTGAACCTTTCTTCACTACCAAAGAATTGGGCCGAGGTACTGGGCTGGGATTGGCTACAGTTTATGGAATTGTAAAACAGAGTGGTGGGCACATCGAAGTCTACAGCGAGCCCGGGCGCGGCACCGCTTTCAAAATCTATTTCCCTTATGTGGATAAGCCAGTGACTGCCATTGCGCATAGCGTGGCACCCAGGAACGGCGAGGGTACGGAAATTATTTTATTGGTGGAAGACGAAAAAGCCTTGCGTGAAATGGTCTCAAAAGTTCTCGCTGCTCGTGGCTATCAAGTAATTGCCGTGGCCAGCGCCGAAGAGGCCGAGCAGATCTCCGCCGCCAACCCGAACATCAATATGCTGCTCACGGATGTTGTCATGCCCAAAATTAGCGGTACGGAGTTAGGCAAGCGCATGACCAGGCTATACCCGCACATGAAAGTTCTTTACATGTCTGGCTATACAGCAAACTCCATGTCTGATAGCGAGAACTCCAATCATCGCCGCTCTTTTTTGGAGAAACCGTTCACCCCGCAAGCCCTCGCCGAAAAAGTCCGTGAGATCCTCGACGCGCCAATTTCATAGCTCCATGTTTGCTTCCAGTCACTTATTAACAATCTTCCGGTCGGGTTACGTTGGTAACCAAAGTAATCGGACGGATTGGCTATCAGATAGCCGCTACGAGCCATTGTGAAAGTTTCCCCTAGGAGTGATTCTGTTCATGCGGGGATTTTTGTCAAACTCCGCCAAGGGGTTTCATCATGAAGAATATTCTTAAACGGCTTTGGAACGAGGAAGAAGGCCAGGACGTTGCCGAGTACGCCGTCATGCTCGCTGTGATTCTGGTCATCGTCGTGGGCACGATCCGTATGATCGGCACCAACTCCAACAACGTATTTTCAAGCGTCGCCAGCACCATCCAGTAGAACTGATACTGATGAAGAACCGCCGCCATAACCGCACCAAGGCCGTTCTGCCAGTGAAGGTCACCGGCAAGGACATCCTCGGCAACTCCTATCAGGATTGGGCACACACGCTCGACATCACGCCCAACGGTGCGCGGTTGGGTACGATTCACCGTCAATTTGCGCTGGGCGACGCGGTCACTGTGCAATACAGGCAAAGAAAAGCCGAGTTCCGTGTCGTCTGGACGAAAGTGCAAAAGAACCAGGGCGAATATCAGATTGGCCTGGAAATGAATACGCAAGAAAAAGACCCATGGGGTCTGGAAGCAATCCCCGCCTCGCCGGACGCAAATCTACAATAATTATTGGGCGGGTTTCAGAACCAAAGTCTTCTCCAGACGAAAACGCAGCAAGCTCTCCGCCGGGACGTGCACTTCTTTTCCGCGAGTGAATATCTGTGTCGCTAACCCGCCGCCTGCGCCCGCCAGGGCCCCAATGCCCGCGCCTTTCCCACCGCCGAAAATGCCCCCCATCAAGGCACCCAGCGCAGAACCGCCGCCCACAGTTTCCGCGGTCCTGGCATTCGCGCCCACCCCCTTTTTGTTGTTCTCATCCACATCAGAGCTAACCACGCGATATTGCTTCCCGCCGACCGTGACCGAATAAAGATCGAGCACGACTTCGGGACTGTGCATAATTCCGCCGCCGGAAATCTTCTTGACGATCAATTGCGCGTTCGATCCCGAAGGAATCGCGACGCTGCCCGACATTCCTGCAACATCTTCGGCGATGCTCGCTGAGTAAGTCTGGCCTTCATAGGAACTGGTCGAATCAATGGCGACATTTGTTCGCACCGGCATGTCGGCGCCCACAGGAATAATCAGCGAATTTGCCGAGACTGCCGGCGGCGCCCCCGCGCTATTGAAGACAATCGCGTCGATGTCACTCGACGGAAATTGATATTGAATGCCCTGCGCACCCTGAAAACTAATGGGCAGAATCCCGGTAAAGTGGCCGGTATAGGTCTTGCCGCCGCGCAGCGTAATCGTGTCCGTCGTTTCGGTGAACGCGAGCGACTGCACATCTTTTACCGGGAACTCATATTTCACGCCCTGAAGGTCGGCGAAGTTCACCGTCTGGATACCACATGCTCCGGTATAGCTGTTGCCATCGCGAAGAATGATGGTGTCGGCCAAGGCGAAGCCCGCCACTGCAAATACGATTATCAAAGAAAGAAGAAGCTTTTTCACACGACCTCCATGCAATATGAATTGATTTTTGGGTTGAACGCGAATTATACATTTCCCCGTGTGCCTCTGTGTCCTCTGTGGTTTACCGCTCTTCGTGTTACTTCGTGTCCTTTGTGGTTTCTCTTAGCAGTTTCGCATATGATATAAAACGTAAGTTTTCATAATCAATCGCAAGCGAGGCAAAACCGCATGTCGAAGCTCGCCGTCGCCGTTCTTTTTCTCGCAACTTTCTGCGTCGCTCAACAGCAACCTCAGATCGGCTACCAATCCGCACCCGACGCTGACGCCCATAAGACACTACTCCTCAAAGATTTCCATCCCGTGCCCATGCTGCACGCGCCCGTCCACAAAATTGATAAAGCGAAGTTCTACGTCATTGACGTCCACAATCACGTCAACGATGCCGCGCGCATTGACGAGCACATGGACCCCAAGCGCGTCGTCGAAGTCATGGACAACACCAATGTCCGCACCATCGTCATCCTCACCGGCATGTGGGGAGACAAGTTGCAGCACGTCATCGACGAAATGGTGAAGCCCTATCCCGGCCGCTTCATCGTCTTCACCCAAATTGACTACAGCAAAATTGACGATCCGAACTTCAGCGCGGAAGCGGTCGCCAACCTCGACGACGCCGTAAAGCGTGGAGCGCGCGGCCTGAAATGTCTAAAAGATCTCGGCCTCGGCGTGCGCGATAAATCCGGCAAGCTCATCGCCGTGGACGATCCCCGCCTCGACCCCATCTGGGAGGAAGCCGGACGCCTGCACATTCCCGTTTCCATTCACACCAGCGACCCCGAGGCTTTTTTTCATCCCACCAACGGCGAGAATGAACGCTACGAAGAGCTGACCGAGCATCCGGACTGGAGTTTTTATTCAGCGCCGGGCGGCCCGCAATTTCCCAGCAAAGAAGAACTCCTCGCCGCGCGCGACCGCGTCTTTGCCCGCCATCCGCATACGCAGTTCGTCGCCTTGCACATGGCCAACTGGCCGGAAAATCTCGACTACGTGTCTTCTCTCCTGGATAGGCTTCCCAACGTCATGGTCGAGTTTGGCGCGCGCGAAGCCGAACTCGGGCGACAGCCGCGCCGCGCTCGCGAGTTCTTTCTGAAATATCAGGACCGCATCATGTTCGGCACAGACAACGAAGTCACTGAAGAAATGTATCGCAACCACTTCCGCTGGCTCGAAACCGCCGACGAATTTTTCGACTACTGGGGATATCCCGGCCAGGGCCGCTGGGAAATCTACGGCATGGCCCTGCCCGATCCCGTGCTCGAAAAGATTTACCACAAGAATGCAGAGAAGATGTTTGGGAAGTTTGGAAAGTGAATCTTAATTGAGGATGCCCCATCCTTGTCGCGCACTATGCGACAGGGTGGGGTCGTTTGCCTGGGCTCCTCATTGAGTTTTTAGCGCTACGTTCAGGTTGTTCAACAGCTTTTCCCGCACATTCTGATTCTTGATTGCCGATACCTCTTCTTCGACTCGGCCTGCCCTAACCTCATCGTCGGGGTCATATAGTGAAGCTAGATAAGAACGGCGTGAAGCCTCATCTGAGGGTACCTTCCGCAAGGCTGCAACCAGCAGATCGCGAACCAGCGTTTCGAACTTCCACCAGAGTTCGCGGTCTTGCAAGATCAGCATTTGATCGTCCGAAAGTGGGCTACCGTGAACGAGCGTAGATCGTATTGCGTAAAGTCTACTTAATAGACTTTTCGTTTCGACCGCACTCTCACCTTCGAACTCTAGAAGACTCGATGCCCTTTCACGAAGACGTCGAGAGACAAAGTCGCTCTCGGGAACTAGTGAAGCTTCTAGCGCAGCAAAGTAAAGAGCGACGCGGTCTACTTCGCTAGGAAAATTAGGATTGAATTCGTCACTACTTCCGTATAAAAAGCAACGCCGCGCCACTTGGAACCAATTGGATGTCCAAGAACTGGTCGACTGTAGCTCCATCGCGAAGATGTCCCAAATTGGGACGTCAGCCTGATCAAGCCGGAACTGTCTCGTCGAATCACCACCAACACCAGAAATTACGCGGTAAGGTTTGAGGGAAAATTGACGGAGTTCCCTTTGTTGCTTTTTCTCTATGGATACGGCAACAAAGACTAAATCGCCTGGACGATACAAGCGCAAGAGTAGGAGCAACTCCTCCGGTGCGAGCGTAATTTTGCCAAAGCCCGAATAGTCCTTCGGTAGCGGTGGAATTGTCTTATAGACTCGCTCGATAATGCAGTCCCCATACATTGCACCGGTGAAGACTTTCCTAGCACATTCGAACCTATGGCTCCGGCCTTGAGCTAAATGTTCAACCGAGAAATCTGCAAATCGGAGCTCCAAAGGAGATATGAAATCGGGACTATCCCTATCAAAGGCATCTGATTCAAAATCACGGACTAGTATTCGTAGAATGGCGGCTGGTTCCATACTCAGATCCTACAATGGTTGGTTTAGTCCCGGCGTCACATCCCCACCCTGTCACAAAAACCGTGACAAGGGTGGGGCAGCCTCACGAGATACTCTTAATTTTTTCCTATCATCCCGATTTTCGAATGACGATCTCGGGCACGATCCCCAATTGTTCCCTTCTGCGTGCGGTCCACTGCGACTCGATTTCGACGACGCCTTCTACTCCTGAAATGTAATGTCGAAAGCTGCTCCACGGCCAGTCTTCGGGATGCTCCACCAAGCCTCGGCTCACCGGATTGGCATGGATGTAAGCCAGCTTCTCGGCGAACCTGTCCTCGCTCCAAACGTTGAAGTCGTAATAACGCTTTTGCCAGAAATGAAACTCAGCGCGCGGGTGCCCCATCCTTGTCGCGCTCTTTGCGACAGGGTGGGCAGTTGGGACTTCACGTCTTTCGCCACATTCTGTTTCAGCATTTGCAGTGCAACGGATAATTTTGCGCGTTCCGGTTCAGTGACCAGCAGGTGAACATGCTCCGGCATAACCACATAGGCGGATATGTAGAACCCGTACCATTGGCGCGTGCGCTCTAGCGTTTGCTCAAAAATGTCGCGAGCCGATGGAGAAAGCAACGGTTTACGGTGATAACAACTGAAGGTAATGAAATGCAGGCCGCGAGCTTCTTGAAAACGTCCAAGACTCCAAGGCATGACGCCATCGTATTGAGGGAGGAACGTTTTAGCTGTGACATCTGAACAGGAAAACCCCACCCTGTCACAAAAACCGTGACAAGGGTGGGGCACCCCATCGCGATCACTATTAACAACAAAGGCATCGACATTGCGCCTTGAGCAGCAGATAATTGTCCCGCTGATTTCCGCTAACCATGTTGGAAGGAGAACCCCATGAAACATTTCGCATTCTTCGTGGTTGCAATCGCAGCCATGGCCGGCCTTGTCGCTCTCTTCGCCCCGACGCCCCAACATGCCGATACGGGAACCGCCGCGTCCGCCGCTCCCTACGTTACCGAAATGCCGCAGGGATACCGCGACTGGCGCTGGATCTCCTCGGCGCATGAAGCCGGCAACATCAACAGTATCGGTGCGGTGCTGGGCAATGACATCGCCTACAACGCTTTCAAGGACGGCAAGCTTCCCTACCCAGACGGCACCATCATCGCTGCGTTGCATTACCGTTACACGGCGTCCGACAAAAACAACAAAGTCTTTGGCAAGGCGCAATCTTTCGTTCCCGGCACTCCCACGAACATTCAGTTCATGGTCAAAGACTCAGTCAAGTACGCAGCGACCGGCGGCTGGGGATTCGGTCACTTCCAAAACGGCAAACCCGCCAACGCGGATTTCATGAAGCCCTGCTTTCCCTGCCACCAGCAAACCAAGGATACCGATTTGGTCTTCACTCGTTATGCGCGTTGACGCGCGCATGCCGACGCAGACTTTCAGGGGTAGATCTTCACGCCTTGTACGACGCGTGTAATGGCCCCATTAGGGCTGGGGTGGTCGGGTTGGAGATTCCAGCGAAGAGAAAAGAACAATCCGAGCAACTGGCCGAAGATGACGTCGCAGGGTGGACGATAGACATCGGGCAGCGAAGCGCTGGGAGTGAGTAAATGTTCAGCAAGCGTCTTATCAATTTCTGCCCCTACGGCTACGCGAGTGTGCACTAACTTCTTTTCACCGATCTCGCGCAGAAGATCAGTTTCATAATTGCGCACGTGGGCATCGCTTGAAAGGAAGCAAACGAAGAGCGTGTCTTGCTTCAGCGCGGACATCGGGCCATGGCGCAGGCCGAGCGCGGACTCCGACATGGTGAGCGTCTTGCCCGAAGTAAGTTCAAGGACTTTCAGCGCACATTCACTAGCCACGGCGCGCAGCGGGCCGGAGCCGACAAAGCAAACGGTTGCGAAATTCTCTTTAGCGAGTTTGGCGGTGCAATCGGGAGCGGTTGCAAGAAGTGACTTCCCAGCCGCAATGAGATCTTTGAGTACGTTTTTATATCCCGTGGCATCATTCGCGTGGGCGAGGCAATGTCCGAAGATGACCATGTTGGAAAACGAACTGGTCATGGCGAGGCCGCGATCGTTGACGGCGTCATCGAGGCATATGCCGAGTGCTTTCGGATTGCCGGCCGTGAGGCGAATCATCTTCGCATTCGCATTGCAGGTGACGATGATGTGATGAATATCAGGGCGCGCAGCAAGGGCCTTCTCCACGGCGGCGACGCTCTCCGGGCTGTCGCCGGAGCGGGAAAATGAAATCCAGAGATATTTCTGATGGGGCAAAATCAGCTCAGCCAGGTGCGTGACCACATCCGTGCTGGGAACGGCCATAACTTCGCACTGCCAGCGTTCGCGCAGGATTTGGGTGAGCGCGCGGCCAATGTAGTCCGAAGTTCCAGCGCCGATAAGAAAAACCACAGGACGGTGCGCCGGCTCGTTGAAGATTCCGGCAGCATCGAGAAATTCGATGATTTGCGCCCGGCGCTGCTCGAAGAGCGCGAAAGTTTTTGGCCACGTCTCTGGTTGCTGGGCAATTTCGCGCGGCGTGAATTCGAGGCCGCGAGAGGCTTTTTCTTGAACCGGGAGATAGAGCAACTCCGATAAGGCCGTCACTTGTGGCCTCCTGCACGTGCTGGCGCCGAAGCCGCTCCAGATGGTGCTGGAGCCGCAGACTCAATCCAGAAAACTGCGCCTTTGGATATTTCAGGAAGGACATACACGGTGCCGCCTGCCAACGTGGCTCCCGAGACTGGCTTTACGTCGCCAAGAAATGGGAGGAAGTACGCGTTGCCTGCCAGCTGACCGGGAACGATGATTCTCACGCCTTTTTGCACGGTTTGAATTGGATTGACGTGGCCCTGCAATCCGGCGAAGTTCGCGAGGAAGACGTGGGGCATGCCGTTGACGGAAGCAATCGAAGTTGCGATTTGCGATGAGGCCTCAACGCCGATTGGATTTTCCCCAAGCACAGCAAGAAAGTCTCTTTGAGAGTCGGGATTCGCTTTGGCGAAATCGCCCTCCAATGGCGTACTGTAGGCTTTGCCGGGGTCATTAGGAAAATGGACGATGTTGGAACTCGCGCCGAATTTCGTAGCGTCGTTTCCAGTGACGATTAGCTTGTTTCCGTTGGCAAGATAAGTTTTGAGCTGCGATTTTTCTTCATCGCTGAAGATGCGGACATCGGGCAGAATCAACGCTGGACCATGAAATGCCGCCAACGTACGCGGGGTAACGACCTGAAATTCGAGATGCTTCTGCATCAGCAGAATCAAAATTCCGCGATAAGACTTGATGAAGTCTTTGGCGTAGTAATTTCTTGTCTGTGGAGAGAAATAAACCCCTACAGGATGCATGGGCAGGCGCGGTGCATAAAACGTCTGCTCATGGGCATGAATCCAACTGAAAAGTTTCTGCCGTGTGGCTTCGTCGTTGGAGCCTGCCATGGAGTGCCCGGGCGCGTCCCAGAAATTGGCCCCCGCCATGACTTGCGACATGGCAAGATTTTCCATCGATTCTTTCTTGTCTACTTTTTCGTCCCCATCCCAGGAGTAGTTGAGAATCCAGGTCGGCTTACCTTGGGCAAAAGCGCGGAATGATTCCATGCCGGCGCGATAGGCGAACCAGTCAAAAGGCATCCGCGAAGACGCCATGTGATCGCCCTCGCCGAATTCGTACTCGTGTGTGATGGCATCAACGACCGGATAAAGGCTATAAACATCAGCACCGACGCGAACTGCTTCTTCTTCGATACCGGGGTAAATCTCGGGAATAGTTTTGATCTGTGGATTGACCGACTTTGCGTTTTGATCAATTTCCTGCATGAACTTGGTAAAAGTGTCCATGCGGAAATCCACCCATTTGCGGAAGTTGGGATCGGAAAAGTCGCCGAGCTTGAGATCTTTCTTAGCGTCGAGTCCGGTTTGCTGCTTGAACGCTGCGACGGTGTAATCGTCGAAACTGGCCCAGGTATTTTCCCAGCCTTCGAAGTGAGTCATCCAGTAAGGAATGTCCACGTAGATGCCGTCAATGCCAGTCGCCGCGATCTCGCGAATATGTTGCATATAAATCTTTCGCCATTCGGTGGCGTAGGGAGTGACCCAGACATCTTCGTCGCCGGGTTCGATCCAGAAGGCGGAGCCTCCGCCAAAGATAGCGGGCTTGCCGTTGATGTCCCGTTGCAACCAATCAGGATGTTCTTTGGCCAGCGTGTGCGGAGTTTTGTCGGCATGCGCTGTAATGCATTCCGTTCCTGCGACATAGACGAAGGCGCGATTTCCGGCCCGATGAGCTTTTTCAGCAACAGAACGAATGGCATTGAGCTTTTCTTGCGGATTGATGAAGCTTTCGTAGCGGCCTTCAATGTCGTTGTCGACCTCGATGCCAAAAACATCATCGCGCGTAGCTTTGGTGACGATCGTGTCAGCGTCCGTTCTATCTAGTCCCCACGCACCGATGCGGACGTAATTCACCCAGTCGGGCGCGTTCGCATGAACATCGGGCACGTGGCTATCGGCTTGCGCGAAAGTCAGTGGAGCGGCAAACAAAACCGCAATTACGGCAGTGAGGCTACGCGGTTTCAAAATTCGAACCTCGCACCGAATTGCATGCGCCGTGGATTCGAACCCGGTGCAGTAGAAGTAATCAGACCGAAGGTTTGGTCACCCGGCGCATAGAGAGTGTTAGGCGAGGCAAAGCGGGGATGGTTGAGGAAGTTGAACATATCGGCGCGCACCTGCAGCTTCATGCCTTCGTGCGGGGTGAATTCTTTATAGAAGGCCACATCAAAATTGTGGATACCGTCCGAACGCAAGTTGGAGAAGTAGCGGGGCGCATCGCCGGGCATTTGATCGCCAGGGTCGGCAAAACAGTTGGTATTGATGTAAGGCTGCTGAGTAACGGCAGCTTTGTCAGAGCTGATGCCGGCCAATCCTCCACAAAGAACATTGGGCCGCTGGTTGCCATCCTGCAAACGCGGGTTGGCCATGTAAACCGGTAGCGGCTGCCCGCTCTGTTCAGTAACGATAGTAGAGGCCGACCATCCGCCGACGACCGCATCGGCGAAGCCGTTCATGTCGTGACCGATCCAACGGTCTTTGCCGACAGGCACGTCGAAAATTACGGCAAGCGCGAGGCGATGGGTCGCGTCATTAGCGCTGATGGCGTGCTCGGCCTTGAGATTGTCGAGCTGCTGGGGATTCGCGTTGTTCAAAGTACCGACGAAGGCATTGGCTCCGATGGAAGAATCGTC
>JAJPHW010000052.1 GCA_021325035.1 Terriglobia bacterium
GAGCCAGCGGATCGCTCGCGAGATCATCGGGCAGAAACTTCAGGGCGACATGGCGGCCGAGTTTGAGATCTTCGGCTTCATAGACTACGCCCATGCCGCCGCCGCCGCCGATCTTGCGGATGATGCGGTAATGAGAAACGATTTGCCCAGCAGATCGGGTTTCGGAAGCCACTGGGAAAATCTTACGGGGAATGGGAGAGGAGGGTCAATCGGAGGACGGGGTTGTATACAGCGGCGGCAAAATGCTCCCTCCTGTGTCGGATAGGATTCTGGTGAGTACGAGATTTTCTCAGCGCATCAAATGCCCGGAGTAAAGGGCAAAAGATCACAAAGTAATCTTTGCACTTCTTTGCGAGTATCGCCAATCTCAATATCCGTTGGAAAGTCATCCGAGGCACGCAATACCACTATCTGCTGTGGACTACGTAGCGATGCAATTTCGACTGCGGTGATTCCCTGAATGTTCTCGGACTGCGCTGCGATGCTTTTGCGATAAAACACGAGTTTGCGTGGGCCCCTAATGAGATCAGCAAATCCTGCCTCCCTCCACATAGTCAAGAAGTCTATCGGTTTAATGATTCTTGGAACCTTAGGTTCTGTTGACACTTCCCGTTGATACCATTCAAGGAGGCTAGCGTCAGTGAGTTCCAGGTAGAACGCTTCTTGTTTATAACCGGTCGTCACGGCGAAGCAACGCATACCGATGTGCTTTCCCGAATCAAAATAAAAGTCTATTCCTGATACATGAAGATTCTGAGCTCTAGGGGGCAATGAACTCCCAACAATATGTTCGAATTGGAGCTTTTCGAGACTCTCTATTCTGTTTCGGTCTGCTTTGGCCATTTTCTCAATTAAAGTGTATCGTTTATGCTGGCTACGCGAGGCTCGCGCCGTTCTTTAGTGATCACTTC
This sequence comes from Terriglobia bacterium, assembly GCA_021325035.1. Classification (GTDB taxonomy): domain Bacteria; phylum Acidobacteriota; class Terriglobia; order Terriglobales; family Acidobacteriaceae; genus JAJPHW01. The sequence continues at coordinate 912 of JAJPHW010000052.1, forward strand.
GGAGAGAAACGCAAAACTCGGCCGTTTCGGTCAACTCCACTTTCGTAGCTATCCGAAAGTTGAGAGCCGCATGGCCCGAAGCCGTTAACTGCAATCAAATCAATGCTTGCTCCACATAAAGTATTCCGAAAGGAACAATAGAAAAATCGCGCTAATGTTCCTTGCGGAACATCTGTGCATAATTTCCAGCGTCACACGAACCTCGTGCTTACATGTAAAACAAGCTCAGTCGGGGCAGGTTGAACTTCTCCAGCAGGCGCTTGTGGACGAATTGCTTTTGCAGTTGCTCGACTTGTTGCGCGGGAACTTTGCGGCGATAGGGCGCGAGTTCGCGATCAGCTTCGGCACGGACAGCAAGGACTTGCTCATCCGGCGAAGCCGCTACCAGAATCGCAAACAGTCGATCTTCTAATAACGTCAGATGGCGCTCGAGGTCTTCTAATCGTCCGACTGATTTCGCGCTCTCAATTTTGTTCGCGTGCTCGCGCAAGATTCCCGCCGCTTCTTTGGCGACGGCGTTCGCGGAGATTCCAGTCTTCTCGGGAAGCTTGACGGCGTCAAGTTCATCGGCGTTGCGGCGCAGAAACGCGGCGATTTCTTCAGCGCGAAATCCCGAGTCGTTTTTTGAGTCTTCTTTTGCCACGCCAACAATGGCTTCTTTCATTTCTTCGGCGGCAGCGAGAACTTCCTGCGCGCAATAGGCGAGGCTGTTCACTTTTCGTGTCTTCGAAGGGCGCGCATCATATTTATCAAAGGCCTCATCAATGCCGCGCAGCGCGGCTTCGAGCGGAATGCCCGCATCTTTCCAGGTTTCAATCAGCGCCCAGTCAAGCGTGGAAAGCAGCAGGCCCCCGCCACGCCGCCGTAGGAAGTGGTCCTCGATTTCGGTGAAATAATTGAAGTAGTTTTCCAAGGCTTATCCGAGTGCGTTTAGCGGGACTTGGGTCTTGCAACGGGTTTCGGCTTTGCGATCACGTTGCGCTCCCAGATGATGCGCAGGCCCTCGAGAGTGAGCGAATCGTCCACGTGCTTGATGTATTTGGAGCCGGTGCCGATGAGCGAAGCCAGGCCGCCGGTCGCGACCACGCGGCAGTCTTTTCCCATTTCGCCGAGCAGCAATTCGAGAATGCCGTCCACCAGGCCCAGATAGCCGTAGTAGAGGCCGGACTGAATACTGGCGACTGTATTGGTGCCAATCACTTTTGCGGGCTTTTTGATTTCGACGCGTTGCAAACGGGCGGTGCGGCCAAACAAAGCCTCTGCGGAAATTCTGATGCCGGGGCAGATGACTCCACCCTGATATTCACCTTTGGCAGTGACGCAATCGAAAGTGGTAGCGGTGCCGAAATCCACGGAGATGCACGGACCGCCATATTTCTCGAAAGCCGCGACGGAGTTGACGATGCGATCGGCGCCGACTTCGGCGGGATTTTCGTAAAGTACGGGCATGCCGGTCTTAATTCCCGGCCCGATGAATAGCGGCTTGGTCTTGAAATATTTTTCGCAGACCTGCCGCAGCGTGGAGTCGAGCGGCGGCACGACGGACGAAATTACGATGCCGTGAATGCCGTCGGCTTTGACGTTGTCCATGGAAAAAAGATTGCGGAAGAGGACGCCGTATTCGTCCACGGTTTGCGTGGCATTCGTTGACACACGCCAGTTAGCGATGGGCTGGTCGTATGAGTTTGAGCCCGAGGCGACGTTCGCGGATTTCGCGAAGACTCCGAGGACCGTGTTGGTGTTGCCGACGTCTATGACGAGAAGCATGAATTTATATTGCCCGAACCGTTCCGCTTAAAACTGTCTGCAATCCGTCTTTCGTACGTACCTGCAAAAAGCCTCGAGGATCCAGACCTTCGGTTACACCCTCAAATCCACCGTTTTCTTCGATCCGGACTCTGCGTCCGCGAACATACGAAGAATTCGCTTCAAAGCGCTGCAAAATATTCTGATGCGCATTCGGATTTTGCGTGAGCGCTCGATATTCGCGGTCAAGCGATTTTAGCAAAGCCGCGCAGAGTTCGAGACGGGACCATTCCGTGCCGGTGACAATGCGCAGAGATGTTGCTGTGGCGTTCAGGTCCGGCGGAAAACTCTGCTGATTTACGTTGATGCCGATGCCGACGACGATGTAGCGGACGCGCGTAACTTCGGCGTTCATCTCGGTCAGGATGCCGCAGAATTTTTTGCCATCTATTAATAAATCATTGGGCCATTTCAAATCAGCGGTGACGCGTTCGTCCACTTCGCGAACGGCAGCTTGAACTGCCAACCCAGCGGCTAACGAAAGAACCAGGACATCCGCAGGAGGCAAGAGCGGGCGCAAAATCACTGAGCAATAAATTCCAACGGATTGCGCTGAGTGCCAATCGTGCGCGCCGCGTCCACGGCCAGCGGTTTGCTGCTCTGCGAGGAAGACGCTGCCTTCGGGCGCGCCCTGGCTCGCGGCTTCCATGGCTTCGGTATTGGTCGAGCCAATTTTGTAAAAATGATGAATGGTTTTGCTGTTAGCGAAGATCGTGCCTTGCAGCGAATTTGCGAGCATATCGGGCAAGAGCAGGTCGGGGATGGCTTTGAGTTGATATCCCGTAGCAGGATGGCCGGTAATTTCCACTCCGAGTTCGCGCAACTGCTGGACCAGACGCCAGATTTCGGAGCGCGTGGTGCCGACTTCGCCGGCGATTTTGGTGCCGCTTACGACCACAGTCGCGTTGTCGGTTAGCAGGCGTATGATTTTGCCGAGGCGGGCGTCAGTTCGTAGATGCACTGAGGTGGATGATTTTGCCTGTGCCGTCCTTCGGATTGTTTGCCTGGTAGCGATGCAAAAATTATGCGGGAAGTGAGAGGAAAGAACAAATCAGGAAAATGAAACCACGAAGGGCACGAAGGTTCACGAAGAAAACGCGCTTCCTTCGTGCTTCTTCGTGATCTTTGTGGTTAGAAATCTACTTCGCCGTCTCCGTGAATGTGACCACTGGATGCCCCAGGCCATATTGCCCTTCGGCGGTCACGTGGACTGTTCCCGGATTCGATGGCAAGGTTAATACTACTGGCGCATTGCCGTTCGAATCGGTCGTAACAATCTGGCTCGACAAAGATCCAGCGCTGGTCGAAAGAAATATCGTGCCTCCGGCCGCGCTTCCACCGGATTGCCCGGGATTCAGCGTTACCGATAAATTCAACTGCGCTCCCGGCGCTCCGCTTTGTTTGTCGCCAGTTTTCGCCAGAGACGCTGGAGGATTTCCGACGACGATCCATCCACCTTCGTTTTGCGTGACGCCAGTGTTGTCGGTGCCGGGGATGGAGTAGTGATAGAAACCGGGCGTACTGCCCGCTTTCACCGTAACCGCACCGTTTTTACCAACCGACAAACTCCCTTGTGTAACTGTCAATGTCACACCGCTATCGGATTGCGGCGAGCCGAGTGTGACCGTTCCTTTTCCCGCAGTGATTTTCGGGCGAAGGGTGACCGTCGAACCAGCTGCGACCATCACCGTGTCGGGATTTGGATCCCACTGGGCGCTGCCGGCTTGTCCTGTGCCGGAGACTACCAGTAGTGTTGCGGAATAAGGCGCGAAGCTTTGTGTCCCAGTCCATGCCTCTGTTGACGACTTCACAATCTGGGTCGGATTCGTAGAAGCAAGCGTGTATGAAGTGAACTGCTTGGGCGTGTATCCGTTCCATGTGAATTGGACTTGCGCGGTGTTAGCCGGATCTTTGTTCACCACCATCACGGTTGCGGTGCCCGTAGGATTCACCGCCGCGAAACTACTGAATAAATCCGGATTGCCGTTGTTCGTATCCGATACGGATTCAGTCGCGAATTCGTGGTGCTGGCCGTCGTAATTGCGATACAACTTCAACGCGAGATAATTGGGATTAGTCGGAACTGGCGCAACCCAGCGGGATGCCAGATACAAGCGCTCGCGGCCCATGATGCCATAAGCTTCGGCATCGGCAAGCGCGGTTGAAAAATCGGATTCGCCGGCGAACGATGCGTTCCATTCTGTAAAGCTTAACGGCGTGTTGGGATAAATCATGTTTGCAATCGCGCGCATGCGCGGAATGCGAAACGGAATTGTCTTATTCGGTTGGATTTGCGTCGTCCATTGCTGGTTGATATCGCCCGATTCGCTAACGTAAGCCGGGTCCCAGTAATCGCGGAAGATGCGCAACTCCAGCGCTTGCAGCTGCGCCTGCGTCCAGCCGGAAGTATTAGGGCCGTCGGGATAGGCGTGAATGTCGAAAATATCCACCGACCGCGCGCCATTTACTTTGTCCTGCCAATAAACTTCGTTTAGCCACCAGGGGAGAAAATCGTCTCCGGCGTGCGCACCTTTGTCGTTGTTGTTCGCACCGTTCCAATAAAACCACCAGCAGCAACTTACTGGGCCGAGTCGAATGGCTTTTGGGTCCCAGCCTTTCAAGGCTGTTGATTCTCCAATAAACGTGTTGCGCAGTTCGTTATACGCCGAGGGCTGGGGATGAATATCGAAGTGCGTCGAGCCCCAGATATCGATTTCGTTGTCCATGTTGTAGAAGTGAGGAGCGGCGCCAAAGGCCGCGGCCAGAGCCGCAGCCCATTGATTACGATAGACGCTATTTGGAGGGTCGCCATTGCCCGGCTGATCAAGCAGCGGGTAGTATGCGTCGTTCGGATTGGCTGTAAGCTCAGTGGTGCAATCGGTCTTCAAACCGTCGCCTGCGTCAGAATTGTATGGGTCGGTTGCGCATTGCTGGCCATATTTCGCGACTGAAAAGCTCCAATGGCCGTTGTTGTTCTCTGCACTCTGCGCGACCCACGGCAGCATGACCATGGTCATAATCGGATTGCTGCCTGCGGCTTTCACGTCCTGAATGTATTTAGTCGAATCGCCGTCGCCGATTTCGGTGTAGCCGAAGTCTTCGAAGAAATAGTCGTTGTCGGCGTTGTCCGTGAAGAGCTTCCAGTTGTAAGTCGAAGTTGCGTTTCCGCCCCAGCGCACGACGCTTAGGCCACTATCGGTGATGGTAGAGGCATTTTCCGGATAAGCTCCGCCGTAAACATATTGGCTGATGGGATGGCGATCGGTGAGCGCATCAATTGTGACGGCGATGTTGGTGGTGCCGGGCTTTTGTGCGTTGGCTGCGAACGCGGCGAGGAAAAGGAATGAAAACAGAAGCAATGCCGCAAAGCGGGAGAGCATGGCGGACCTCCGACTCGATAACTCTACCTCGCTGGACCAAGGCTTGAAAAACACACAAATACGTGGTGAAAAGGCCAGTAATTTGTTACGGATGGAGGTAGAGTGTCACTCCAGCGATGGTAATAAGAACGTTCAGATAAACCCCGATTAGACAATTCATTTGTTGCGGCGGCTAGCTCGTCTATGGAGTACAGAAACCCGCCGCCATAATTGTCTCCAATAGTAAATCACACCAACATGGGCGGTAAAAACACCTATGCACACTAGACAGGTTCCGAAAATGATACGTATTGCTTTAGGGTCTTCTTCTCGGAAACTCATCCAATGAGCTACAAGGGCCAACCCAATTAATAGATATATCCCACCAATTAGCATCGCTCCCGCACGACCAATGGGTCTCGTATTCTTAATTTGGTCGTAAGAGTATAAGCCGATGCCTGCCTTTTTTCCTGATCTCGCGCGTCGGAGTGGATTCTTTGCAATCACTCTTTACCTTACGTTAGTGGATAGGAATGCCCGCCTCATGCGAACTATGCGGGTTGCACGCGCAGGCTCATATCTACCGCGCTGGGAGAGTGCGTTAACAGACCGACAGAGATGAAATCCACGCCAGTTTCGGCGTAGGCGCGGACGTTTTCCAGGCGAATGCCGCCGGAACATTCGAGAGGAATGCGCCGATCGAGCTTCGAGCAGATGTCCACGGCTTTCTTCACGTCTTCGGGAGACATGTTGTCGAGCAGAATGGCCTCGGCTTTGTGATCGAGCGCTTCCTGCAACTCTTTCACGGTGCGCACTTCGATCTCGATGGGCTGCTTGCCTTTGCGGTTCTTTCGAGCGAGCTCGAGCGCTGGGACGATTCCTCCCGCTAGAGCAATGTGGTTGTTCTTGATCAAAATTCCGTCAGAGAGGTCGAGGCGGTGGTTTTGCCCGCCACCACAACGCACGCCGTATTTATCAATCGCTCGTAAACCCGGTGCCGTCTTCCGTGTGTCAAGAATGCGGGCTTTGGTTCCGGCGATGGCGTCAACAAATTTTCGCGTGAGCGTCGCTGTGCCACTCATGCGTTGGAGAAAATTCAAAATCACGCGCTCACAGGAAAGAATTACGCGGGCATTGTGGCGAATTACGGCGATCTGCTGGCCCTTTTTGAGACGCACTCCATCGAAAACTTCTCCGTGGATCGTCACTTCATAATGCGCGTGGACGGAAGGGTCGAGCTGCTCATAGACATCGAGAATGCGGGCCACGCAGCCGAGGCCGGCGAGAATGCAATCTTGCTTGGCAAGAATGGTCGCAATAGCGCGCTGGTTCGGATCAATGCAAGCTGTGCTAGTGGCGTCGCGCGTGGCGCGATCTTCCTGCAACGCGTTTTCGATGATGGCGGTCAACCGCCGGTTATTCCATTCCATGTCGTTTTTATAAAACTCGTAATCGCAATTATTTCAATCCGCTCAATTGATTTTGAGTCTTTTCACGCAAAATCTGCAACTCACCGAGGCGCGTGCGAATGCCTTCGACCACTTTCGGCGGGGCTTTGGCTAAAAATTGCTCATTGCCCAACTGCCGCTCGCCGTTGGCGATTTCTTTCTCGATGCGTTCGAGTTCTTTGCTCAGGCGCTCGCGCTCGGCGGCGACGTCCACTTTCTTTTCATAGACGAGGCGTACATCAAAGCGCGAGGTGCTGCGGACGTTGGCATGATTCGACAATGGCTGCGCGGCAAATTCGATTCCTTCGACATTCGCCAAGCGCTCGACTGCGCTTCGGTTCTGGTCGATCAGACTGCGCACCGCTCTATCTTCTGTATAAATAGACACCGGCGTCTTCTGTTTGACTTCGACTTTTAATTCTGCCCGTAGATTGCGGATGCTGACGATAAGATCCTGCAATATCGCCATTTCAGTTTCGGCGGCGAGATCGAACTGCTTTTCACTTGCTTCAGGATAACTTGCCAGTGCAATGGACTTGAGCGGCGGATTGCCAGCGTACATCGCGTGCCAGATTTCTTCGGTGATAAATGGCATCACAGGATGCAACAGCCGCAGCGAGCTTTCAAACAAATTGACCAGGTTTTCGCATGCCAGCTTCGCTTCATCATGAGTAGCGCCGCGTTCGACATCAATCCGCGGCTTGATAAGTTCCAGATACCAATCGCAGAATTCTCCCCAGAAAAAATCGTAAATCGCGCGGGCCGCATCATCGAAGCGATAGATTTCCAGCGACTTCTTTACTTCACCCGCGACACGGTTAAAACGAGAAAGTATCCAGCGGTCTTCGAGGGTCTTTGTTGAGAAATTCTCAAGATTGCTTGCTGGCCGCATCTCCGGCGCGACCCTGTCCACGTTCATGAACATGAAGCGCGCGGCGTTCCAGATTTTATTGGCGAAGGCACGATAACCTTCGGTTCGGCTGGGATTGAAGGCAATATCCGTTCCCGGCGATGACATCGAAGCCAGGGTAAAGCGCGTGGCATCGGTGCCGTATTTGCCGATTACTTCAATCGGATCGAGCACGTTGCCTTTGGTTTTCGACATTTTCTGGCGGTCAGCGTCGCGGACGAGAGCATGAATATAAACTTCGCGGAAGGGGACAGAGTCTCGCAACTCATCTTCAGTCAGTTTTTCCGCCGCAATGGGCGCGGCTTGGGCAGACGGGGCGTCCGCCCCTACGTGAGCAGTGGTGTGTTCTGGCTTGTTGGGCGGGGCCATGAACCAGCAGCCCAGCATAATCATGCGGGCGACCCAGAAAAATAAAATGTCGAAGCCGGTAATCAGCAGCGACGTGGGATAAAACGCATCCAGATCGGGCGTCGCTTTCGGCCAGCCCAGCGCGGTAAAGGGCAACAATCCGGAAGAAAACCAGGTGTCGAGCACGTCAGTATCTTGTTCCAGTTTTCCACTGCCACACTTGCACCTGGTCGGAGTCTCGCGAGCGACGATGACTTGGTTGCAATCGGCACAATTCCACACCGGAATGCGATGTCCCCACCACAACTGGCGCGAAATCGTCCAGTCATGGATGTTGTTCATCCAGTTCAAATAAATCTGCTTGTAATTTTCCGGCGTGAAGCGGATGTAGCCCTTCTCGACCACTTCAATCGCGCGTTCGGCCAGCGGCTTGATCTTCACGAACCATTGCAGCGAAAGCCGCGGCTCGACGATCGTTCCGCAGCGATCGCACTTGCCAATGCCGATGGTGTAGTCCTTCACGCCGACCAGAAAACCTTGCGCCTCAAGATCGGCGACAATTTGCTGGCGCGCTTCGAAACGATCGAGTCCCGCGTACTTGCCCGCGTTTTCGTTCATGTGGCCGCGCTCGTCGATGACCTCAATCTGCGGCAGGTTGTGGCGCAGGCCCGCTTCAAAATCGTTGGGATCATGTGACGGCGTCACCTTTACCGCGCCAGTACCAAACTCGGGCTGCGCCAGCTCGTCGGTGATGATCGGAATCTCGCGACTCAGCTTTCCTTCTTGATGCGGCGGTAATAAAGCCTTCTTGCCGTGCAGATGCGTATATCGCTCGTCTTTTTCGTTGACGGCAATCGCGGTGTCACCGAGCATCGTCTCCGGGCGCGTCGTCGCCACCGTAATAAATTCGCTTGTCCCTACAACCGGATAGCGAATCTCATACAGCTTGCCCGGCACGTCTTCGTGCTTCACTTCGAGGTCGGAAATCGCGGTGCCGCAGCGCGGACACCAGTTCACGATGTACTTGCCGCGATAAATCAGCCCCGCTTCATACAGGCGAACGAAAACTTCGCGTACTGCGCGCGAAAGATTTTCGTCCATGGTGAAGTACTCGCGGTCCCAGTCCACGGACGCGCCCAGCCGCTTCATCTGGTCAAGAATCGCGCCGCCGTAAAGCTTCTTCCACTCCCACACCCGCTCAATAAAAGCCTCGCGGCCCAAGTCGCGGCGCTTCTTGCCTTCGCTAGCCAGTTGCCGCTCCACCATCATTTGCGTGGCAATGCCGGCGTGGTCTGTGCCGGGCAGCCAGAGCGTGAGAAATCCGCGCATGCGGTGCCAGCGGATGATGATGTCCATCTGCGTCTGGTTCAGCATGTGGCCCATGTGCAGGCGCCCGGTCACGTTGGGAGGCGGCAGCAGCAGGCTGAAGCGCGGACGCTTGTCGCCCTCGGCGGGAGTGGGCGCGTGGAAGAGGTCTTCTTTGACCCAATACTCCGCCCAGCGCGCTTCAATCGCGCCCGGCTC
>JAJPHW010000088.1 GCA_021325035.1 Terriglobia bacterium
ACGCCCATGATTTCGACAAAGCCGAACATGCCTGCCGGGTTGCGATTAATCATGAGTACCGGCAATGCGACGACGAATAGAAGCGCGCCTTGCAACAAGTACACCTGCGCGTAGGAGCGAGCATAAAACCACTTGCCCCATTCCCGTCTCCAAGCGAGGTAGCGAAAATCTTCCGGCTTGCCGCGATGGCGCGCATGGATGTGCCATGCCAGGCGCAGGCCCCAGATGCTCACTAAGATGCCCACCAGTGCGCCGCGCGTTCCCCACCCGCCAGACAGAAAGAAAGATGTCCACGCCAGAAGGACAAAGCCCAACCCCCAAGCGACATCTGCCACATCGTTTCTTTTTCTAATCAACGAAATCAGGAACCACAGGGTCATGTATCCCCAAAGCACGGCACCCAATGTCGCGTAGTAGTTCATAGACCGAGCTTGTGTGCGATGAAGTAGGTTCCGGTAGACACAGAGCCGGCCAATATCGTTCCCCAAACCAGGTCCACGACTGTCAACGCCAGCGGCCAATCCCTGACGGTGGCGAGATTGGTGAGATCGTAGGTCGCGTAGGTAACGAGACCGAACAAGGCTCCGAGGAGAAGCGCGCGCGCCCAGGAATCTTTTTCGACGGCTGGAGCTATGACGAAAACCACCAAGCCTATGAGGAAGAGCAAGTAAAAGATGACGGCCGCCGCCCAATTGACTTTGGGCGTCATCAAAAATCCGATCTGTTTGGTGTAGAAGTTCTTAGCCACGATGCCGAGCCAGACCATATCCAAGCCAAAGAAGATCGGCAAGGCAATGCAGTACAGTTTAAAGAACATATGAATCACTCCAATCAAGCTTGGGAAATCTGAACCGGCTCGGCGTTATTGGGACCCAGTCGAACGGACGCAGCTACTTGGCGCAGAGCCCGGGACAGAAGGAAATAAATAATAAAAATTGATGGCGAACCGATCAGTAGCCACGCCAACATGGCGTGTAGTTCCAACAACCACAGTCTTGCGATCGCATGCATTGGGTCCAAACGCACCATGGCCAAAATCTGCGTCAAAGATAACTGCAGAGATCCAACGCGAAACAGCTTTTCCCCCATTCGGATGAAGGGCACCAGCAAGAACAACTGCAAGGGATAGATCAGATAATTCACTAGCTGGATGGCAGGCAGATTCAACTGGAACACCAAGGCTGCAGCCGCACAGAGAATGGTGGTTGAACCGAGCACCGGAAAGATGCCCAGCACAACCCCGAATGCCAGGCTTAAGGCAATCTTTTCCGGCGTGATGCCTTGGGTGAGCAGGGCCATGATTGGAGCAATAAGCCTGCGCTCGAAGAATCCACTTTTCATGCTTGTGCCGTCACTACCGTCAATCACGATTCTGGCCCACATTTGGATTGCTTTAGCCGTCGCTAGAATCTCGCTCCTCGAGCGGCCAGTTGGTGTTCCAATGCGGTGAAATCCGGCAATACCATCCAGCGAGAACCCGCAGTTGCCCGGTCCAGATGCAACTCCGGAGAGCCACCGAGCCAGAGATCAGCCGCACTCGGAGCTTTGTCGGCGACGTAGATGAGATCCTCGAGAACTTCGAACTTGGGCGCAAATGAAAGGCTGAGTAAAACAACATCGGCTTCACTTTTGCGGGCAGCTAGAGCGATGTCCGCAGCCGGCAAGTCCGTTCCCAGATAAATGGCTCCCAGCCCACCCGCTGCTGTAAGCATGGCGGCTGCCAGGATGGGGAACGCGTGATGTTCATTTGCCGGCGTGGCCAGCAAAACCCGAGCAGGCGGATTCGACGGAGAATAGGTTCGCACCAGCGAGGCTAGTAGGCCGGTGAGCAGATTGGTCAGCAGATGCTCCTGCGCAATGCTGCACTTGCCCTCGTGCCACCGCTCGCCGACCGTCCGCATCAGTGGTAGCGCGGCTTGATGAACGAAAGTTCTCGGGCTTCCCAAGGCTGCTGCCAGACGGTTGATTTCCCGATCGGTCCCGGCATAGTCAAAGCGGTCGAGGGCGTGCAGGACCGGCGCTAGGAGGTCACTAGAATCAGTTTCCTTGACAGACGATTGTCCAGCCGCGATGGAAGATCCTTTCTCCAGAAGTTCCCGCAACTGGCGGTCACCCAGCGCAGCAACTTGTCCGATCGAGTGTCCTTGTTCGACCGCCCGCCGCAACAGAAGCAACTTCTGGATTTGTTCCTCGGAATAAACACGTCCGCGCCCGGCTCGTTTGGGAATGACAGCGCGGTAGCGACGCTCCCAGGCACGGAGCGTGTCCAAGGGAATGCCAGTGAGTTTGGACACGGCACTGATCGGGTAAGAGGGTGCCATTGCATAAGGATCGTATCAGCCTCATTTTTAAATGTCAATGATTTGTCATGGACAAAACATTGACAAATGCGTTTCGCATTGGTACAACAAATTAGGAGGCAATCCGCCGCCCTGCCTCAGTGCGTACCGCCTAAAAGAGGTCGTCGAACCAAAGTCATAAGTCAGAGGCAAAAGCCAGGAATTATTTGTGATAAAGCAACTGCGCAACTACAGTTTCGGTACGGTTATTCTCTTTGTGCTGTTGCATGTGGGCTGTACCGCCGCGTTCTTTGTTCCTTTCCGCTGGTCATGGGTGGGTCTCATGCTGGCGATGTACGTCGTGCGTATGTTCGGCATTACGGCCGGATACCACCGCTACTTTAGCCACCGCAGCTACAAACTGGCGCGCGGCTGGCAGTTTGTGATGGCCTTTTTGGCGGAGACTTCCGGGCAGAAGGGCGTCCTGTGGTGGGCTGCTCATCATCGCGTGCATCACCGGCATGCCGACCAGGATCCTGACATTCACTCTCCCTTGAAGCGCGGGTTCTGGTGGGCACACGTCGGTTGGGTACTATCGAACGAATACGACGAGTATGACCCGGCGCTAATCCGGGACTTCGGCAAATTTCCAGAGTTGCGGTGGCTCGACAAGCACTATTTGGTCCCACCCGTTGCCTTAGCGGCGTTGCTATTCCTCGGCGGAGGACTCGGAGCATTTGTGTGGGGATTCGTGGTCTCAACCGTCCTGCTGTTTCACGGAACCTTTACCATCAATTCGGTTGCGCACTTGTGGGGAACGCGGCGTTTCGAAACCGCGGACGACAGCCGCAATAACTTTGTCCTCGCCATCGTCACGCTGGGTGAAGGCTGGCACAACAATCACCATAAATTTATGTACGCCTGCCAGCAGGGACTTCGCTGGTGGGAAGTGGACCTTACTTACTACGCGCTGAAGATGCTGAACTGGCTGGGGATAGCCAAAGATCTGCGGGGTATTCGGGTGCCGCTGTCGGAAAGTGAGGCGGCATGAGCCGGATCGCGGTAATCGGAGCAGGCATCTCGGGAATGGGCGCAGCGTACCTGCTCAGCCAGAAACACGAAGTATGGCTATTCGAAAAAGAGGCTCGCCTCGGAGGTCATACTCATACCCATCCGATCGAAACCAGTCGTGGCGTTTTGCCGATCGACACCGGTTTCATTGTGCATAACGACCGAACTTACCCCAACCTGGTTCGCCTGTTTCGGCAGTTGGGAGTCCTCCGGCAACCGAGCGACATGTCGTTCGGTGTTTCCTGCCGGCAGACTGGATTTGAATACAGCAGCCGTGGCTTGAGCGGATTTTTTGCGGGCGGGAGCAATCTATTTCGCGTGGGACACTACCGCTTCCTGGCGGAGATCATGCGCTTCAACCGGGAAGCTCGCAAGCTTCTACAGGATCCGGCCAACGCGGGAATCACTTTGGGGGACTACCTGCGCGCCCATGAGTTTGCAGGCGACTTCACTCGTTACTATTTGCACCCCATGGCAGCCGCGGTATGGTCCACGTCGCCAGAAGAAATCGAAGATTTCCCGGCATTCACTTTGATTCGCTTCCTCGAAAATCATGGGCTCCTCGGTTTGACCACGGCTCCTCAGTGGTACGCCTTGCAAGGCGGCAGCAGCGTTTACATTCCTCCGCTAACGGCGCCATACCGGGAACGGATTCGCCTGGGCGCAAAGATTGATGGGGTGAGGCGCACTGCGGCGGGAGTGCAAATCAGTTTTGAGGACTGTCCGCCGGAAGCCTTCGACGAAGTGGTGTTTGCTTGTCATGCACCACAAACGGTCGAGCTATTGAAAGATCTCACGCCACAAGAACGGGCGGTTCTGACTGGCTTCCGCACCAGCCGCAATGAGACAGTGCTGCATACCGACTCGAGCCTGCTGCCCCGGCGAGCAGGAGCGCGTGCTTCTTGGAATTACCATCTCGGCGCCAAGCGGCGAGCGGCTACGCTGACGTATCACATGAACCGGCTACAGAGCCTGCCAACACGGGAAGATTATTGCGTGACGCTGAATGACACGCAGTCCATTGCTGAGCGCAACATTCTGCGGGAAATGACCTATTTCCATCCTCTTTATACCTTGGAAGCAGTGCGAGCTCAGGCGCGATGGCAGGAGATCAGCGGACACAATCGAACTCACTTTTGTGGAGCATACTGGTTTTACGGTTTCCATGAAGATGGATTTAATTCGGCGATTCGGGTAGCGGAAACGCTGGGCGCATCGTGGAATGCAGTCAGAAAAGCGGCGGCTTAATGCAATCGGGAATCTATTCAGGAACATTGCGTCATCGCAGGTTCAATCCTGTGCGCCACGAATTTACTTACCCCCTGTTTATGGTTTTCCTCGATATCGACCGGCTGCCCGAGTTGATGAACGTATCCCCGCTGGCGGGCTACAACCGGCGCAACTTGATTTCCTACCAGGAGCGAGATCACTTCGGAGATCCGGCGAGAGCCCTGCGGGAACGCATATCGCAAGATGCGGGAAAAAATGGCGTTGTTCTTCCCGATGGGAAAATATTCCTACTCACCCATCTCCGCTACTTGGGATACAACTTCAATCCTGTCTCTTTTTTTTACTGCTACAACCGGGAAGACAAATTGCAGATGATCATGGCTGAGGTGAACAATACTTTCGGCGAGACCGCAAACTACTGGCTCACGCCCAATGTTGAGCGCCCCGCAGGCGACAACAAACGCTACCGATTTCCCAAGACATTCCACGTGTCGCCTTTCCTTAAATTAGACCAGGAATATGACTGGACGTTTACGCCGCCCGGTGAGCATCTGACTAGTCAGAGCGTCAGCTACGAAAACGGGCGAGAAATATTCGATTCCACGCTGAAGCTGGAACGGCGCGAGTGGTCAAGAGCCGAGTTGCACCGCGCAATCTTACGATTTCCCTGGATGACGGCCAAAGTGATAACCGCAATTCATTGGCAGGCGCTACGGCTGCTGCTGAAGCGGGTGCCGGTAGTCGCGCATCCTGGAGCAGGCCATTACGACCGAGCAACAGCGCAGCATTTGGGGGCATCATGGCGAGCCGAATAACCACCAACATCGCGAAGAAGATATTCCTGAAGACCCTAGGGGGTCTTCGGGTCGGATACCTCGAGGTTGTTTGTCCCGAGGACACTTACTGTTTCGGCCAGTCGCACCATCCGCTTCATGCGGTCATGGCCGTACATAATGAAAGTTTTTTCCTGCGCGCACTGCTCGCCGGAGACGTCGGCATCGGCGAGGCATATATGGACGGGGACTGGTCGACTCCTGATCTGGTTGCGGTTGTGCAGTTGGCGGTGCGAAACCTGGACCAAGTAGACGGCAACAATCGCCTTTTGACGTCCTTCCGCAGATTTGCGGACTTTATCGAGCATCGCCGCCGCAGCAACACCCAGGCGGGAAGCCGTCGCAATATCGCCTATCACTACGACTTGGGCAACGACTTCTATCGCGTCTTCCTGGATAGGAGTCTGGCTTACTCCTGTGCCTATTATGAAAATTCCGACGATACTCTGGAGCAGGCGCAGATTCAAAAGTTCGATCTTATTTCCGGCAAACTTCAACTGGGACCGCGCGATCACATTCTCGAAATCGGCACGGGCTGGGGCGGCTTCGCGGCCTACGCGGCTGAGACTTACGGATGCCGTGTAACGACCACGACTATCAGCCAGCAGCAGCACGACTACGCGCGTGACCTGTTCTCACGGAGCAGCGCAGCGGATCGTATTCAGTTGCTGCTCGAAGACTACCGCAACCTGCGTGGGCAGTTCGACAAGATCGTCAGCATTGAAATGTTCGAAGCCGTGGGTTACGAGCACTACGACGACTACTTCGGAGCTTGTGATCGCCTGCTGAAGCCGGATGGCACCATGCTTCTGCAGACCATCACCATCCAAGAAAAAAAGTTTCACCAGTACCGAAAGCAGAGCGACTGGATCAAGAAGCACATCTTTCCTGGCGCCGAACTGGCTTCGGTCATCGAGATTCAACGATCGCTGGCTCGAACCACGCACATGCAGCTTTTCCACATGGAAGATATCGGCAAGCACTACGCTCTGACCCTTCACGAATGGCGGCGCCGATTTCTCGATCATCTTCCGGAGGTACGTCAGCTGGGATTCGACGAGCGTTTCGTGCGCATGTGGGACTACTACCTGGCGTACTGCGAGGGGGGATTCCGCGAACGCTACATCAGCGATGTGCAGCTGGTGATCACCAAAGTGACGAATGCAATTCAATTGATGAATGAACCAGTAATAGAGTCCGCAATTCAGGAGAACCTGTAATGAAGCACCGAATATTGATAAGCACGATTGTTGCTGCCTTTGCGCTCACACCGTTAATGATGTTTTCCGCTACCGTTCCGTTGGTGGGCAGCCAGGCGCCCGATTTCACGCTTACATCGCAGGAAGGCACGCCCGTCACTCTGAAGGATTATCGTGGCAAATGGGTGGTCTTGTATTTCTATCCCAAAGATTTTTCCAGCGGCTGCACCATCGAGGCGCACAACTTCCAGCGCGACCAGCCGCTGTACCAGCAGAGGAATGTAGTGGTGCTTGGCGTCAGCGTGGACAGCTCCGACTCCCACAAACATTTCTGCACAAAGGAAGGGCTGAACTTCAAACTGCTAGCCGACATGGATCACAAGGTGTCGAGCGCATATGGATCGTTGACCAATCTCGGCCTCGTGAAATTTGCTTCCCGGCACACCTTCATCATCAACCCGGAAGGGAAGGTAGCCAAAATATTCACCGAGGTGAACCCGAACAAGCATAGTGAGGAAGTATTGACAGCTCTCGCCGAACTGCAAAAACAGAGCGCCGGCTCGAAGGATAACTAATCAGCCCATGAGCGATGACGCGATTTTGAAACAATTCTTTTGATGAGATCGAAAGATAGATGACCTTGCGCCACTTGAGTTAGTAATGGGTAAAGATTTCGCCGTTACGGCCGAGGCCGCTGGTTCGAGTCCCATCGCCCCCACCAATTCTTTCCAGGCAAATACCGAAAGAGTTTCTTTCCGGGCTAAAATCGCGTCGTGTTGAAGCTTTCGTAGCGCGCCGCGCCTTTGCGCGTCTTTTTTTTTGCGTCTTGAAGTATTCAGCCATCTTAAATATTCCTTGACACGTATATTCCTTTAAAGGTATATAAGAAGATATGGAATCCGCGTTCGAAATTATCGCCGAGCCCAACCGCCGCGCGATACTAAGCTTGCTGGTCTCATCGGAGCAGTCGGTCGGAGAGATTGAACGTCAACTTCGTATGTCGCAGCCGACCGTGTCCAAGCACCTGCGCGTGCTACGCGATGCGGGTTTCGTGGAATCCACAGTGGACGCGCAGCGCCGTCTCTACCGGCTCAAGCCTGAGCCATTTCGAGAGGTGGATGCCTGGCTGGCCCAGTTCCGCCGGTTCTGGTCTGCGCATGTGGATGCCCTTGAACGCCATCTTGATCGCATGGATGAATCAAGAGAAGGCCGCTCGATTCCAACGAAGAACAAGCCATCGAAGAGCCAGCTAGTGAAAAAGAAATCAAGGAGAAAATAGATGACCGCTCATGCGCAATACACACCCGGTCCGGCGAACATAGCGCGGGTACAAAAAGATCGGGGCCACGACGGGCAAGAAAAGTGGACGCTCGTTCTCGTCAAAGAGCTGCGCCACTCGCCCGAAAAAGTGTGGCAGGCGATAACCGATCCGGCGCATTTGCGGGAGTGGGCGCCATTCGATGCCGATGGAAATCTGGGCGCAGTTGGAAACAAGGTGAACCTCACCACCGTCGGAGCGCCGCGCGTGACCGAAACAACCGTGACGCGCGCTGACGAACCGGAGCTGCTTGAGTATAAGTGGGGCGACTTTAATATGTGCTGGCAACTCGAAGCGCTGGCTGAGGGCACGCGCCTGACGCTCTGGACCAACATCCCTCGCCCCTACATCGCCATGGGCGCTGCGGGTTGGCACATTTGTTTCGATGTGATGGATCGCCTGCTCAGCGGAACTCCCGTCGGTCGTATCACTGGCCCTGACGCCATGAAGTTCGAAGGCTGGCAGCGGCTGAACGCTGAGTATTCCCAGCAGTTCGGCGTTGAAACGCCCAAGTGGGCGTCGAAATCATGAGTCGAGGTGCGTTGTGAAAAGCAATAAGAAAGAGTTGTCAGCGAAACAATCCCAAGAGCTGCTCAAAGTATTGCAAGCCCGCTTTGAGAAAAACATGAACCGCCACAAAGGTCTTGCTTGGGCTGAGGTCCAGGCAAAGCTGGATACGAATCCTGAAAAGCTGTGGTCGCTCAGTGAAATGGAACGCACCGGCGGCGAACCGGATATTGTTAGCCACAATAAGAAGACGGGCGAATACATTTTTTACGACTGTGCGCCGGAAAGTCCGAAAGATCGCAGAAGCCTTTGCTACGACCGCGAAGCGCTAGACTCAAGGAAAGAAAATAAGCCAAAAAATAATGCCACGGATATGGCCGCAGCCATCGGCATTGAGCTTTTGACGGAAGAACAATATCGAGAGTTACAGAAACTAGGCGAGTTCGATCTAAAAACGTCGAGTTGGGTGAAGACGCCTTCGAACATCAGAAAACTTGGCGGCGCGCTTTTTTGTGATCGCCGCTTCGACACGGTTTTCACGTATCACAACGGCGCGGAGTCTTACTATGCCGCAAGGGGATTTCGGGGCTGGCTCAGTGTTTAGCGATATTTAGTTTAGCGATAACCAATGGCGGGGAGAAATCATCATGAAAGAAACCACTAAGCGTTCGATAGTTCGCTGGATACACATCATCTTCGCTATCCCGATATTCGGATATATTTTTAGTCCATTTGAGAAGCTGCCCGACTACGCTTCGAAAACGCGGTACATTTTCTTTCCTGTCATGGTGCTTACGGGATTGTGGATGTGGAAAGGCCACCTCGTACGGCGATTTATTTCGAAGAGATCGGTCTAGAGAAATTCCCCTTAGGAAATCCAGCCTAGACTGAGACACAGCGCCCCTCGGTTCCTTGCAGTTCACGCACTGATTTTGGCAACCGGGCACTTACACTCCGCTTATTTGCGCGACTGTGGCAAAATACTTGTTCGTTTTGCAAGGAGAGCCCATTGAAAAGTCTTCTTTCGATACTGGTGTTACTGGTGTTACTGGTGGTGCCATTCAGTGTCTATATATCAAAAGCACAGGCGCAAGACGCTGACGGCTGCAAAGATTCTCCCCTGGTGACCCGCTTGCCGGGGAGCACGATCGACGCCTGCGAAGATAAGCCCGACAATGAATACACGTTTGACGACGTCGGGCCAAAACACGAGTCGAAAAAAATTGAAGGTGAATATCATTACCTTCATTATGTAGTTCCGCCGAACACGTCCCAGGTCCAGGTTGTGCGGAACCTGCGTACTGCCCTACAAAAAGCCGGATATAGCAAAGTCCAGGACAATGGCGACAATGTCTTTACATTCCAGTACGGTAAGACCTGGCTCAAAGTCAGTGTGGGCTCCTGGGCGGATTACTCGCTATATATCGTGACCGAAACCCAGTTGACACAGGACATCGTGGCGACCGCAGCCGATCTCACCAACAGCCTGGGCACAAGCGGTCACGTTGTAGTGGATGGCATTTTCTTCGATACGGGCAAGGCAGATGTGAAACCAGAATCGGCCCCCGCACTTGAGCAGGTCGCCAAACTTATGCAACAAGACCCGAAACTCAGGATCTACGTAGTCGGACATACCGATAACGTAGGTGCACTGGCGGCAAACGTCACACTTTCGCAGCAGCGCGCAGCGGCGGTGGTGAAGATACTCACTACGCAGTATCACGTCGGCGTGGAGCGACTCCAGCCTTATGGAGCGGGGCCCTACATGCCGCGCGCATCGAATGATTCAGAGGATGGCCGCGCCCAGAACCGCCGCGTTGAATTGGTGAAGCAATGAAACTCATTGCAACCTGACGAGCGCTGTTGGAGAGTGGGCGCCCTCTACCAAAACGATGCCCGCATCGCGGTTGCAGGTTTTTTCATCACCAGATCCCGACGCGATCTTCAGCCTTTAAATAAAGTTTGTCGCTGGGTGTGACTTTATAAGCTTTGTACCAGGCTTCGATATTGCGGACGGTATCGCTGCGATATTCTCCCGGGGGATGCGTATCGCTCGCAATCTGTTTGCGCAATAAAGCTTCATCTTGAAGCTTTCGCCAACGCTGAGCAAACGCGAGGAAGAATCTCTGCTCGCCGCTTAATCCATCAATCACGGTGTCAGCCTTGCCTTTCAACGAGAGCAAATACGCATCGTGAGCTACTAGTAATCCGGCCAGATCGGCGATGCTCTCCGTCATGACCTGTTTGCCATGGACGCAAAGATTCGGCAGCGGACAGTAGCCATCCATTTGTGTAATTAATTTTTCGGCAGCGGCGTGGTATTGTTTGCGATCTTCGTCTGTCCACCAATCACCGAGGCGGCCCTGCGCGTCATAAATGTTGCCTAGTTCATCAAAGCTGTGGCTGATCTCATGGGCCATGCCTGCGCCTGCCGACCCATAGTTCGAAGCTGTGTCGCCTTGGCTGTCGAAATAGGGCGGCTGAAGAATACCAGCCGAGAAGAATTCCGCGTTCGGGCTGAACATGATGACTGCCCCTGGAATTTGCGCATGGATGGGCCACTCCATCGGATAAACGGGTTGTTTCAACTGTGCCAGGTTGCGTGTGCGGTTGAAAGCTTCCGCGCGACGCATGTTGCCGAAAGCGTCGTCACGTTTAATGTCGAGAGATGAATAATCAATCCACTTATCAGGGTAGCCGACGAAGATTTTGAACGCAGCCAGCTTCGCTAATGCTTTTTGTTTTGTTTGAGGTGACATCCATGTGAGATTCGCAATGCGGTTGTGAAACGCGGCTATTAGGTTCTCTGCCATGGCTTGTGCGCTCGCCTTGGCTTCCGGAGGGAAATAGCGTTGCGTATAAAGTTGGCCGACTGCCTGCCCTAACGCACCATTCGTAGCAGCAATGGCGTCTTTCTCGCGATCGGGTGGCTGTTGCACGCCCGACAGAATTTTTCCATAGAAGGCAAAATGCTCATCGCACACATTAGCAGGGAGAACGCTGGCGTAATGCTCGACCAAGTGAAACCGAAGATAGTCTTTCCATGTCGCAATATCTTCGCTGGCGACTAATTTCGACACGCCGGTGACATCGGATGGCTGCCAAACGAGGAAATTCCGTTGCTCGGCGAGCCCTGCGGACTTGAAATAGGCCTCCCAATCCATTCCCGGAGCTTTCGTCGTAAAGTCTGTTCGCTTCCAGGGATTGTTTTGCTTGAAAACATCTGCTGCATCGGAAGCCGGCGCAAAGGCTTGCGCAATTTGAATTTCGAGCGTCAAAACTTGTGCAGCTTTCGTTTCTGCATCCGTCACGCCTGCCAGTTTTAAAACCGCTGCAATGTGCGCTTGATACTGTGCGCGCAACTCCACAGCTTTCGGCGACGCGTCAAGGTAATTATCACGGTCTGGCAATCCCAGACCACCCTGCCAGATGTGCGGAAGATTGTGTTCGGAATCTTCGAAGCCCTGGTTAATCCACACACCGAAAATGTGGTCGGCATTGGCGGTGAGTCCATCCACTTCGCTGTTCAAAGTCGAACCAAGATAGGCCGAGAGGGAGGTCTTATCTACGATCGCGGAAATCGCGGCCATTTTATCGACAAGCGGCGTCATGCCCTTGGCTTCGATGATTTTTTCATCCATGAAGCTCGTGTAAAAATCGCCGGCCTTCTGCGTAACGCTTCCTTTCACCGAATCCGCGGTGGCCGCATCGCGAATGAGGCCGCGCACGCGTAGTGCGGTTTTTTCATTGAGCATTGCGCGGTTGTCATAACTCATTTGCCCGGCGGGGATTGTTGTGGTTGCCAGCCATTTACCGTTGGCGTAGCGATAAAAATCATCGCCGGGTTTGATGGAACGATCAATACTCTGTGAGTCCACCCCTTGCGCATGCAGCGGGATAGACGCGGTGAAAACGGCAAAGACAACTAGCGCGAGAGTGCGTTGGAAAATCACATTCAGGACCATAGTGGAATGGATGCGTTGGCAATGGACGTTTACGGACTTCCTAGTCCTGAACTCCGAAGGCTATGAATAATTCGATGGCTAGTTGTGCATCAGGTACACAACCCTAAAAATCTTTGTAAACGCCTGCATTGTGTGCCACAATCCTCAGCGGAAGTAACAGTAGTTCGGGAAACGGGCTCCTACTCCATGGGGAATTTGAATGTAGTCGTTTCTCTCACCACGCGAGAGAACGATTACCAGGCGGAACAAGCCGCCGCAGTAGCTGAAACAGCCGCTCGTCTCGGCGTAAAAATTCAAATCATCTACGCCGATAACGACGCCGTTAATCAAACCTTACAACTCACCCGCATCATTCAAGACTCAGCCCAGCGTCCAGATGCAATTCTGGTCGAGCCCGTGGGCACTGGAATGGCGCAGGTCGCCAGAGCTGCGGTCAACGCTGGGATTGGCTGGGCAATCATCAACAGTGATCCTGACTACATTCCCGAGTTGCGCCGCGGCGGCAAAATCCCTGTTTTCTCAGTGAGTACCGATCAGTTTGAGGTCGGCAAAATTCAAGGGAAACAACTCGGCGTTTTGGTTCCGAAGGGAAATGTTCTTTACATTGAAGGCCCTTCCAACAGCACGGCAGCGCAACTCCGAACCAAAGGCATGATGTCCACCAAGCCGGCTGGCGTTGAGTTGAAAATTCTCAAAGGTGATTGGACCGAGCGTAGCGCCTATCAGGTTGCCAAGTCATGGCTTTCGCTGGGATCGTCGCGGCAAATGCACATCCAGGCGGTTATTTGTCAGAATGATGCCATGGCCATGGGCGCAAGAAAAGCCGTGGCCGAGTTGCCCGATAAGGACCGCGAGCACTGGGCAGCCACTCCTTTTACGGGATGCGATGGTGTAACGAAGACCGGTCAGGAATGGGTGCGGCGTGGTTTCCTTACCGCCACTATTATTACGGCTCCCGCTGCGGGAAATACTCTGGAAATGCTAGTCAAAGCCTCGGATGCGCATTCTTTACCTCCAGAACGCACCTTAATTCCGCCGCGTTCTTTTCCGGGCATCGAGGAGCTGGGCAGCAAACGCTAGCGCCGGTTTATCATCAAAGCTCCGGCCATCTCATGAAGACCCATCTGCGTTACCAACAATTCTTTCTAAAATTTATTTTTCCTGTCCTGCTGTTGCCGGTTATCTACTGCCCGCACGTAGTCTCGGCGCAAGATCAGAATCCTCCGGTCGCAAATGGTGACCATGCACAATCGGCGCCGGCGGAAAACAAAATTACCCCTAAGCAGGCGGAAGAACTCTTCGGGGAAGTGGATTCGATTTTGAAGTTCGTCAGCCAGGACACCGGGTTACCCATCAAAAAAGAAGTCAAACGTAAATTGGTAACGCGCGAAGAAGTCGTCAGTTATCTCCATAACAATATGAAGGAGGACAAAGACGCGCAGCGTTTGCAACGCTCTGAATTGGTGTTGAAGAAGTTTGGCCTGCTTCCGCGCGAATTTGATTTAAAAACATTTCTGGTTTCTTTATTGCGCGAGCAAGTCGCCGGTTACTACGACCCGAAAACGCAAACCGTCAATCTGCTCGATTGGCTGGACGTTGAGCAGCAGCGTCCTGTGCTGGCACACGAATTGACTCATGCCTTGCAAGACCAATCATTCGGCATCGAGAAGTGGATGAAAGAAGGAGATACGGATCTCAACGATATTAAGAACCTCAAAGCGGAAGATATCGAAAAAGATGAAGTCGCCGACGCCCGCCAATCCGTTACCGAAGGGCAGGCAACGGCCACATTGCTGGATTACATGCTGGCTCCGGCAGGGAAGACTGCGCTGAATGCTCCGCAAATGATCGAGGCGATGAAAGCCGGCATGCTGGTGGGTTCCGCCGATGCGCCTGAATTTCAAAACGCGCCCATCTTCATCAAAGAATCGCTGACGTTCCCTTATCGCTATGGATTGGATTTCACCATTGCGTTGTTGCGGGCTGGCGGCAAAGAAAAGGCTTATGCGCAGGCGTTCGTTCATCCTCCGCTTAACACGCGGCAGATTATGGAGCCTCAAACTTATCTTTCCGGCGAAACCATTCCCCCGGTGCCGCTTTTCGATATCAAAAATGATTTGAAAGATTACGACCGCTTCGACATCGGCGCCATGGGCGAATTCGATGTGGCATTACTTGTGGATCAATATGAGGACGCGGAAAAGTCCAAAGATATTTATCCCGCCTGGCGTGGTGGATACTATTACGCGGTTCGCCCCAAAACGAATGCCAATGCTCCTTTAGCAGTGATTTATTTTTCGCGCTGGGAATCGCCCGCAAAGGCGCAACAATTCGCCGCCATCTATGCGAAATCGCTGCTGCAACGCTACAAGCCTCTCCGCGAAATTACCGATACCGCCAGACAACCAGTGGACTTGACTCACCTCGAGACCCTTGCCGGTTCACACACTTGGATGACGGAGGAAGGCCCAGTGACCATTCATTCGCAAGGCGATGAGTTGCTGATTGCCGAGAGCCTCGATCCCGCGACCATGCAAAAGATTGATCAGGAGTTGCTTGCTGCATCAGTGGCTGCCCATTAAGGGTGTTCGCGATTCCTTTTGTATAATCAAGAATTCACCACAACTCATTGGACTTCGCAGGAGGAGTCTTGTCGCAAGCGGAAATTGGAATCATAGGTGGCAGTGGGCTCTACCAGATGCCCGGCCTTACCGACGTTCATGAAGTCGTACAAAAAACACCATTTGGCGATCCTTCTGATGCCTATATTCTAGGGAATTTGGCTGGACGCAAAGTCGCATTTCTGGCTCGCCATGGCCGCGGCCACCGCATCCTCCCATCGGAATTGAATTTTCGCGCCAACATTTATGGGTTCAAGCATCTCGGCGTCGAGCGCATCGTCTCAGTTTCCGCCGTTGGTTCGCTGAAAGAAGAACATAAGCCGCTCGATTTCGTCATTCCTGACCAATTTTTCGACCGCACTCGTCATCGCGTGGACACATTCTTCGGCGACGGTATCGTCGCCCACATCGGTTTCGGTGATCCAATTTGCCCTGAGCTGGCCAAAACTGTGGCCACTTCCAGCAAAAAAGCATGCGTGAACGCCAAATCCGGCGGAACCTATGTTTGCATGGAAGGCCCGCAGTTCTCGACGAAAGCAGAGTCTAATGTCTATCGCAGTTGGGGTGCGGACGTAATCGGCATGACCAACTTGCAGGAAGCCAAGCTCGCGCGTGAGGCAGAGATTTGCTATGTCACCGTGGCCATGGTGACCGATTACGATTGCTGGCATCCATCGCACGACGCGGTAACCGTGGATCAGATCATTGCAGTGCTCAACAAAAACGCGGAGAACGCGGCCAACGTGGTTCGAGAAACAGTCGCTGCTTTGCCGGCGAAACGAAGCTGCAAATGCGGTTCCGCTTTGGCGCATGCCATTTTGACCGACCGCAGCAAAATCCCCGCGGCCACCCGCGAGCGCTTAAAGTTAATCTTGAATAAATACCTGGAAGGTTAGACCAATAATGAGCATTCTTGCAGTTGGGTCCATCGCATTCGACACCATCTCCACGCCCTCAGGACGCGTGGAAAACATACTTGGCGGCTCCTGCACATACTTTGCGCTTTCTGCCAGCTACTTCACCGATGTTCGCGTCGTGGCCGTGGTCGGCGACGACTTCACCGCCGAGAACGAGAGCGTTCTCAAGAAGTGTGGCATTGATACGCGGGGCATCGAACGTGCCAAAGGGAAAACCTTCCGCTGGGGCGGACATTACCTCGACAACCTCAACGAAGCCAAAACCGACTTCACCGAACTGAATGTCTTTCAAGAGTTCAACCCCCGTGTTCCTGCCGAATTCAAGGATTCCAAATTCCTTTTCCTGGGCAACATTCAACCCAGTCTTCAGACTGCGGTCTGCCGTGAAATGGGCAGTTCGAAATTAATTGGCGGCGACACCATGAATTATTGGATTCAAAGCGCTCGCGCCGAACTCCTCGAAACCCTGAAGCTGGTGAATGTGCTCTTGATCAACGACGGCGAAGTGAAAATGCTCGCCGAGGAAAAAAGCCTTCCCCGCGCCGCTCTGAAAGTTTTAGCCATGGGTCCAAAAGCTTTGGTGGTGAAACATGGCGAATACGGCGCGACCATTTTCTTCCGCGAAGGGGCATTCGGCATTGGCCGCCATCCCTTCCGTGCGCCGACGCTTCCCATTGACGAAGTGAAAGACCCAACCGGCGCCGGCGATTCCTTCGCCGGCGGATTCATGGGCTACATCGCTTCACAAGAGGAAATCAATCGCGAAGTGCTCAAGCGCGCGTTATTTTACGGCGGAGTTATGGGATCATTCGCCGTAGAGCGCTTCGGCACCGAACGCTTGCAATCGCTCACGCGCGAAGAAATCGAAGCCCGCTTCCAGATTTTCCGCGAACTCACGCACCTGGAATAATTTAGAGCCACTATGAAGTCCACCCCGACGCGCCGCTGGGACCACGAAACCATCCTGGTGGCGCAAATCGCCATCTGCATTTCCGTACTGTCGTTTTTTTACTATTTGAGTCGTGGAGAGATTCTGCTTTACGGCGACGTTTTCGGCCACATCAATATCGCCCGCCGCATTTTCGACTCGCGGACACCCGGTTTGTTGCAGCTTGGCACGGTCTGGCTTCCATTGGCGCATCTGCTGATGTTGCCCTTCGTTATTTCTGATCGCATGTGGCAAACCGGCATTGGCGGATCCATCCCTTCAATTTTTGCCTACATTTTTGCGGTCGTCGGTATTTTTCGTTTAACAAAAACTGCATTGAGCCGGTCCATGGAACCGGACGCACCCGCACGGCGCGCTGCCTGGATTGCAACCGCCATTTTTGCCGCCAATCCCAATCTCATCTATATGCAAGCCACGGCCATGACCGAATCGCTCTACCTCGCTTTTTCGATCTGGGCGGTCGTGCATTTCGTTGAATTTGTGAAGTTTCGTAATACCGAACATTCTTCTAGCGAGAGATCTTTGATGAATTGCGGTTTCTGCATAATTGCATCCTGCCTCACTCGTTATGACGGCTGGTTTCTCGCCGTAGCAATTTCTCTCGCGGTCCTTGTAGTTTTTGTGCGGTCAAATTCTGGACTACGATTTCCGCGCCGCAGCTTGCTCCAATTTATTTTGCTTGCTGCTTTGGCTCCGGCTCTTTGGCTGGGATATAACGCCATCGTCTATCGCAATCCGCTCGAGTTTGCCAATGGCCCTTATTCGGCCAAGGCGCTCGCACGCAAAGACGCCGCTGCAGGAACCGCGCCCTACCCCGGGGCTGGAAGCATGCCCGTCGCATCCATTTTTTTCTTGAAATCCGCGCAATTGAATCTGGCGGAAGGTGACTGGGGACGGCTTTGGCTCGCCCTTGCATTCGCTGGAGTCGTTTCTCTTTTTATCAAACATCGCCGCTTTTGGCCGTTGCTTTTGCTTTGGGTGCCGCTGCCGTTTTACGCCTTATCCATCACCTATGGCGGAGTGCCCATCTATCTGCCCGTCTGGTGGCCACACGGCTACTACAATGTCCGCTATGGACTCGAGCTGCTTCCCGCATTCGCAGTCTTTGCCGCATTAGCGGTTTTTCAATTACTGGAACTTACTTCCAACCGCCGCGCGCAGATAGCGATCATCTTTATCTCTCTTGCAGCCATCGCCGCCGGCTATGCCGGAGTTTGGCGCGCGCAACCCATCTGTTTTCGCGAAGCGCTGATTAACTCGCATACGCGTACTCCGTTGGAAGGCGCCTTGGGCGATAACTTAAAGATGCTTCCACCCAACTCGACACTGCTCATGTCTCTCGGCGATCACGTCGGCGCTTTGCAACGTGCCGGCATTCCACTGCGTCGTACCATCAACGAAAACGATGCGAAGCCGTGGAGAAAGCCGTCCGATCCTCCCGACTTGTGGGGCAGTGCGCTCGCCAATCCTGCACTTTATGCTGATTACGTCGTAGCATCCGAAGGCGATGCCGTGGCAACTCGTGCCAACCATCAGCAACTTACATCGCTCATCGTGATTCACACCGAAGGCGAGCCGCCCATCACCATCTACAGCACGCCGCGTGCCCGCGCATCGCACAAACAATAGAACCAGCTGGAATCTTGCCCGTTAACCCACGCCGCCGAATAGCTGCTGCCTCCTGATACAGCGATGCTAAAATCCACGTAAATGCGTGGTGAGAAGCCTCAAGTCCATGCCTGATTTCATGCATACCGCCCTGACCTCTTTTGCTGCCGGTTCTACAGCGAAGCTATTGCTCGCTGCGGTGCTTGGCGGCATTATCGGCTTGGAACGCGAAATCAAACACCGCCCAGCCGGATTGCGTACTAATTTATTTATCTGCGTTGGCGCGGCCTTGTTCACTTTGCTCTCCGATGAACTCGCCGTCGAGCACATCGGCGACCACACGCGCATTGCCGCCCAGATCATTCCCGGCATCGGCTTCATCGGCGCTGGCTCCATCCTGCACAATCGCGGGAATCTGATCACCGGCCTCACTTCCGCCGCAACCCTTTTCATGGTCGCTTCGATTGGAATGGCCGTCGGCGGTGGCCTCTATATGACTGCGTGCTTCGCCACGGGATTGATTCTGTTGTGCCTCTTCGCTCTCGGCCATATTGAGCGTCAGTTCAATCTCAAGCTGCTGCTTCATTCTTACGAGATCACGGGGCAGAGTTCAGACATAATGACGACGGAAGTGAACGGCATTCTCGAGCGCGTCCACTCCATGGCGCAGAATGTTCAAATCGCCGCTACCAGGCAGCACATTCGCATGCAATTTGACGTTGAAGCCACGCGCAAAGAGCAGTTGCAGGTGCTCGATGGATTGCGGCATTCCACGATCTTTAGCGGCGTCGTGCCTCTCGGTCCGGTCGAAGCGGAATGACCTCGCACATCCCGGCAATCTCTTTCGTCAAGGCTTCGGCGTGCGGAAACGATTTCCTTGTCATTGACGGCTCGAGCGCTTCCGGCAACCTCGCCGATCTCACCCGCCGCCTTTGCAATCGCCATCAGGGGGTCGGTGCAGACGGCGTGGAATGGCTCTTTCCCGACCAATCCGTAGATGTCCATGCGCGACTCTTCAATGCAGACGGATCCGAAGCCGAAATCTCTGGCAACGGGACTCGTTGCGTCGCGGCTTATCTTTGCGCACAGACCCGAAAAGAAAAAATCGTCATTCGTACCGGCGCCGGACTCAAAACTTGCGTGCTCACTTCTCGAAGCGAAACGCGATATGAGTTTGAAACCGACATGGGAGAGCCCGAAGTTCGCGGCCAGGTCTCCGTCGTAACTCCATCACGGGAAGTAAAAGCAATCTCCGTTTCCATGGGCAATCCCCATCTCGACATCTTTGTGGATGATTTCAGTCCGCAGTGGCAATCCGAAGCTGCTGAAATCGCCCGCCACTCTGGCTTCCCACAGGGCGTGAATATCGAGTTCATTAAGATTCGCGATCGAAACAACATCGAAGTGCGCTTTTTTGAGCGCGGAGTCGGCGAAACCCAATCCTCAGGAACGGGATCGTCCGCTGCTGCGGTGGCTTCCATTTTCGCTGGCCACGCGGATTCTCCGATGCAAGTGCATGCAACCGGAGGAACGCAAAGCGTCCGATGGGAAAAGCAGGTTTTTCTTCGCGGTCCGGCCCAACTCGTTGCGAGTGGCGAGTTCTTTCTGCCCGAAATGTAGCTCGAAACGCACTCCTGGGCGCAATTTTCCCCTGATACTATATGGTTGCGATGCCCAACCAGTCCCTCCTCAAACCGCCCGCGCTTAGGCCCGGAGACACCGTCGGCATCGTCGCTCCTGCCAGTAACATCAAGCGAGAAATGCTCGAAGCAGGCTGCGAAACATTAAAACGAATGGGCTATAAGCCTTTTTACTTCGATTCGATTTTCGATCAGGATTTGTACTTTGCCGGGTCGGTCGAACGCCGCGCTCGCGAGTTCGACGCGATGTTCCGCGACAATACAGTCAAGGCCATCATCTGCGCCCGCGGCGGATACGGCGCCAACTACCTTCTTCCCCTGCTGGATATGGACATGATTGCCAGAAACCCAAAGGTATTCGTGGGTTGCAGCGACATCACGTGCCTGCTCACCTATATTTCCGATAAAACGGGCATGGTCACATTTCACGGCCCCATGGTGGCTGGTGATTTCGCCAGGAATCAGGTGGATACTCCTTCATGGCAAGCGTCTGTCGAAGGAGTCTCTGCATGGAGCATCGGATCAAGCTCCGGCGCTGTCCCTCTAATCGAAGGTTCCGGTGAAGGAACTTTGTATGGCGGTTGCTTGTCCATTCTTGTAGCGTCGCTTGGAACGCCGTATGAAATTTCAACCGACGGAACCATTCTTTTTATCGAAGACGTTAATGCAAAGCCCTATCAGATTGATCGAATGTTGATGCAGTTAAAACTGGCTGGAAAGTTTGCGAAAGTACGGGGCATCGTCTTCGGCGAAATGCTCGATTGCCGGCAAAATGAAAATCAAGGTTACACATTGCAAGAAGTGATTCTCAGGATTATCGGCAATCTCAATGTTCCCATTGCGTACGGTATGCGCTCAGGCCACGTAACGCGGGACAGCATTACTTTGCCCATTGGCGCGCAGGCCCGTTTGACCGTAAGCAATGAAGTCACGCTCGATATTTTCAATGGAGCTATTGCGCAGGCCTCTTCAGTCCGATCTGCAAAATTATGAACGCGCACAAGCACATCCATTTAATCGGAATCTGCGGCACCGCAATGGCCTCGCTCGCCGGAATGTTGCAGCGCCGCGGCTTTCGCGTCACCGGCTCCGATGCCGCCGCTTATCCGCCAATGTCCGATTTCCTTGCTTCACTGAACATCCCGGTGTCGCAGCCTTTTGCGGAACAAAACCTGACGCCTCGCCCCGACCTCGTCGTCGTGGGCAATGCCATTTCCCGCGGCAACGTGGAGCTGGAATATATCCTTGACCAGCGAATTCCATTTTGCTCACTGCCGCAAATTCTTCACGATGAATTTCTCGTCGGCAAAGAAGTTCTGGTCGTCGCCGGTACTCACGGCAAAACCACGACGACGTCCATGCTGTCCTGGATCTTCGAATCCGCCGGATTGCATCCGTCATTTCTTATCGGCGGCATCGCCGAAAATTTCGGCAGCAGCTTCCAACTGGGAGCAGGGAAGCACTTCATCCTCGAAGGCGATGAATACGACACGGCTTTCTTCGACAAAGGCCCCAAATTTCTGCATTACTTTCCCGATCAAGTCATTCTCACTTCGGTCGAGTTTGATCACGCCGATATCTACAAAGACCTCGATGCCGTGGAAACTGCTTTTAAGCGCTTGGTGAATCTTGTCCCTCGTCGCGGACGCATCGTTGCTTTCGACTCTGGCGTAAGCCTCGATCGCTGCCTCGCAAAAGCGTTTTGTCCCGTGGAACGCTATGGCTCCGGTAAAAACGCAGCATGGCAAATTACGAATCTCCGCTTCGATCCTTCAGCCACACGCTGGACGGTCCTCCACAATGGAAAACCATGGGCGGATTTAGAATTTCCTCTGGCTGGCGAATACAACGTTTGGAACGCCAGCGCTGCCGCTGCCATTGCAGCGAATTGCGGAATTTCGGTCCCACAAATTGCCGAGGCCCTAAAATCATTCCAAAGCGTGAAGCGCCGCCTCGAAGTTCGCGCCATCATCAACGGCGTCACCATCATTGACGACTTTGCCCATCACCCCACGGCGATCGCGGCCACACTGAACGCGCTGCGCACTCGTTACAAAGATGCCAGGCTCTGGGTGGTTCTTGAGCCGCGCTCCAATACTCTGCGCCGCAATGTGTTTCAGTCCGATCTTGCGAAGAGCCTTGCCGTCGCCGATGAAGTGGTTGTGGCCAATGTTTTCAAGTCCGAGGCCATTCCAGAAGCCGAGCGCCTCGACATCGAAGGGGTTGCCACTGAAACCAAGCGTCTCGGACGCCGCGCACGCATTGTTGCCGATGCCGACGCCATCGTGAATCTCATAGCTCAAGAACTTCGCTCGGGCGATGTTGTCGCCATTCTTTCCAATGGCGGTTTCGGCGGAATCTATGAGAAGCTCCCGCAAAAGCTGAAAATGCTCGCCGAAACTGCATCCGGAGCCAAAGCTTGAGTGCCAGCTCGCGGATGTGGCCAATTTTTTGGATTCCAGTCATCATTTTTTCTTCGATTCTGGCTGCGCAAACCCCGGCTCAGAGCTTGGGCCCACGCATCCGCTATACGGTTTCCTTAAAAGATCAGGTGCATCATTGCCTGCTGGTCAAAATCGAAATTCCGGCTGGATCTGATACTCACGATCTGCAACTGCCGGTCTGGAACGCGACTTATCAAGTCCGCGATTTTTCGCAATTTGTGAATTGGGTCCACGCGAAAAGCCCCAGCGGGCAGCCTTTGCACGTCTCGCTGGTTGATAAAAGCCGCTGGCGAATCAGCGATGCTAAAGATGGCGCGAATGTTGAGTATGAAATCGTGGCCAATGAATCCGGCCCCTTCGGGGCGGAGCTGAATCAGCATCACGCTTTCTTCAATCTCGCCGAAGTTTTGATGTATCCCGTGGATGCCCGCAATAATTCCATGTTGGTTCGTTACATTGACGTGCCGGCTGGCTGGCGGGCCGCAACGGCCCTGCCCGGCGACTTCACATTCGGCTTCACCGCGAAAAATTACGATACTCTCGTGGATTCTCCCATCGAACTGGGGACTTTTCAGGAAACTGGTTTCGACGAAGGCGGAAGTCACTACCGCATTATTGTTGACGCCGACTCCGAGGAGATAAATCTGGCCAGCATTGGCAGCATGCTCTCTCGTATCGTCGGCGCCGAAACCAAATGGATGAACGATCATCCTTTCGATACTTATGTTTTCCTCTATCACTTGCCGCATGAGAGCGCTGGGGGCGGCGGCATGGAGCATGCCTTCTCCACCGCGATTACGCTCAGCGCACCCTCCCTCAGCAACAATCCCGGCCTGTTGGCCGATGTCAGCGCACACGAATTCTTTCATCTGTGGAATGTGAAACGCATTCGTCCCCAATCGTTGGAACCGATTGACTATACGCGCGAAAACTACACCAATGCGCTCTGGTTTTCGGAGGGTTTCACCAGCACCGTGGCAAGTTATGCGCTTCTGCAAGCCGGGTTCATGGATGAGCCGCGATTTCTCACGCGCCTGTCTGCCACCATCACTGCACTGGAGCAAATGCCGGCCTATTCCACGCAATCTGCTGAAGAATCAAGCCTCGACGCCTGGTTGGAGAAATATTCCTACTATCGCTCGCCCGAACGCAGTATCTCTTATTACGACAAAGGCGAACTCATCGGCGTAATTCTTGATCTGCAACTACGTGAAGCGACGCACGGCGCAAAATCCTTGCGCGATCTTTTTCAATATATGAATCAGACCTATGCAAAGCAGGGGCGCTTCTTCGATGACTCCGAGGGAGTGCGTCTTGCCGCCGAGACAATCTCGGGTGCAGATTTCAAAACTTTCTTTGAGAAATATGTTGCCGGAACCGAAGAAATTCCCTGGAATCAGTTTTTTAGGACCGTTGGGTTGCAACTGGCGCAAGTCCACACGCAAGTTCCCGACGCCGGATTCTCCGTCACCCGCAACTTTAACGAATATCCAATGGTTTCTGCCGTGGCTTCTGACAGCGAGGCCGAGCACGCGGGTTTGGCTGTCGGAGACGAAATACTGGAGGTCAATGGCCAGCCTGCTTCCCGCGACTTAGCGCGAAGGATCGCACAAATGGCCCCCGGCGATACTTTGCACATCAAGATCCGCAATCGCCAGGGAGAGCGCAAATTGCAATGGAAGCTCGCTAGTTTCGAGCGCGAAGAGCTGCAACTGCAAGATTTGGATACCGTTATGCCCGCTCAGAAATCGCGGCGTGCAGCCTGGCTCAAAGGCGAGGACGAAATCGGAACAGTGAAACCGTGATTCGCACATTACTCACCCTCGGCTTCTGGGCTGCGATGTTGCCCTTCGCTGCCCTCATCGGCTTTCCCTGGACGATCCTCACCGGCAATGTGAGCTTTCTTTATCGCATCGGGATGTGGGGTGCGTGGACGGGAGTTCGCATCGCGGGCATTCGAGTGAAAACCGTCGGATTGGATAAACTCGACCCCAACCGGACGTACATTTTCATGTCCAACCACACTTCCAACATTGATCCGCCCATGCTCATGCCGCTGATTCCCCGGCGCACCTCCATCATGGCCAAAAAAGAGCTGTGGAAGTATCCCATTCTCGGTCGCGTAATGAAATTCGGTTCGCTCGTACCCGTGGATCGCGGCAACCGCGATGCCGGCATTTCAGCCGTACGCGCGGCGTCAGCCGTGGTCCGCGAACAGCATCTGAATATGACCATCTATGTGGAAGGGAAGCGGTCATTTGATGGCAAGCTTCTACCCTTTAAGAAGGGCCCGTTTTATCTCGCAGAAGAGTGTCAAGTCCCGGTCGTCCCCATCACCATCGTCGGCACGCATCAGGCGTGGCCGAAGGGCCAGTTCGCCATCACACCCGGCGAAGCTACGGTGATTTTTCATCCGCCCATTGAACCTAAAGACTTTGGCGGCCGCGAATGTCTTATGATAAAAGTACGTCACGCCATCAATAGCGGCCTGCCCGCAGAACTTCAGGAGAGTGCATGACTTCCAGGAATATTTTCACGATCATCGCCCTATTTCTTTGCCTTGCCGCCATTCCAGCCGCTGCTGTGGACGCTTCGCCCATGGAAACGCAGATGCGGCAACTCCTGCAAAATAAAATCATTGGCCTGCGCATGCCTTACACCGCAGCCGAGTTGAACTATGACGCAAACGGCCAACTGATTGGTTCCTCGGAAGTTGGGCCCTGGACACTCTATGGTTCCATCCAGATCAACGAAGTGTCATTGAAAGATACAGCCTTCACGCTCGATGCCGAGCGCGTGATTCTCGTTTTACCCAGCGGCAAGTCAACTCTTACGCCCATGCTCACCGGCCGCAAAGTGCGCGTGAGCCTCACCCTGACTGCGCCCGTGGACGACAACTCAATCCGGGGTGCGTTGGGAGACGTATTTTCCATGTCCAGCGTGGATGAACACTTTGCCTCTTATTGGAGGCCAGCGGTCGAAAACCTGATGAATATGGAAAAGCCGTGCAAGGCAGTCCAAAAAGCTAGTCCGGACGGCGTAGTCGGCGCGCTGGCAAATATTCCCGCCTACGCCTGCGTGAAAGGCAACGTCGTCAGTAAGCCGAAAGGAATTACCACGCCAGCCCCCGGTGCAGATGCCAAGAAACCGATGGATGGCTCGGCCAGCATGCGCGTCATTGTGGACGAGAATGGATATCCCGCCATTATTCAAGCGCTTAAGAGCTCAAACGGGAATTACGGCATAGCCGCGATTGTCGCGGTGTCGCAATGGAAATACACGCCTGCCATGAAAGACGGCAAAGCTGTCCCTTACATGCTGGATATTGAATTGGGCAAGACGGCGGCCGCTGCTGCGGCAGACAACGACAAAGATTAGGCAATCGCGAAACTACCCTTTTCGTACATACAATTGCGTCCCATTTCGGGAAACTTACAGGGAAGTGGTTTGCTGCGCTTATAACAGCATTCGCGAGCCAGGTGTCCTTTTCCTGCTCCGAGATGGCGATCGTCGTTTGTAGGGCATCCTGAACGCAAGAAACGCATGTTTAAGAAGGCATGGGAACCGTGCTTTCTCAGGTTCCCAACCGTCGCACGACGAAAAATCAATCACTTGCACGAAGATTCAATGACTTAGCTCGTCCCTGCCTTGCTCCGGCATCTTAAAATTTGCGTTTTGTACTTGTGTGGCTGTATGTACGGGAGTACATTCGTCTCATTATGAAAAAATCCGCCAAATCGAAAAGCAGCTCAAAAGCAAAAAAGAAAGCGCTGAAGCCTCGCCCCGGACGCGTGGACTCCATGATGGCCGTCGCCGATGATGGGCCAGGAGATTCGCGTATTCAACGCTGGTACAGGCCGCGTAAGTTGCCCGTGACTCTGCGTCTCGACGCCGAGATTCTGGATTGGTTCCAGCGCGGAGGCCGGGGATACCAGACGCGCATCAATCACGCTTTGCGTGGGTTGGTGGCGAAGGCTAAAGGCCGATAGCGTTTTAGTCTTTTTCTTTTTTACTCAAGCCGCGAACGGCCCGCCAGATTTCGGGCAGGCGGGGCAGTATCGCCGAATATTTGAGCCAGGCCTTGTGGTCCACGGCGGGCGCACCGCTGACGATGGCGCCAGCTTCGATGTCTCCTGACACGCCACTCTGTGGGGTGACGATGGCCCCGTCGCCCACTTTGCAGTGGCCGACCACGCCGACTTGTCCCGTTAGAATCACGCGGTTGCCGATTTCAGTGGATCCGGCGATACCCACCTGCGATGCCAGCAAAGAATCTTCACCCACGGTTGAGCCGTGGCCGATTTGGACGAGATTGTCTATCTTCGTGCCCCGGCCAATTTGGGTTGCGCCGACGCTGGCACGGTCAATGCAAGCGTTCGATTGAATTTCCACGTCGTCACCAATGACGACCGGCTCCGGCTGCGGAATTTTATTCCAACGACCATTCGCGTCTTTGGCGAAGCCGAAACCATCTCCGCCGATGATTACGCCATTGCCGATAGTCACGTTGTTGCCGATGCGGCAACCTTCCCGGACGACGGAGTGTGCATGAGCGAAGAAATTGCGTCCGATGGTTACGCCGCGATAAATCACGACATGCGCCAGCAGAACGGCATCGGCTTCGATCCACACATTTTCATCAATCACTACATAAGGCCCGATGTGAGCATTTGCGCCAATTCTGGCCGTGGCATGGACGACGGCCGTGGGATGTACTTCCGCGGGGTATTTGTAGGCTGGATGAAACAACTGCATCGCCTTGGCAAAGCTTAAATAGGGGTTCTTGCTGCGCAACATGGCCGAAGGAATCGCAGGGAAATCCTCAGCAACGATAACCGCCGAGGCTTTGGTCGTTTGCGCCAGCGGTGCATATTTTTGGTTGGCTACAAACGTCAGCTCGCCCGCCCCAGCTTGCTCAATGCCGGCCACACCGGTGATTTCCAACTGGGCGCTGCTCGCGGGTTCTATGCGGGCGTCATCTATGTGGGCATCAATCGCCGCTGCTAACTGTTCTAATTTCATCTTGTGGAAACAATTATGACAGGAGATTGTAACGGAGAGAGCGCTATCTCTTTTTGAAAAGGCGCTGATCGTAAGGATAGTTGCGATGCCAAAGCACTTGAATCTCATGCGCGTCAGCATGGTTGGGATTCAGCAAGAGATTGTAAGTTTCAGGCAAAATCGCTGAAGGTACCATCAGCAAAGCAGAAGACTGTGCTTCCAGCCAGTCGTCACCGATACTGCGGGAGGCCAGCGTGTCTTCGCACCAATCGGGGGGAAGTGACTCCAGTTCTATACGAAGGGTAGAGACGTTGTCCGGCAGGCTGGCTTTCAGCAGCTTGTAGCTTTGTGGAAGATGGGAAAAGTCGAGTTCGAGATTCACCAGAACCTCGACGAGCGCGCCAGCAGGATTCGCCGCGAAATAAATGATGGGACGGCCTCGTGTATGCCAGCGCGCGGAGGCAACAAGCCCGCCGTGCCCATCTATGTTTGCGTGGTTGCTGATTCTCCAGAGAAGCATGGGGAACTACATCAGGCGAACATTCCTTCATCAATCTGAATCAGCATTTCTTCAACCAGGCGTCCGCCGGTTTCGGTGAACATCATTTGGATCGGCGTCTTGCCCTCAAATCGGCGCTGTGGACGGCGCATCCACTCCAACGCGGTTTTAGCCTCGCCGAAAGTTGCCTGTGAACGGGCAAGGATTCGCGCCGTGCGAATAGCGCGGTCGGATTCTTCTTTCGAGAGTTTTTGGCGCTTGCTACGGCGGTGCTTTAACGTGCGGCGATGGATGACAAGATCGCTGATTTCGTCGTTCGTCAGCCCGTGCGCGGTCATCGTGTTCACTATGGTGAGCGGGAGGCCGTGCTCGGCCAGGGTGACCAGCTGAAGCTCAGAGAGTTCGCGAGTTCCGAGCCACTCCCGCAAATAGGCATTCAACTGCCGGGCCATAGACACTGATGTTGCCATAGAAATCCTCTAGACATTATGCCACAAAATCGTGGGCAAAATGTACCATGAACTCGGGGGGCGCGTAAGTATAAGAATCTACTGCTCGAACATGGAGACCTGACGGCCGTCGTCCATGCCATGGGGAGAGCGGCGGGCGGCGCCGATAACCGCCAGAATCTTAAGCGACTCAAGAGCGGTCCGCGGGACGAAAATGCGCTGGGTATTGGCGCGAAGGTCCGGAGGGTTGATCAAGTATCCCTCGGCGGGCATCACGGTCAGATCGTTGGGCATGAGTCCCTCAAGGACTTCATTGTCTTTAAAGCGCAGGCGAACCCAAAGACCTTCCGTGCGCGGGCGTGTGGTAAAGGTCTTGCGGACTGGGGTTTCAACCTCACTGAACTCGCGTACAAAGTAAACGCCTTTAATGTCACGTAGTTCCATGGTGACGACATTGCCAGCAGTATTGAGCAGCTCCAGCTTGCCTTCGTGGATGAAGTTCGACGGGCTGACGAATCCGTGGAGGGAATCGCGATCCATCTTGCGAACAACGACTTTTTTATGGGTGGAAGGCATTTATCGTAGAACTTTGTGCATTGCGGCTCAGCCGATGGCAAATGGATACGGCGACCAGCCCTGATTTTCGCACCTTTTACTGATTTCACACGCCTCTATCACCTTCCGAGTAGCCAAATTGTTAACCTTGTGGTATTTTCTCTAGTCTGATAGTTTTAAGCGGTCGCCGTTAAGTCTATGCGGCAGAATGGTTTAGCCTTGCAATGCCGGCGTTTCGGCAGAGCCAGGCGATAGCCTGTGGAAATCTCTGTAAAGGAGACGCGTGCAGTTGTGAGTTGAGCATCTCCCCATCAGCATGGCTGACTACATTTACACGATGGAAATCCGGCTGTCGCCGGACCAGCAGCGCGGCGTGACCCTTGTACAGGACGTTGCGCGGGCCGCCGAAATGAATGTTTATTTAAGCGGCGGAGCTGTGCGCGACATGATGAGCGGATTTCCCATCCGCGATCTGGATTTTTCCGTTCAGGGCAATCCTTTCAAGCTGCAAAAAGAATTAGAACGAGCCGGCGCAAGAGTCGTTGGTTCGGATGAAGACTCCAAGACTCTTTTTCTAAGCCTGCCCGGCAACGTGCGCGCGGAATTAAGCATGGCGCGCCTTGAGCGTTACGACAAAGTCGGCAAGCCTCCCGTTGTGACGCCCGCAACCATGATCGAAGATTTGCGGCGGCGCGATTTCACCGTGAATGCGATGGCGTTGTCGCTGAATCCGGGGTCGCGCGGACTGTTGATGGATCCTTTCAACGGCGCGGCGGATATTGAAAGCAAATTATTACGGACGCTGCATAATTATGCGTTCGTCGAAGACCCGTCGCGATTGATACGAGCAACCCGGTTCTCTGCGCGTTTCCAGTGGCCGATGGAGGAGAAAACGCAGGCGCGCTATAACTCCGCCGTAGAAAACAACTACATCGAGCACATTTCTCATCATGCGGCGGGATATGAAGCGGCGCAGTTGGCGTATGAAGACGATCCACTCACGGTCGTGAAGGCGCTGGAAAAAGAAGGTTGGCTGAAAATTCTGCACGCGCATTGGACTTTGGCGAAAGTGGATACGGCTGCATTGACTGAACTGAAGAAGACGCGGCAACTGATGAACGAATTGGGCTATCCCTCAGATGCGTCAGCAGCGGCCATGTACTTTTTGACGGCGAAGTTGCCGGACAAAGAGATTGCCTCGCTGCGTAAGGCGATTCCACGAAAAGACCTGGTGGAGAACTGGCAGAATCTCGAAGATGATGCCAAAGCGCTGGCCAAGAGGCTCACGGGAAAAGATGCGGCTACGCCGTCGAAGACGTGGAAGCTGATTTCCGAGTCGCGGATGGATCTGATTCTGTTCCTTGACGTCACGTCACGCCAGCAAGCGGTCACGCAGAAGATCAAAAATTTCTTCACCAAGTGGCG
>JAJPHW010000219.1 GCA_021325035.1 Terriglobia bacterium
AATAAGAACGTCGGGCTGGACTTTTCACGAAGCTCCTTGAGAAAAGGCTTCATTTTGCTGTAAATCAGAAACATCTCCGCTGAGAATGACGGTTCGAGAAAGAGATCGGCATTCAGAGCGCCATGATTGACGAGCGATGCCGAAAGTTCCCAATAGCCCATCACCTGACGAAGCCATGCATTCTCTTGCGCGCTGAAATTAGAGGCAATCTTGTTGTAATCGTCGATAGTGTCGGGCCAGAACTGGCCGCCGATCCAGCTACGGGCCTTGCGTATTTCAGCTTCGCGACGGAGGTCGTAAAGTTTAAGAATCAGTCGGGCATCATCGGCAGTCGGTTTCTTGGGCATGGCGTTTCTCGGTACGATTTTTAGATTGCGCTAAATTTCGGTTCGAAATTAGGTTGCAGCAACGGCTTCCACCGGCGCAGGCCGTTCGTATTCGCATTCTTTGTTGGGGCAAGCGATGACCGGGCCTGATTTTAAATTCTTTTCGACTAAGAAAGCGCTGCCACAACTCGGACACTTCTCGTCGATCGGTTTATTGGCTGCGGTGAACTTGCATTTCGGATAATTGCTGCATCCGTAGAAGGTGTTGCCCTTGCGTGCCTTTTTCTCGACGAGATCGCCGTCGCCGCAGTCGGGACATTTCACACCGATGAAGTTCTGCTTGACGTATTTGCACTCGGGATAGCCGGAGCAAGCGGTAAATTCGCCGAAGCGGCCGTGGCGAATCATGAGATTGCGCCCGCATTTCGGGCAAGGCTCGTCGAGCGGAATATCGGGAACTCTCTTGCCCTGATCCAGGCGGCGCGTGGTTTTGCAATCGGGATAGCCGGTGCAGGCCATGAATTGGCCGAAGCGCCCGCGTTTGAGGACCATCACACGGCCACAGTTTTCGCAATATTCTTCCTGCGTAGTCTCCTGGATATCGGCGGAATCAAGATCCGGCAGATTGATGGGATTTTCTTTGGTAAAGGTGCAGCTCTCAGGATTTTCTTTGTCGTAAGAGCTGCAGGCATAGAACGAGCCGTGCTTGCCCCATTTGATGACGAGAGGAGAGCCGCAGCGCTCACATTTTTCGTCGGTCGGCTTCTCCATCCGCTTGATGTTCTCCATATGCTTTTCGGCATATTTGAGATCCTTGGCGAATTTTTTGTAGAAGTCGTCGAGCGCGTCCGTCCACTTTTCTTTGCCTTCTTCCACTTCGTCGAGTTGTTCTTCGAGCTTGGCGGTGTATGCGATGTCGAAAATGTCGCGGAAATTCTCGACAAGGAGGTCGGTGACGACGAGTCCGATTTCCGTGGGCGAAAACTTGCCGCCGATTTTCTGCACGTACTGGCGTTCTTGAATGGTGCTGAGAATCGCCGAATAGGTTGACGGGCGGCCGATTCCGCGTTCTTCGAGTTCTTTGACCAGAGAGGCTTCGTTGTAGCGCGGAGGCGGCTCGGTGAAGTGCTGTTCCGGCTTGAGCTCGCGCAGGGTTAATTTCTGGCCCGCTTCGAGCGGCGGAAGCTTGTGCTTCAGCTCTTCGTCGTCTTCGTCCTTGCCTTCCTTGGACTCTTCATAGACTTTGAGGAAGCCGTCGAACTTGAGAACGGAGCCGGTTACGCGGAACCAGAAGGTATCGGCGCCACTCTTCGCGTCGATATCAACGGTGGTTTGGTCGAAGACCGCGGGCATGATCTGCGAAGCGACAAAGCGCTGCCAGATGAGCTTATAGACCTTGTATTCGTCTTCCTTCAGATATTGCTTGATCTCGTCGGGATGGCGCATCGCCGAGGTTGGGCGGATGGCTTCGTGCGCCGCCTGGGCTTCTTTTTTCTCTTTATAAGTATTGGGCGAGGGCGGCAGATAGACGTCGCCGTAATTCGACTTGATGTATTCGCGAACTTCTGCCAGCGCATCGTTCGAGACGCGCGTCGAGTCGGTACGCATATAAGTGATGAGGCCGACCAAACCTTCTTCGCCAAGTTCGACGCCTTCATAGAGGCGCTGGGCAATCATCATCGTGCGCTTGACGCTGAAGCGGAGCTTGCGGGAGGAATCCTGCTGCAATTTACTGGTGGTGAAGGGCGGAGTCGCGTTGCGGCGGCGTTCTTTCTTGTCGACGCTGCGGACGAGCCAATCGGCCTTTTCAAGGGCGACGCGGATTTTCTCAGCGTCCTCGCCGTTGTTGACTTCGACTTTTTCTTCGCCTTTGCCGACAAATCGCGCGTCGAATGCCGGAGGCTTAGGACCGGCGAGATGGGCATCGATCGTCCAATATTCTTTCTTCTCGAAGGCTTTGATTTCGCGCTCACGCTCGACGATTAAACGAAGAGCGACGGTCTGAACGCGGCCGGCGGATAGACCACGGCGAACTTTGTCCCAAAGAAGCGGCGAGACTTGATAGCCCACGATGCGGTCGAGGACACGGCGCGCCTGCTGAGCATCCACCAAATCGCGATCGATATCTCGCGGGTGTTCGAAAGCCTCCTGAACCGCCTTCTTGGTAATTTCGTTGAAAGTGACGCGACGAATTCTTTCTTCGCCCGGCTCTTCTTTTTTTGCCTTCTTCTTCTTTGACTTGCTGCCGTTGCCGTCGCCCAATTCTTCGGCAAGATGGGCAGCGATGGCTTCGCCTTCGCGGTCCGGGTCAGGCGCAAGATAGATGTGGTCGGCAGACAAGGCCAGCTTCTTCAGCTTCGCAAGGACTTTCTCCTTGCCGGGAATGACGACGTAATCCGTGCCGAAGTCGTTCTCGATGTCCACGCCGAGCGTGCTCTTGGGCAGATCTTTGACGTGGCCGAGCGAGGCTTCGACGG
This sequence comes from Terriglobia bacterium, assembly GCA_021325035.1. GTDB lineage: Bacteria > Acidobacteriota > Terriglobia > Terriglobales > Acidobacteriaceae > JAJPHW01. Next base: position 2,804 of record JAJPHW010000219.1, read on the forward strand.
TGAAGCCTTTACCCAGATATTTCTGTATGGTCTTCGCCTTGGCAGGCGATTCGACGATGACTAAACCTTTGGACAATGTTTCCTCAGTTCTTAAGTTGGATTCCCCGAAACTAGCACGAATCCATTGCAATCAACAAGTTTGCAAAAAGCTTCGTTGCCGGATGCGATGAATTCCTAGAAGCATTTGACGAAATTTTTGCCCGGCAATTGCTTCACTTTACCGGCTAATTCCAGCTCAAAAAGCGCTACGAAAATTTCTGACGATGAGAGCTCCGGCTCCAACTGCTCCACGAGTTCGTCAATGTGCATGGCCTCATCGGCTTTGAGCAGCGCGAATATTTTCTTTTCGTGGGGCGGAAGTTCGGTTTCGTTAAATAAAGATGCGCTCCCTCCTGATTTGGATTCATTCGCCCCGACAGGCATCAACGTATGTTGCACATTCGATGGCAGTTCCTCCCATATATCCTCCCAGGTGGCCACCAGCTTTGCGCCCTGCTTGATGAGAGTATTCGGCCCCCAGGAATTCTTGTTGGTGACGTTACCGGGGACAGCAAAAACCTCGCGACCCTGCTCAAGAGCACAGCGGGAAGTGATCCGGGTGCCGCTGTATTCGGCGGCTTCAACGATGAGAACACCGAGTGACATCCCACTGATAATGCGGTTGCGGATGGGGAAATTTTGTGGAGCCGGAAACGTCGCCATGGGAAATTCCGAGACCAGCGCACCGCCCTGGGCAATAATCTGATCAGCCAAGCGAGAATTTTCTTTGGGATAGATTTCGTCCACACCAGTGCCAAGCACGCCGATTGTTTTTCCTTTCGCGCTCAAGGCTCCACGATGACCGGCGGAGTCCACGCCGCGTGCCAGTCCGCTGATGATGACAAGGCCGCGTGCGGCGAGATCACACGCCAGACGCTCCGCCATACCGGCGCCGTAAGGCGTGGGATGCCGCGTGCCGACAACGGCAATTCCCGGCTGCGACACAATACTGACATCCCCGCGTACATAAAGCACAATAGGCGGATCATAGATTTGCTTGAGTTGAGCAGGGTAAGTCGCGTGATCCGCCGTGACAATTGCAACTCCCTCTGACGCAACACGCGCAAGTTCTTCATGCGCCATTTCTATAGAACGGCCCGTGCCCAGAGACTGCGCCGAAACTGCCTGAAGCCCGGTTGCTTCCAGATCAGTCAATGTGGCCTGGAAAACCGCTTGCAGGCCGCCCATGAATTCGACCAATTTTCGGGCGCGGGTTGGTCCAAGTCCAGGCGTAAGCGACAGTGCGAGCCATTGAAGAATCAATGGATCATCACCCGGTTTCAGTTTCAACTCCAGACTTGTCTTTGGTGCAACCTTTTTTGCAGCAAACTGCGCCATAGCGACCTCCTGATGCTGGCCGGACTGTAAACACCCCGGAAAATGGCTGTCAAGGTCAGATGACACAACTTTGCTAAAATTTATGTGGATCGCATGAGCCGCCTTCGCATTTCCGCCATTTCTTACCTCAATACAGCTCCCCTCATGTGGGATTTTGAACATAGTGACGCGGGAAAAGACTTCGACATTTCCTACACTTTGCCATCTTTGTGCGCCAAGGCTTTGAAAGAGGGTATTGCTGACATTGGCATTATTCCGGCGGCAGCTTATTGCAGCGTCCCGGATCTCGTCATACTCCCGGGTGTGGCCATTGCGGCCCGCCACGCGGTGCGTTCGATTTTGCTGGTAAGCAAGGTTCCTCTTGAGCAAATCCGGTCTGTAGCGCTGGATACCTCTTCGTTAACATCAGTCGCGCTAACCAAAGTGCTGTTTGCCAAGTGGTGGAGCGCCAGCCCAGACTTTCATGCGATGAAACCTGATCTCGATGAAATGCTGGCTACGCATGATGCCGCTCTCCTAATTGGCGACCCGGCGCTGAAGATAGATCGCTCGCGCTATCGCACCTGGGATTTAGCGGAAGAATGGATAAGGCTCACGGGCAAGCCCTTTGTTTTCGCGTTCTGGGCGATAAGGCGCGATGCTTTATTGCAGGCAGCGCCCTCGCTGGATTTAGCGGCTGTATTTCAGCAATCCCGCAATCACGGACTGGCCGCCGCGAACATCGATCAAATTGTGCGCGAGTGGTCGCCACGCTTATCGCTTAGTGAAAATGACATACGCAGCTACCTCACAGACAACATTTACTACGATCTCGATGCGACATGTATGGAAGGCTTGCGACTCTTTTACCAATATGCCCAGGAGTGTGGAGCGCTGTCCAAAGCGCCAGAGATGCACTTCCTCCATGCTATAAATGCCGCAATTGTTTAGTGCAACCTCTTGCCACCTTGTAAACTCTTCAGACCGAATGCTACCGCATTTATCTCCTTTATTCGCGATTCCGATCTGGCGACGACTCCGCAGCCTTGGCGGAATAGGCCTGATTCCATTAGGGATAGCGGACAATTCGCTGATTCCTCTGACCGGGAGCATGGACGTCCTGACCATCTGGTTGGCCGCACGCCATCACGAACCGTGGCCCTACTATGCCCTAATGGCGACACTGGGCGCAGTTATCGGGGGCTATATTACGTTTCGTTTGGCCCGCAAAGGCGGCAAACAGACCATGGAACGGAAGCTTTCAGAACGCAGAGCCACGCAGGTATGCGCGGCATTCGAACGCTGGGGATTCGCCGCAGTGACCATCCCGGCAATCATGCCTCCTCCATTCCCATTTCTTCCGTTTCTATTGGCGGCAGGCGCCATGCAGTATTCCAGCAAGAAGTTCCTGGCAGCTTTGACGCTTGGGCGGGGAATTCGATACACCATCGCCGCTTATTTGGGATTTCATTACGGCCGGCACATCCTGCGTTTCTTCTCCCACTATTACAAACCCGCGATAGCTATTCTGGTCGGGTTGGCAGTTATAGGGACAATTCTGACGATCGTTCAGTATCTTCGATATAGGAAGCGATAGGCCATCAGCGGGCCACTTGGAGTAAGCCTCTCTCGTCCGTTAGAATTGGGTAGTAAACATGTCCCTAACAAAACAACAAGCGCTTGATTTGTTCCAATCAGACGATTTGATAGGAATCGGCATGGAAGCGGATGCCATTCGTAGAAAACTCCATCCTGATGGCATTGCCAGCTACATTATTGATAGGAACATCAATTACACGAATTTTTGCACTGAGTATTGCACGTTTTGCGCCTTCTACCGCCCGCTCAAAGGACCACAGGCAAAAGAAGGCTATATCCTTGAGCTTGAGACTATCTACGACAAAATTCAGGAGACGGTAGATAACGGCGGCACCGGAGTGCTGATGCAAGGCGGTTTGCATCCGGATTTAAAAATTGACTGGCATGAACGGATGCTAAGCGGCATCCGGCAACGATTTCCGCAAATTCATTTGCACTGCTATTCAGCTTCAGAAATTATTGCCATCGCAGAGTATAGCGATCTCAGTATTCGCGATACCATCATCCGTCTGCGGGATGCTGGACTGGATTCTATTCCCGGTGGTGGAGCAGAAATTCTCGACGATGAAGTTCGGCACCGAATTGCCCGGCTGAAATGCCTGACCGACGATTGGCTCAATGTGCATCGCACCGCGCATCAACTCGGTATGCGAACCACCGGCACCATGATGTTCGGTGTTGGGGAAAGCTACGAGCACCGCGTCAACCACTTCCAGCGTTTGTACGAGTTGCAGGAAGAGACTGGCGGCTTCACGTCTTTCATTCCGTGGAGTTTTCAGCCTGCAAACACTGCGCTCGGCGGACGTAAGTGGGATGAAGCTACGGCCGTTGAATATTTAAAGACGCTGGCGATTTCTAGAATCTACCTATCAAACTTTCTGAACGTGCAGTCGAGTTGGGTTACGCAAGGGCTTAAAGTCTGCCAGATGGGTCTGCGCTTTGGCGGCAATGATGTTGGGTCTGTGATGCTCGAAGAAAACGTCGTTCGCGCGGCGGGCGTGACCAATTGCACCACGGAAGAACAACTCCGCAGTATTATTCGCGACGCCGGATTCAGACCAGTACAGCGCGATTCGCTCTATAGGACATATTTCTTAAACTAGCCCAAGGTTTGTGTCACTCCGACGAATTCAATGTTGATCCTCTATCAATTTCTGGCGGTAGGACTCGCTCCTCATGGAGTAAGCCACTATATTCGCCAGCATTTTCTCGATACAACATTCAAAGGGATTTATCAGGCCAATGCGTTCGATATTGCGTTGCTCATCCCCTATTTCATCGTTTTGATCTTGCTTGCAGCCTACGGCGCTCACCGCTATGTGCTGGTTTATCTCTACTACAAGCATCGAAAAAATCGCACGACCGAGCGAGCCAGCCGGTTTGAAGAACTACCACGGGTCACAGTCCAGCTGCCCATTTTCAACGAGCAATTTGTCATCGAACGGCTACTGGATGCCATTTCGCAGCTCGACTACCCGCTCGACAAACTTGACGTGCAGGTTCTCGACGATTCGACCGATGAAACGATCGCAGTTGCCAGCGGCCTGGTCGAGCACTACGCGGCTCTCGGCTTTCCAATTACCTACCACCATCGGACCAATCGCGAGGGATTTAAGGCGGGGGCGCTGGCAAATGGATTAAAGACCGCCAAGGGAGAATTTGTCGCGATTTTCGATGCGGACTTTACCCCTCCGCCGGACTTTCTGCTCAAAACGATCCATCACTTGCATGATCCGAAAATTGGCATGGTGCAAACGCGCTGGACGCACATCAATCGTAATTATTCATTTCTAACCGAAGTCGAAGCGATACTGCTAGATGGCCATTTTGTGCTGGAACATTCGGGCCGTGCCCTCAGCGGGGTGTTCTTCAACTTCAATGGCACCGCCGGAGTTTGGAGGCGTACTGCGATTGACGAAGCAGGCGGATGGCAGCACGATACGCTGACGGAAGATACCGATCTCTCTTATCGCGCTCAACTCAAAGGCTGGAAGTTCATCTATTTGCAGGACGTCGAGTGCCCGGCTGAGCTCCCCGTGGAAATGACGGCATTCAAGACGCAGCAGGCGCGTTGGGCTAAAGGACTGATTCAAACTGGAAAAAAAGTTTTGCCCCGTGTGATGAAAAGCGACCAGCCCTTCCACGTAAAACTGGAAGCATGGTTTCATCTGACGGCAAATCTCAGCTATCCCCTCATGTGCGTGTTGTCGGTATTGTTGTTGCCAGCCATGATCATCCGCTTCTATCAGGGATGGTTTCAGATGCTCTACATAGACATTCCGCTATTTCTCGCATCTACATTTTCCATTTCCAGCTTTTATCTGGTATCGCAGAAAGAATTGTTTCCCCGCAGCTGGTTGCGAACTTTTATCTATTTGCCATTTTTGATGGCGTTGGGGATCGGTTTGACTGTTACCAATACTCGAGCAGTGCTTGAAGCGCTGGTCGGCAAGAAAACGGCCTTCGCCCGCACGCCGAAGTACCGTGTGGAGTCCAAAAAAGACAAAGTACGAGCCAAGAACTATCGCAAACGCCTCGGCTGGGTGCCATGGCTTGAATTGCTTATCGGGACTTACTTCGCGCTTACGGTTTACTACGCGATCGATAATGAGAACTTTTTGACGGTTCCGTTTCTCGTTTTGTTTGTCGTCGGGTATTGGTACACGGGATTAATGTCCCTGCTGCAAGGGCGGTTTTCCGGGCTGTCGCTCAGCGTGGAAACACATACGAAACCCTTCTCGGTCGGAGTTTGAACCTCCTGAATTTGGTATTCTAAGTAATCGTGCGGATGATTTGGTGGTTTCTGGTTCTGGCGCTCAGTGCAGGAGCTGTACTATGGGCCAGTATTTCGGCATATGTTCGGATACGGCGGCATATGAAAGTTGCCGTCAGCCCGAACAAACCGGATGACAGCAAAAACAGTCCGGAAGAAGAAACTTAATCGGTTTAAAGCGGTTCGGAGATGAGAACTATGGCGAAGGCCGCAACACAGACCCTCAGCAATTACCGTACATCGGAGTGGATTCGTCAGGCTGCGATTGTGACCGGCGCAAGCTTGTTTGTGGCGATCTGCGCTCGCATCACACTGCCTCTTCCCTTTACGCCCGTGCCTTTGACGCTTCAAAATTTTGGTGTGCTGCTAGTCGGGTTAAGCCTTGGGAGCCGTCGCGGTTTTGCAGCCATGGCGCTTTATTTGATAGAAGGAGCTTCCGGCCTTCCCGTTTTTAATCCTGCTGGACTTGGCGGCATCACGCAGCTATTTGGCCCTACTGGTGGATTCTTGTTGGCTTATCCGTTTGTCGCCTTTGTTACGGGCTGGATTGCCGAACGTCGCACGCTAAATTTTGCAAAAGCAGCCGTTGCCGGTCTGCTTGGCGAAATTGTGTTGTTCTCTGGTGGAATCGCATGGCTAGCCGTGCTAACTCATTCATTTGCACAAGCCCTTCGCTTTGGCCTCTACTGGTTCGTGTTCGCTGAAGTCATCAAGATCATGGGGGCATCTGCAATCGCCTCCGGCTGGCGCAAGGTTCGCTCGCAGCAATAAGAAACTCACAAGAAAAACATAAGGATTTTTATGTCTAGCAGTGTCTCTGAAATCTCCCGCGAAATTACCGTGGCGCACAGCCCCGATTCCGACGATGCTTTTATGTTTTATGGCCTGGCCACGAACAAAGTTCGCGTGCCCGGCCTGCGGTTTACGCATACTCTTTGCGACATCCAGACCTTGAACCAGAATGCGATGGAAGGGGATGGGCTTTACGATGTCACCGCGATTTCATTCCATGCCTATCCTTACATTCAAAAGACATACGCCTTGCTGCCGAGCGGCGGCAGCGTCGGTGACGGCTACGGCCCGATGATTGTGGCAACTCGGGCTTTTTCGACGGACGAGATCAAACTGAAAAAAATCGCCGTGCCGGGAACGCTGACCACGGCATATCTCGCTTTGAAATTGTTTGCACCCGGCGTCGAAACCGAAGTCGTTCCGTTCGACCAAATTATTCCGCAGGTGCTCGAAGGAAAATATGAAGCTGGACTGATCATCCATGAAGGCCAGCTGACTTACTCGAAGTCGGGATTACATCGCATTGTTGACCTTGGCCGCTGGTGGCATTCCGTAACCGGATTGCCGCTTCCGCTGGGAGGAAATGCAATCCGCCGGAGCCTAGGTCCTGCCGTGATTGCGAGCGTTGCCACCGCTTTGCGGGACAGCATTCAATATGCTCTGGATCATCGTGAAGAGGCTCTGGCTTACGCCATGCAATTTGCCCGGGATCTTGACCCCCAGTTGGCCGACAAATTCGTTGGAATGTACGTGAATGAGCGGACTTTGGATTATGGCTCAGACGGACGCGAAGCTGTACGCCGTCTTTTAGAAATGGGGCATAACGCTGGAATTATCCCGCAAAGAGTAAATGTGGAATTTGTAGCGTAGGTGCATTTATTTCAGCGTTTCGTGGAACGAAAATACAGGATCAATATCCACGGGAACCTGCGATGCTAATTTCAGCGTCGCGACTAATTCATCCGGCATTACGTCGTATTTCTTGAACCATGCTTCCGCTCGTGAACGGTCCCCAGTGGCTTCGATATCCAGTAATATTTTTGCGAGACTGGCGATTGCAGTCGGCATCTTTGTGTAGTCAATCGCATACCGCCCGGATTTTTCGCGGCTGATGGCGCCATTCTCCAGAAGGTAGTTGAACTCCATCATCTCGGCCTGACCGTGTGCTTCCGCAGCGCCAAAGCGGACTGTACGGAAAATTCCACCGACATACGACGCATAATATTCCTCAAGCTTTTCTTTCGGCAGTATTTGGTGATCAATCAGCCACTTCAACGAATACATGCCAACCACATCGGCTTTCGCTTCTTCCAATCCACTATAAGCAGGCCCGATTGCCTCTCGGATGCTTACCTTCCCCATGCCAGTTCGTGAAAACGCCGGCCCCAAACCGTGACAAATTTCATGCATGATCGTGCTCTGAAGATATCCCTCGCCCGTCACTTTCGCCGCCTGGTCGGGACGCATCACATGGTGCGCAACCGGCAAGATGATGTAGCTCACGCGCGCATCCATGAAGTTCTTAAAAAAGAGTTTCTTGCTTCCCTTCTGCTCGTGCACACGTGGATCATTCGGCAAATTGTCGGCTACAGCCTGATAACCGTGGGTAAGATCGCCCGAGCGGAAGGGCGCATCTGCCACCTCCATGGGCGTTTCCAGCCCATGCTTGGAAGGCCGGTCTTCCGCGTCAAGCGGCAATGAATCCTGGATTTCAGCCACGTACTTTTGAAATAGGGCAAGCTTTTTGCTTTGCTCGTCATTTCTAATCAACACCGCTGTGCCATACGTAGCCTTCACCCCGAGCAAGTCGTCATCGTAGGTTTCGTAGGGTGCAAAAATTAGATCGAATTTCGGATCTTTCAAGTCCAGCCACGCCAAGTCGCTGGCAAAGTAATCGTCGTTTAACAACGCGTCGGCACGCAGCCGCAAATATTTGGCAAATGCAGCATCATCGCTCAGATTGGCAGCTTCGCGCAGGTCTTTCGCCGCCGGTTCAAGAAAAGATCGATAAGCAACGTGGTAAGGCAACGCGTCAATCTGGTCGCCATCTTTGCGCACAACCGTCGTCGAACTGTAAATTTCGTCTTTTTTCTCTGGATGATCTTTGACGAAAGCTTCGATCTGTTCCCGTGCCAGCCCTACGGGATAAAAACCTCTCCCCGGCGGCATGGGGTCGGTTCCTACAAATGGCTTGTCCCCATCCAACAGATCGAAGCGAGATGCATTGATCCATATGTAGCGTCGCACCGCTTCATCCTGTGGGTTCTTACTCGAAAGCAAAGTTTGATAAAGCGTAAGCCCGTCGGGATCCATTTGCCGCCAATAGATTTCTTCCAGATGTTGGCACGCATCCACCAGTTTGCTCACCATTTTGCGTTCACGCGGCGTATAAGCATCCGCACGGAAGGGCATGTCAACTCTGCGGAATTTTGGCAGTCTCTGATCAATGTCGGGCGCAACATGCATGGATGCTGTGATTGCCGCTCCAGAAGTAGTTGTAGATTTGCCCGTCTGTGCGGAAATTGAGATGGCGAAAAGTAGAATTAAAAAAAGAGAAATGCGTAAGCCTAAGTGCTTCATCCAGTGGATTTTAACAGACACCATGCGCAAAGATGTGAAATGCCCTTGTCTTCCTCGTATGATGGATCCATGCCGCGAGCAAAAAATTCCCAGGTCCTGCTGATTGATGCAGACGATACGCTCTGGGAAAACAATATCTATTTTGAGCGGGCGATTGCCAGTTTCATTTCATTTTTGAATCATCAGACTTATTCCACTGAACAAGTTCGCGAAGTCTTGAACCAGGTGGAACGTGAATGCATTGTCAGCCACGGATACGGCTTGCACAGCTTCTCCCATGCGCTGGTACAAACATTTGAACGGCTTGCGGTCGAGCCATTGACTCCCGCCTTGCATGAAACCATACAAGGCTTTGCACATGCCATTGCGGAACAACCGATCGAGTCTCTTCCGGATGTTCCTGAAACCCTGCATTACTTGGCGTCGTCGCACGACGTCATGCTCATGACCAAGGGCGCCGTGAAAGAGCAGTCCAGAAAACTAGAACATTCCGGGCTTAAGCATTATTTTTCTAGGATTGAAATCGTGGCCGAGAAGAACCAAACGTCATACGAATACATCATTGAAAAGCACAGCTTGAATCCAGAAGTCACCTGGATGATCGGCAATAGTCCCAAGTCAGACATCAATCCCGCTCTAGCCGCAGGATTGAATGCCGTGTTTGTGCCTCATGGTAATACCTGGATTTTGGAGCATGAAGAAGTCGGCGAAGCGCAGCCTCCACAACAATTGCTCGTGGTCGATCGCTTCGCCGATTTACGACGGCATTTCTAAAGAATTTCTTATTGCGCGGCGGGAACAGGTGCGCAGAATTTATCAAACGCTTTCTTCAGTTCAAATGCAATGTCTGCTGCTTCACGGTGCTCTATATCGCTGCGTTGCATCATGTGAACCAGCTTACCGTCGCGCAAAATTGCGATCGAAGGAGAAGAGGGCGGATATCCAGTGAAATAACTGCGGGCGCGATCGGTAGCTTCTTTATCTTGTCCTGCGAACACTGAAAACAACTTCTCGGGCTTCGCCGCGTTTTGCAAAGCGGCGCGAACGGCCGGCCGCATACGGCCCGCGGCGCATCCACAGATCGAATTGACTACGACAATCGCCGTGCCTTTGGAATTCTGAATCGCCTGATCCACATCGTGTGGCGTGCGTAGTTCCTCAACTCCCAAACGCGTCAACTCCTCGCGCATCGGCAAAACCATAATCTCCGGATACATTGCGTCTCCTCGAACTTAAGATATTTCTAGGTTAACAGAAGAACGGCTCCTCATCCGTATCACGAAGGTCACCTAAAACCCAATATCGGCGCGGGTTTCTCTCGTATATAGTTGATAGCTAAGGCAATGCAAATCCAGGAAAATATTCCACTCGCGCCTTTGACTACTTTGCGGGTGGGTGGTCCAGCACGTTATTTCGTCGAGGCTCATAGTATCGCGGAAGTGCGTGACGCCGTTCTCTATGCTCGCGATCACAACTTGCAGCTTTTCGTATTGGGCGGCGGAAGCAATCTTGTAGTGGCCGACGCCGGCTGGCCAGGTCTCGTTTTAAAGATTGGCATAATGGGCATCAATCACCGGCACGGGCACAATCACGAAGCCACATTTGACGTTGGAGCCGGCGAGGACTGGGACCCTTTTGTCGCGGCTACAGTTGCTCATGATTGTTCCGGTATCGAATGTCTCAGTGGGATTCCGGGAACTGTAGGCGGGACTCCCGTGCAAAACGTCGGCGCATACGGGCAGGAAGTTGCCGACACAATCGAATCCGTAAGAGTGTTCGACCTCAAAACTCTGGAGGAGGATGAACTCAGCAAAGATGAATGTGGATTCGCTTATCGCGCCAGTATTTTTAATACGTCGGCCAAGGGGCGCTACATCGTTTTGCAAGTTTCCTACAAACTGCTTCATGGCGGAGAAGCGCATATCACTTATGCCGATCTAAAGAAATACTTCGCCGGATCGCCTAACCCTCCTACGCTTGCGGAAACTCGTGATGCAGTCCGCAAGATTCGCCGGAGTAAAGCCATGTTGATCGTGGACGGCGATGATGATTGCCGCAGCGCTGGATCGTTCTTCAAGAATCCCATTCTGACTGAATCGCAATATTCTGATCTTAAAAAGCGGGCTGCCCAAGAAAATCTGGAAGTACCGAGCTATCCTGCCCAGGACTCTCAACGAAAAGTCTCAGCCGCGTGGCTGGTCGAACACTCTGGCTTTCACAAGGGTTTTTCAGACGGACGCGTCGGCATCTCCAGTAAGCATACGTTGGCTATTGTAAATCGCGGTAACGCGACCGCTCGGGAAGTATTGGCCTTTAAAGATCGAATCCAGCAAGGAGTGCACGATCGCTGGGGAATTCATCTTGTTCCTGAGCCCGTATTCGTAGGCTTTTAGTTACAAGTTGAGGGCGGCCTCGCCCCAGATTGTGCCCTTCTATTTACACCCGGGTGCGACAGAAGGATATAAGCAATCCAGCGCCGGCGAACCGCCATCTCACTTATCGGCAAGTTGAGCAGCTAACTTGAATATTTGCAGAAACATTGCGCGGGTTAGCTTTCCGGTTTGAGTATTTTGGTTTGATGGATGGTAGGAAGCCAGTAGGATTTTCCCATCCGGCATCGCATATTTCGCACCATGTTCAAAAACGTAAGCTGCTTTGTTTGTAATCTGCCCATTGCGCTTTAAACGATTCAAATACGCCTCGAATCCGATTTTGCCGAGGGCTACAACGACTTTCACGTGCTGCAATCCAGAAATTTCACGATCCAGATATTCAGCGCAGTTGGCCAATTCCTCGGGCAGCGGCTTGTTATCAGGCGGCGCGCAACGTGCAGCCGCAGTAATGTAAATGTCTTTGAGTTTTAGACCATCCTCACGGCTTATCGCAGTGGGTTGATTGGCAAATCCAGTTTCATAGAGTACCGGATACATGAAATTTCCCGATGCATCGCCTGTAAACGGCCTCCCAGTACGGTTAGAGCCGTGCGCACCCGGCGCAAGCCCAAGAATTAAGATACGCGCTTTCGGATCACCAAATCCCGGTACCGGCTTACCCCAATAATCGCAATCACGATAGGCTCTCCGCTTTTCTCGTGCGATCTTTTCGCGATACTCCACCAAGCGCGGACAACGCGTGCAGGAAACGATCTCTTCATTGAGCTTTATGAGCCAATTATCGCTATGATTCGTAGACAAGTCTTAATTTCCCCGCATTTTTTCTTTGACGCTATGGGCAAGCTTTTCGATTTCTTCAGCTTTTCGAACAACATCAAGGGAAAGCATGTTCTCATCCGATTTGTCCACAGACTGTTTCAATTCGGTAGCCAGCTTCAATAGCTGATCGGTATCGCGTTTGAGCTCATCCTGGCGGGCGTGATTTGCCTTCTTCGCCATTTCTTTTTCAAGTTGTATCCGATTCTCATCTTCCGGCATCTGCCGTGTAGGCACTGGGAATGGTGGAATCGTTGGTTGCTGAGCGTCAATCGGTTGTTGTGCTGTAGCAAAGGCAGGAAGCAATAACATCAATAATCCCAGTAAAGCTATGAAAAATCGAGTCGGCACGGATCACCTCGCGTCAATGAAAAACGGATGTAAAAATTATACGGATGGATGCGGCCCAGATCAGCCGGTTGCAGCAGGAAACAAAAAAACAGCGGGGCGTTGTAGCCCCGCTGTTCGAAACGATCAAAACTTTACAGCGAACTCATGTTCGCCAGGAACTCGCCGTTGGATTTGGTCTTGTTTAGTTTGTCAATCAGCAGTTCCATCGCTTCCACTGGCGATAGCGGATTGAGCACCTTGCGCAGAACCCAAATGCGGGTCAGGTCTTCTTTTGGGATCAACAACTCTTCTTTTCGCGTGCCCGAGCGCTGAATGTCAATGGCCGGGAAGGTGCGTTTATCGACGAGCTTACGGTCGAGAATGATTTCCGAGTTGCCGGTGCCTTTGAACTCTTCAAAGATCACGTCGTCCATGCGGGAACCGGTATCAATCAATGCCGTAGCGATAATTGTCAGCGACCCACCTTCTTCGATATTGCGGGCGGACCCGAAGAAGCGTTTAGGGCGCTGCAAGGCATTGGAATCCACGCCGCCGGAGAGTACTTTCCCGGATGGCGGAACTATCGTGTTGTAAGCGCGCGCCAGGCGCGTAATCGAGTCGAGCAGAATCACAACATCGCGTTTGTGCTCAACCAGACGCTTGGCTTTTTCAATCACCATTTCTGCGACTTGCACGTGACGGGCGGCAGGCTCATCGAAAGTCGAAGAAATCACTTCCCCCTTGACCGAACGCTGCATGTCCGTAACTTCTTCCGGGCGTTCGTCAATCAGCAGCACCATCAACACCACTTCAGGGTGGTTGGTCGTTATGGAATTAGCAACGTTCTGCAGCAGCATAGTCTTACCGGCGCGCGGCGGCGAAACGATAAGACCGCGCTGGCCTTTGCCGAGCGGCGTGAGCAAATCCATCACGCGGGCGCTTACGTTCTCGCGAACAGTCTCGAGCTTGATCCGCTCTTGCGGATACAGCGGCGTCAG
>JAJPHW010000110.1 GCA_021325035.1 Terriglobia bacterium
ACCTCTACCCGCCGGAGAGGTGGCCGAGAGGCTGAAGGCGGCGGTTTGCTAAACCGTTATACGGGCTAACACCTGTATCGGGGGTTCGAATCCCCCCCTCTCCGCCAGCAAGTCTGCGCTTCAGATAATCCTTGCTGTATTTTCTGAAAAACCTTCGATTGTTGCCGCAATTCTGCAGATAATTCGGAACAAGCTGGACCAGAGAAACTGGATCGCTCGCTTTCACACGCTCGCGTTCTCGTCGATTTTCTCTGTGAGCCGAAATGGCAGTCCGGTTTCGATTGACCACCCGAGGCGAACACGAAGCGACGACAAGTCGACATGAAGGCGAAAGCGACTTGACTTTGCGATATCTCAAGTTTCCGCCTGCTTATACCGACATGGCTCGAGTACTGTCGCTAGTCGATTTAGCGCATACAGCAACGCGGCACAGCACTATATTAAAATTGAGGGTTTGTCCGATTCCGCGCGGATGATGGCACATCTACATCAGCCTGTGAAAATCACGCTTCCTCAATTGACCACTTGAATTAGCGCACCTGAGCTCGGGAGAAAATCAACGCTCCCGTTGTAAGTTGCCGTGATGCTGTGTGATCCAACTGCTAAGTTCGAGGTTGTGTAAGTTGCTATGGCGCCGCTCAACAGTTCGCGTCTAAGCGTTTTAGTGCCGTTTTTGCCTATATATCAAGAGTTAAGATAACCTTCTTATATCAGATTGCGATCACGCGGCCTCACCCGAGGGTGATTCCACATCGATGGTTTTCGGTTTTGAATGCGGTGGTTTAGTAATTTTCTGTGCCATGCTGGGTCGTTTAGATTTCTCATACTTTCCCAAGTTCACAACTTTTCCCGAACTAACTGACTTGTAGATTGCCTCGACGATGCGAATATCAGCCAAACCTTCTTCGCCTGATGGTTCTGGGTCTTTATTTTTGAGAATGCAATCAGAAAAGTAGCTAATTTCAGCCGCAAATTGGTCTCGCTTGGGGAATTTCAGAGTTTGCGCCTTCTCACCGACTTGCACTTTGAGGTTGATGCCTCCGGCGTATTCATATCCAGGCTCCGCAGTGAGTGCCCCCTTGGTGCCTACCAACGAATAGCGGTCCATTTCAGCTGCCCCAAAGCTCACGGTAAAAGTGGCGATTCGTTCACGGGGAAAGCGCATAACGACGCTGACCATCTCGTCCGTCTTCGCAAACTTAGGGCTATTTACACTGGCGACGGTCCCAATCACTTCCTCCGGCTCTGCACGAAACAGATACCGGGCGGCATTTATGCAATAAACACCCATGTCGTAGAGAGGCCCTCCACCTCTGGAGGTGGGTTGGGTAAGTCGAACGTTATCGGCGACCACTTGCTGAGAAAAATCGGAACTAAAGTATCGAACTTCGCCGAATTTACCGGATTGGGCCATTCTTATGGCCTGAAGATTCCCTTGTTCGAAATGCAAACGATACGCAATCATCAATTTGCATTTGTGGTCTCGAGCCGCCTTTATCATCTCGCGACATTCGGTGCTGCTGACCGCCATTGGTTTTTCACAAAGAATGTGCACGCCAGCTCTAGCTGCTCGGAGGGTAAATACACTATGCAGGTGATTCGGTAGGACTATGTAAACGGCGTCTATACCGGCGCCTAAACATTCTTCATATTGATTGTAAGAATAAATTCGGTCGATATTATATTGCCGGGCAACTTTGCGGGCCTTTTGGGAATCTCCGGATACAAGCGCCACCAATTCGGAATTGGTGGCTCCCGCGAAACCGGGAAGAACCGCAACTTGCGCTAAATGACCCAGACCTACGACGGCATAGCGGATTTTGCGGTTCTTCGTGTTTCCTCTGTGCATAGGGCGCATCTTCATTTTGCAGTTCTTTCCGGTGGCTTCCGTCTGTACACTTCCCGTAGCTGGACCGCCTCTACGCGGCGCGACGAGTCTTGCGCAGCGGAGCCTTGGAGCCAACCTTGTTGCTTGCTTCCTTGTTACCCGATTCCTCGTCCGCTTCGCTTCCGCTAATCGCTTCCTGATTGATGGTTTTCGCCAGCTCTGTCAGTTTTTGATCGGTCTCTTTTTCTTCCTGCAGAGTCTGCTCGAGCAGATCGACATGCTCAGATTCTCCGAGCAGCTTGGCGAATTCGATAAGTGTGCCGTAGGCGGCAATTTCATAATGCTCAACTCGTTGGGCCGCACTGATCAGCGCCGCATCCATAACGGACTCTTCGTAATCTTCAGTGCTGACCTCATCGCCTTCCTCGACGATTCCCTGCATGCCTTTGCACTTCTTGCCTTTGGGACTATCGTCTAAAGACTGGAAAATCTGCTCAATTCTCTGCACATGCTCGCGCGTTTGCTCGAGATGCTGTTCAAAGCCCTGTCGTAATTCCGTGGAAGATGCGGCTTTCGCCATTTTTGGCAAGGCTTTCACGAGTTGGTTTTCGGCGTTAAATGCATCTTTGAGTTCGTCTATGTAAAGCTGCTTTAGTCCAGTGTTTTTCATCATTATTCTTCCTTTTCCTTTCGTTAAATCGAATGTCGTATCCCAAGACTCCCACGCACTTGAAGAAAACTCCTAGACGGCTTTCCGCAATTCCGTGCCTTGAGTGGCAAAAAATTATTGCTGCGGTTTTACCGAAATTTGATTTGTGACTTTGCCGGCTCCCGCAACTCCTTCCGCTTTGGCCTGGATCTCGTCGCGTTCTTCGCTTGTTTTCACCGGACCCTTTAAAGTGACTTCGCCATTTTGGGTAATGATCTTCACATTGTGGGCATAGGTGGAGAGGCTCTTATCATGCATTAGAGCCTGCCGAATTGCACGGGTGGTTTCGACATCGCTCGAGTTATTCTTTTGCTGATCGGCGGTCGTGGGAGCTGGTGTTTTTTGATCCGACAAATTGGACTGGGTATTGTCGGGCGCCGATTGTTGAGCGTTGGCCAGGTAAATGCAAGAACTTCCGAATAATATTGCCACCGCCACTAATTTTGTAATTCGCATTAGGCACTCCTTAAATGATCTCGCCTCTGAGTAAGCTTTTTTAAGGCTATAAAATTCGAAGGGATAGCGCCATCCGGTTAAATCATCAAATTTGAATCACAATCACTTGAGGTCGAGAGCCTTCATTCCGAAACTGGAGCTTCGTTCTTCATGCAGTCCTTTTAAGCTCTATCTACTGGCCCGCGATTTTCTGTGACTGTTAGCTTTGTTTGCTGAATGTCGAATTTTGTTTGTCTTGATTTTTTTGGAAAGCAGCGTTTTGGCGTGCTTGAGAACCCGCCGCCTCTCTGCAGTCAATGATTTTCCAGCGCGATTTATGAAATAGTTGAGCATACGCATGCCCGACGAAGGTCCTTTGGGCGAGACTCTTTTTGACGAGAGACTATTGGCGATGGTGGCGGCACTACGGGTAAACAGGCCCTTCGGAGGGTGCGTCGAGTCAGTCATGACCGCGGCCACCCATCGCCGGGAGGCAGATTTTGCTTTGCCCACTGCCTTGCCCTTTCGTTTTGAAGGGGTCTTCGTTTTCATTGCTTTTATTTCAATGTCGAAGGATGTGTCGTCGCGCTGTTAAAATCGCAAGACTGGACCCACAGTGACTTTCAGATTGTTTCTTCCGCCGTTATCGAAGTAGATTTCGTCTCCAACTTCCAGGCGCAATCCGAATGGCCCCCAAAAACCCTCCACACCTCCACCGGGGTAAAGGGCAAACTTGGTGTCCCCAGTCGTAATTGCTCCGATTCCGCTGGTAAATCCTGCGACTGGTTGTTTGTTCGTCACATCGAAATTTACGAATCCAACCTTACCCGTAACGAACGCGCGAAATGGGCCCGAAGTCTGAAACTTCGGTCCAAATAAACCGGTAATCGGCCTTACATTCGTGGAAACGAACTGGGTGGTAACTCCATTGGAGAAAGTCGTCGTGAAGTTCCGTTTGAAGTCGTAAGACATCTCGGCCTCGATTTGCACATTCGGATGGACGTTAAATCCTACGCGCCCTCCAACACCGACAAAATTGATGGCAGGGGTCGCTTCGCTGAGGCGCATGTAATCCGCAAAAACACCCACGTTGACGTGTTCGGAGTCCTGCGCAAATAACGTGATGGCCCCGAAACAAATGAATGTTAACAATATGAATTTTCTCGTACCGAATTTTCTCATGGCTAGATCCTTTCCGCGGGAATTCCGTATCGTTGGATGAATGAGATTCACACTCGCGTTACCGCTAATTTCATCCCTTACAGGATCAAAAATGAACAGTTACCCGCCATCCCTGATATCGCGTTGGGTCGAGAGCGAGAGAGGATAACCGAAAGAGAGTCGGTGGCGTGGGGATTTCAAATCCTCTGGGCAACCTTCGCGACAAGGATGAAATCAAAGCGCTGGCTCGCGATAATTGTTTTATAGGAGCGATGGAGATATGAAAATTCGCATGTTATTAGTTCCGTGCGCACTTGCCTTTGCAATAGGGTGTAATCAGAATCGGCCGAGTTACAAAGAAAATATTCAAAACGCTTTAAAGCAAGCCGATCTCACAGACGTCTCGGTATCTGAAGATGCGGCCAAGAGCACGGTGGTCTTGGGCGGAACTCTACGTTCGGATGAGGATAAATCGCGGGCTGGTCAAATCGCACAGTCGGCTGCCCCGGGGGAAACCATCGCAAACGAAATCAGCGTGCAACCCGTGGGGAGCGAGTCGGAAGCCAAGAAAATTGCCTCCAATTTGGACGATGGTATCGAAAATAACTATAAGGCAGCTTTGGTTTCGACAAGGCTCGATAAGCAAAACATTAGTTTTTCGGCAAAAAATGGAGTGCTGACGCTTACCGGAAGTGTTAAACATCCTGACCAGAGAGCCCAGGCGCAAACTTTGGCTTCTAAAATCCCAAATGTCCAGCAAGTTGTAAATCAGATCGAGATTAAACGATGAGACGCAGATTACAGAGGAAATTATGCCGGAACGCGAAACATAGAACGAGCTAAAAAAGACGCACGCGAAGAAAAGTCTCCATCCACCCAGGCTGGGAAATTCGTCAAAGAGGAAATACACCACATTCGGGAAGGAATCTAAACTGCAGTTCTTAAGGATTCCATATTGGTTTCGGTTCGCGGGCTCCATTCGGGAATGGGGATGGTCGCCAGAACCGATGTCCCGGAAGCATCCGACTCAATTGTGAGGTTGCCGTGGAATTGGCGAAGCCTTTCGCGCATTCCGACAATTCCCACGCCAGCGTTCTGAGTTTGAATCTCTACCAACCTGGCAGGCGGCATGCCCTTGCCATCATCCCGCACAGCCACGGAGAGTAGATTCGTTTCACGCGCAATCCGGATCGAAGCGGTCTTGCTGCCGGAGTGACGATGGACATTGGTCAGACATTCCTGCACCAGACGGAAGATTGCCAGTTCCAAATCGCGAGGCAACCGGCCAAGGTTCTCTGGAACGTGCAACTCTACATCCAAGTCGCTACGTTCAGCCAATCCTTGCACGTACCAGCTCAAGGCCGACGCTAATCCAGTCTCATCCAGCAGAGGAGGATGTAATAAATAGGATGCTGTCCGAATTTCGTTTTGTAGTTGTTGAACTGTTTGTTGCGTACTTTCGAGATCAGACGCGAATTCAGGCGCGGCCGTGCCGGCTTTCCGCAACAGTTGTGCCACTTCCATGCCCAAGACCGTCAAGGTCTGCCCGGCGCTGTCGTGCAGCTCGCGCGCAATGTGCCGGCGTTCATCATCTTGAGTTCGTAAAAGACGCCAAGAGAGATCGCGCACCTGCTCAGCCTGCCGCAACACATCACGATTGCGCTCTTCTAGTTCGAGTGTTCGCGCGCGTACCTCAGCATCGAGCGTTTCCACAAGCTTGCGATAATTTTCTTCGGTGCGCTTAACCTTTGTGATATCGAGCGTCAGCCCATCAAAACGGATCGGCTTGCCAGTGGGATCGTAAAATGCGCGGCCAATGGCGTGAATCCATTTCTCCCGACCATTCTCAGGAGATACTGTGCGGAATTCGACATCGTAGGGTGCATTGCGTTCAATGCTCGCAGAAATAGCGTGCTGAATTCGATCCCGATCTTCGGGATGCAGCCTAGCATAGAAATCCTCAACCGTGACTTCCGCCTTAGGGGGGAACCAGAAGTGTTCCTTCACTTGGATGTCCCATTTCAACTTGTCGAAGGGCAGGTCGCAGAACCAAAGCCCAATCTCGGTGGCTTGGGCCACCAAATCGAAACGCTCCCGCTGCTCTTGCAGCGCGGCGGCGGCTTTTTTGCTGGCCGTGATGTCGCGCACAACTTTCGACGCGCCGACAACTTTTCCGGACGAATCCCTTATGGGAGAAACCGTGAGCGAGATATCAAGAGGCGTGCCGTCCTTACGTAATCGGACCGTTTCAAAATGATCGACGTGCTCGCTGCGGCGAAGGCGGTCGATAATTTCCACTTCCTCGTTGAGACGGTCCGGTGGAATGATGAGCGTAATGTGTTGCCCTATTGCCTCGGCAGCGCTGTAGCCAAATATTTTTTCCGCGCCTTTGTTCCAACTGGTGATAACACCATCAAGATTCTTGCCGATAATGGCATCATCCGAAGA
>JAJPHW010000050.1 GCA_021325035.1 Terriglobia bacterium
ACAACTCGACTCGCCAGGCAGCGGATCTGCCGATTGTCTGGCGAGTTTTTTACGGAATCATAAAAGAATTCATTTTGAGAACGGGGAGGGGTTATGCGTGGGTTAAGGGCGAGTTTGGTGTTTGGAATGAGTATATCAATGGCGGCCCTCATGGGCAGCAGCGCTTGGGCGCAAATGGATTCGAATGTTGTGGCGGAAGTCGGCGGAGTGAAATTGACCACCGGTGATTTGGAACGTGCGGAATCCTCTAGGCTGCTGCAGGCACGCTACACCTATTACCAGGCCCAGAGCAAGGCCCTGGAAGACTTAGTGGAGAAAACGCTGCTGGAGCAAAAAGCCAAGAGCGAAAATCTCACTGTCACCCAGTTGATTGATCGCGATATCAAATCGCAGGTAAAAGATCCGACTGAAGATCAGATGAAGGTTTACTACGAGGGGCTGGGAACCGATCAGCCCTACGAAGCAGTGCGCGACAAGATCCTCGAGAAGATCCGTCAGGTGCGCACAGACCGCATCCGTGCGGCCTACGTCAACAAGCTTCGCGAGCAAAGCAAAGTGATCATTGCATTGGCTCCCCCAACAGCCGAAGTCCAAATGGCGAATACCAACACGATTGGATCGAAGAGCGCGCCGGTCATGTTGGTTGAGTTCGCCGATTACGAATGTCCGTACTGCCAAAAGGTAGCGCCGGATATAAAAAAGCTTGAGAGCGAATATGGCGGCAAATTGGCCGTGACTTATAAAGATTTCCCCCTGCCCATGCACAGTCACGCGGAAAAGGCTGCGGAAGCAGCACGCTGTGCAGGCAAGCAGGGCAAGTTCTGGGAGATGCACGATACCGTGTTCCATAGCAAAGAATTGGAAGTGGACGAATTGAAGGCTCAGGCCCGCACTTTGAACTTGGATGGCGCGCAATTCGATAAGTGCCTGGATTCTGGAGAAACGGCAGCCGCTGTTCAACAAGACCGGCAGGAAGGCGTGCAGCTTGGATTAACTGGTACTCCCAGCTTTTTCGTGAATGGACATTTCTTCAGTGGAGCGCTTGATTACAACATGCTGCATCAGGTGATTGACCAGGAACTCGCACAGCCCGTTCAGCAAGCTGCTGTAACCGCTAAAAAATAGTAAAATCAGCGTTTTCTTTAGATTATGAGGCCCAGAAGTTTCACTCTGGGCCTCATTTTTGCGGCGATCTTTTCCGTAAAACCGATGACTTCGGTACCAAATCCGAAGTTTTCATCGGCCTGCCGCCGATGGTATGATGATTATGCAATCCGAATGCGGTTGTCTAACCGTGTTCACGCCACACTCCTCAGTAGCTCAATGGCAGAGCATTCGGCTGTTAACCGAAGGGTTGTAGGTTCGAGTCCTACCTGAGGAGCCATTTTTTTGGTTCGACAAACCCCATTTCAAATTACGCAGGAGCAGCTGACGACCGTGGCCATGATGAGCCCAGCGCCGAGTGAATGGCGTCGAGCAAATCGGCATTGTCTGCAGGTTTTTGGAAGAAAGCTGCCGCGCCCGCTTTCAATATGCGCTCACGGTTACTTTGCGGATCACGCGCCGTAAGAACGATGACCGGAATGGTGGATAAATTCGCGGCCTGTTGCAGCCTCTCCAGAACGACGTAGCCATCCCCAGCAGGCAGGCCGATATCGAGAATTATGAGGTCCGGGCGCTCTTTTTGCGCCATGGACATGGCGGTGAAGCCGTCGGTGGCATAGACTGTTTCGTATTGGTTGGCACGTAAACGCAGATTCAAGCCGCGCCGCAAATCGGGGTCATCGTCCACGATGAGAATTTTTCGTCTGTCCATAATTTGAAGCCTCCTTTTGGTGTTTGGTCTTCTTGGATTTAGTTGCTTGCGATTCTGAAAGTCTAGGGATTCTCGGGCTGACGCAGGTTCGCCATCACGAGATCGTTGAGGCTCGCGGCAACTTTTTGGACAAGAGCGTCCAGTGGTTCCAAATTTCCCCCCGTTGTCATCGGCAACGCTGTGGCCGTGATTTTAAAGATCGTACTGGCGCTGATTTCCGGAGCGGATTCCAGAAGCTGGCGAATGCGTTTGGAAAGAATGCTGGAGCCTTTGTCGTCAGCTGATGCAACGATGACGAAGCGCTCGTTGTTACTGCCCGAGCCCAATGTCGGTAATAAAACATCTTTATCAGGAAAAATGCATTGCTGTAGGATTTCCGCACACTTTTGACGGGCGTCAAGCCAGCTCGCGGGAGTGGAGTGCGGCACCGGAGTGATTTCGACCGTGAGCAGGGTAATGGAGGGCGGATTTTGATTTTGCGCAGCCAGAAGCGGAGAGAGAATTTTGGCCATGGAGAACAACGGCAGTGTGAGAGAAAAAGTGCTGCCGTGCCCGACCTGGCTTTCCACCCAGATGCGACCACCATGGAGGGACACAAGTTCACGGGCAATATAGAGTCCGAGACCGAGGCCTTTGCGACTGTTATCGGTTGCATTGGGGTCCTGATAAAGACGCTCGAACACCAATGCACGAGCTTCTGGGCTGATCCCGCGGCCCGTATCTGAAACTGAGATATAAACCACGTCCGGGTCTGGTTCCATCAAATAGGCTTTCACCATGACTGAGCCATGCATGGGCGTGAATTTCAGGGCATTGTCCATGAGGTTCATGAGCACTTGCAGCAACCGGTCCGGGTCGGCGTGAACTAGTGGAATGCGCGCGTCCACGGCCATTTCCAGACCAATGCCACGCTCACGGGCTGTGGCGCGGAGCATGGAAACTGCCTGACGCAAGGTATCTTCTATTGCAATGCAGCGGCGCTCAATGCGCAGTTTGCGCGACTCGGCACGCGTCGCTTCCAGTAAATCTCCTATCATGTTTCGTAATTGATTGACGCTCTTCAGAACAGTTCCCAGATGTTCGCGCTGCTCGGTTGAAACTTCTCCAGCGAGGCCATCCAGTAACAATGTGACGAACTGATGGATGCAGGTGAGAGGAGTCCGCAGTTCATGCGAAACGTGTGAAAGAAATTCATCTTTGAACTGGAGTTGTTGTTTGCGGCTCATGTCGAGCGAAGTGAGCAGAGCCTGGCGCTCCACTGCGTAGCGGATGGCGCGGCCCAACTGTTTGCTGTCGAAGTCGCCTTTGACGAGATAGTCCTGAACTCCCTGATGGACGGCCTTCATAGCGAGCTCTTCATCATCCTGGCCGGAGAGCACGACGACCGGCACACCAGGCGCCTTGCTCAGGACATTACGGAAAGTTTCAGCCCCGTGGCTGTCGGGAAGGTTTAAATCGAGCAGCACGACGGAGGGAGGTTGCTCGGTGAGCGATGCCAATCCATCCGCCAAACGATTTGCGCAAGAGACACTCAGGTCGGAATTGGCTTCCACCAGACGCAACCGAACCAAATCAGCATCGCCGGGATTATCTTCAATGAGCAGGACATGAGTGGAGTGTTGATTCATGAATTCTCCTTATTCAGTTCACTAGGAAAGTGAGGTTGCCGAAGGCAGGGGGTATGCGGCGGGTCGGCGCAGCAGAACCAAAAGTCGCCCATGGTCGTCACAGTAGCCACGAAATCCGCAAGATTGCCGGGTTTGCGCACGTAGCTGTTCGCGCCAAGTTGATAGCTGGCGTAAACGTCATTTGGGGCCTGCGAAGTGCTGAAGATGATGACCGGAATTTCCCGTAAACAGGGGTCGCATTTGATTTCAGCAAGAACGCCACGGCCAGGTTTGCGCGGCAGATTGAGATCGAGAACAATGAGATCGGGCCGCCGGGCAGCGGAGAATTTCCCCTTGCCTTGCAGGAATTCGATGGCCTGATCGCCATCGTTGACCGAGTGAATGCGGCTGGAGCAGCGGCTGCGCGATAGAAACTCAGCGGTAAGCTCCAGATCGGCGGGATTGTCATCCACCAATAAAACTTCGCGGGCAGGCTTCATGAGGACTCCTGGTCGCGTTTTTGAGATGTGGGCAAAGTGAAGCGGAAAGTGGTTCCGGGCGACTGGGCTCCGGAGTCCACCCAGATTCGACCTCCGTGTCTCTCGACGATTTTTTTACATATCGAGAGACCGATGCCGTTGCCGGGATATTCCTCGCGTGTATGCAAACGCTTGAATACGGCAAAGATCATTTCCGCATTTTCCGGAGCGATGCCGATTCCGTTGTCGCGTACGCAGAACTCCCACTCATTTGTGCGAGCTTCCGCGGAAATGTTAATTGCGGGCACTTCGCTGCCGCGAAATTTGAGAGCATTGCTGATGAGATTTTGAAAAACATGTTCCAACTGCGAGCGATTGACGGGCAGAACCGGCAGAGGGTCCCACGTGATATGGGCATGCGTTTCTTCAATTGCAGCGCAAAGACGATCCAGGGCCCGCTCAAGGATGAGGTTGCAATCGGAGATTTCGAGGGTAACATCGCTGCGCCCGCAGCGCGAAAACGCCAACAAATCTTGGATAAGCGTTTGCATGCGAACGGCGCCATCTACCGCATAGTGAATATAGCGTTGCGCTTTGTCGTCGAGCCTGTCGCCGTACTGTTCGCCGAGCAGCTGCGTATAGGCCGCGACCATGCGCAAGGGTTCCTGTAAATCGTGTGAAGCGACATAAGCGAATTGCTCCAAGTCATGATTAGAGCGGGCCAGTTCCTCGACTTTGCGCGCCAGATCCTCCTGGGCCCGGCGCTTTTCGCGCTCGATTTGCTTTTCATTCAAGGCACGGCGAATCGCGATCGGGAGACGGGCGAGGGAGTCCTTCAGTACGTAATCGGTGGCGCCCTGTTTGATGCACTCAACTGCATTGACATCACCCAGCGCACCGGAAACCAGGATCACGGGTACATCCATACCTTCGCGGCGCAAGATTTCGATCGTCTCAACTCCCCGCCATTGACCCAGGTTGTAATCAGCGAGCACGATGTCAGGGCAACTCTCGCGCAGGGCGATGGTGAAGTCCTGCGCCGTCTGCACCCATTCGTGGCTTACGTCGAAGCCGGCGCGGCGCAGCTCATGCAGAATAAGTTCGTGATCTGCGAGATTGTCCTCGGCCATCAGGATTTTGAGCGCCAAGCGTGCATCCGAAATGTTTTCGCTCAAAGCTGCGATGGGCACATCAGATGCAAGAGGCACGGCAGGCGTGGTGGGGATGGTAACGGTTTCGGTCATCGCGTTGGCAAGTTCTGTATACAAGGAACAGGTTGATTTACAATCAACCAATACATTCCAAGAGTCTTCACGGTGTCACGGAACTGATTAAAGTCCACTGGCTTTTGAATAAAGCTGTTCGCCCCCAGCTTGTACCCATTGATCAAGTCCCGTTCTTCGCGAGAAGAGGTCAGTATGACAATCGGGATTGTGCGCGTGCGTGGATCGCCCTTAATCTGACTTAACACTTCCGCTCCATCCACTTTGGGAAGCTTCCAATCCAATAAAATCAGCCTTGGAGGATTATCAAAACTGCGTTCGGCGAAGGCATTGCGGCAAAAGATAAAATCCAACGCTTCTTCACCATCGCGTACCGCAAAGATCTTGTTCGCCAAGTTCTCGCGGCGCAAGGCGTGTAGGGCCAGGTCGAGATCATCCTGGCTGTCATCCACAAGCAAAATGTCCACTTCAGGAGTATTCATGGGTTGGCTTTTATGACATATCGGCATTTTCAAGATTCGGCCATAGCGAGTTGGCAGATAAAGGTCGCGGTACGCTCGATTGCAGTCGATGCCGTTTTCGGCTATCCACTTGCAAGCGATGTGAATGTAGTTCGCAATCCGGAGGATCAAGGCACGAGACCAAAATGAAACACCATCCGGGAACGGAGCGAGGTCTCTATTAAAGATGAATATGGTTATGCGCTGGCTTGGGCAAATGCTTCGGCTTGGCTGGCATTTGCGTGGGCTAAGCCGCTTAGAGTGAAAGTGAAGATTGTGCTGCGGTCGAGCTCTGACTCGGCCCAGATTTGTCCGCCATGGCGCTGCACAATGCGTTGCACAGTGGCCAAGCCAACTCCAGTGCCTTCGAAGTCTTCGGCGCGATGCAGTCGCTGGAAAACGCCAAAGAGTTTGTCCGCATATTTCATGTCGAAACCAACCCCGTTATCGCGAACGAAAATGGCGGTTTTGTTTTCACGCTGCGTCACTCCGATTTCGATGATTGCCTGTTCACGGGTCCGGGTGAACTTGATGGCGTTCAAAAGCAAGTTTTGCATGACCTGTTTGATTAGGATCGGATCACACTCGCACTGCGGAAGTTTAGCAATGCGCCACTCGACGCTGCGGTCCTTGCAATCTGCGATGAGCATTGGCATCAATTCTTCAATGATGCCGTTGAGGTCGGTGATGTGCAGGCGCAGGTTATAGCGGCCGACTCGCGCGAGATTCAAAAGCTCATCCACCAAAAGCCCCATACGATGGGTCCCGTCGAGGATGCGGCTGAGGTAGTGGCGAGCCTCCGGTGCGAGCGAGGCCTCAAATTCGTCCATTAGAATTTTAGAAAAACCGGCAATATGACGCAGCGGCGCGCGCAGATCGTGGGATACGGAATATGTGAAGGCTTCCAGTTCGCGATTAGCAACTTCCAGCTCTGCTGTGCGTTGCCGGACACGGGCTTCAAGGTCGCTGTTCAAAAGACGAATTTCACGTTCCGAAGCTTTCCGCGCGGTAATGTCATTGATGGCTGCTACTGCACCACACAATTCACCCTGCTCGTTTCGCATCGGTTGAGCATTGACTTCGATCCAAGTGCCTTCTTTGGAGTCAGGGTGGCGCACAAAGAGTTCGGCGCGAGTCGGTTGACCTCTAAGAGCCTGCACAAGCGGGAGCTGTTCGGCCGGATAGGGAGTGACTTCATCGGTTTGATAAATGCTATAAATTTCCGGCCATTGTTCGCGAGACGACGAGATTGGCCCGGCGTTCAAGATTGTTTTAGCCATGGGATTCCAGAGAATGAAATTCCCATCCGCATCGGCTGCCACCAGACCCTCCCCGATGCTGTTTAATACCGACTCAAGCATTTGAGTTTGCGATTCCAAGGCCTGATTCGCTTTGTCGAGCTGCTCGCGCTGCCTCATCAACTCAGTGGTTTGCAAAGCCAATTTGCGCTCGTTTTCTTTGCGCTCGGTGATGTCGGTGCGTATGGCGATGTATTGCCGGGGCCTGCCGTCGGGATTCAACAACGGGACAACGGTCGTATCCACCCAGTAGTAAGAGCCATCCTTCGCGCGGTTACAGATTTCGGCATGCCAGGTGACGCCGCGTGCAACTGTTTGGTAGAGCTCGCGAAAAAATTCCTTTGGGTGGAAACCTGAGTTAATAATGCGATGGTTTTGGTTCAGCAGTTCCTGACGCGAATATTGGCTGATCGCGCAGAACTTGTCATTGACATATGTAATGCGCCCGCTTACGTCGGTGGTGGCCACAATGGCGTGTTGGTCAATGGCATATTTAAAGTCGGCAAGTTCCTTGCGAGCGCTCTCACTGACTCGAAGACTCTCATTTAAAGCTACTTCCGCGCGCTTGCGTTCGGTGATATCGTGCAGCACTTTGGCGAAGCCGCGCAGAGTTCCTTCCGAGTCGAACATGGGGAAAAGGACGACATGGGCCAAAAAAATAGATCCATCTTTGCGGATACGCTGGCCTTCGCTTTCATAGCGGCCTTTCGTGAGCGCTTCATGTAACGCAATATCCACCTTTCCCATGGCGATATCCGATGGTGGATAAAACATGGCGATCGATTTGCCGATGACTTCCTCAGCCGAGTAGCCTTTGATACGCGCGGCCCCCGTATTCCAACTGGCCACGCGCCCCAAAGGATCGAGCATATAAATGGCGTAGTCTCCAATTCCATCGAGCAGTAAGTGAAGAAGAACCTCATTGTTACGAAGCGCGTCTTCCGCGTGCTTACGAGCGGTGATATCGAATGCGATGCCTTCCATGCGTAAAGCTTTGCCGGATGGATCGTAGTAAGCGCGGCCCTTCGAAGCTACCCAATGTTCGGTGCCGTCCGGCCAAATCACACGATATTCGTTCTCGTATGCGGTTCTGTGGAGAATGGCATCGTTCAGTTTCTGATTGAGGGATAGCCAATCTTCGGGGTGAACTAAGGCCTCGAGCCGCTCCCAATTCACGATTGTGCCGGGCGGGAGACCGAAGAGAGCCAGGCAAGCGTCGGACCATTGCAGCCTGCCGGTTATTAAATCGCGATGCCATGTGCCCAAGCCGGCACCGGCAATTGCCAAACGTGCGCGATCCTCGCTGGCTCGCAACTGTTCCTGGGAATGTAAATGCTCTTTTTTTTCCGACTGCAAGGAGGTTAATGCTGCGGTGCGCTCTTGCAGACGCTTTTCCAGTTCCTGATTGAGCGCATGGATCTTTTGACGGGACTGACTCGTGAGCTCGAGCGCATTGTGTGATAGCGCCCAAGTCAGGCCGAATAAACACAACACCGTGAGTAAATTGAGAAGGCGCAGCCATTTGGAAATGCTGCGCAAACGATTTCGCCGGGCTTGGTGTTCGGCGAGGAGGGCGGCTTCTTTTACTTGTAACTCGCGGGCAGTTTCACGAGCCGCGTCCAGGCGGTCCTGGATGGGCTTGATACTTGCATACGATAGCGAGGATTGGGAATTCTTCCGTTGTGTGACGAGTTCGTCACTGAAATTCACGACTTGCTGAATTTGTTCTTTGAATTGAGCGATCTTTACCGCATCGTCGGGTTGGCTGGCGATGAAAGTTTGCAGTGTCCGCAAATCTTCTTGCAAGGCCACCGATGCAGCATCACGAGGCTGCAAGACCTGCTCATAGCCAGTCAGTGCATATCCGCGTGCCCCAGTTTGTATATCCACCACATGTTGCAGCGTGATGGCGAGGGCCTGGCTGAAAGCGTAGCTCTCTAAGACTCGATCGGTTTGCCGCGCGGTTATTTGAACACTCGTCCAGGAGAGCCAACTCACAGAAATTGTGACGGTTACAGCAGTGATGAGCCCAATCAGAATTCTTTTGCGGAGGTGAACATTTTCGTGAATATCGCGGGTCAACAGCGGGCTGATTGGAGAATAGCGCTGCATCCGGGGCCAAACACTTAGAAGACAGAAAGAACAAGCTCCGTCTCACTTCTTGCACATCGGCACGTGCGAGAGAGGCTTTAGCGGCCGATTGTCGCGGTATCTCGATTTCCAGCCAAGAAAGATATTTGGCAACATTGTGCAATTATAGTAAGGTTTCTGGGTTTGAGTTTTGGGGTAGCAGTGAGGGGAAAATGATGGATGACGCGCAGGATCGTGAACTGGGAATGAACCGCAAGATCACACGGCGGGATTTTATGGATGGCATGAGTCTGGCAATCGGAGGAGCTTTAGTTGCGACGGGATGCCCGTGGATGCGGGGCATGAGTGAGGGGAGTGAGCAGAAGGGAGAATATTACCCGCCGGCATTGACCGGAATGCGTGGAAATCATGAGGGAAGTTACCCAGTGGCGCATGGCCTGCGCGACGGCGAAGCATGGCAGGAAACTGGAACTCCAGGAAGTTTAAAAGAAGCTTACGACTTGGTTGTTGTCGGTGGCGGCATTAGCGGATTAGCCGCGGCATATTTTTATCGCAAAGGTGCGGGACCCAAGGCGCGGATTTTAATCCTCGACAATCATGACGATTTTGGCGGACACGCTAAACGAAACGAATTTCATGTGGGAAGCAGGACGCTGTTGAGCTATGGAGGGACGCAGTCGATTGAGAGTCCGGGGCAGTATTCGACAGTGGCGAAGGGATTGTTGAAGGAATTAGGCATTGAAACACAGCAATTCTATAAAGATTACGATCAGAAACTCTACGCAAAGCTAGGAACGGCGTGTTTCTTCGATAAGAAAACCTTTGGTGAAGATCGGCTTGTGACTGGAATGGGGATGAAGCCCTGGCCACAATTTCTTGCCGAATCTCCAATGTCGGAAGTTGCGAAGCGCGATATCGGCCGGCTTTACGCCGACAAAGTGGATTATCTTGCGGGGTTGTCGAAAGCAGAAAAGCAAAAGAAACTGGCGAAGATAAGCTACGCCAACTATCTGACGCAGATTTGCCATGCATCGCGCGAAGTGCTGCCATTTTTTCAAACTTACTCGCACGACTTATTTGGGGTTGGTATTGATGCTGTCTCGGCTCTCACCTGCCACTACAGTGACGATGATTACAACGCTGATAGTTATCCGGGATTGGATGGACTAGGACTCGATCCTGTAGAGAAGGAAGAACCGTACATCTTTCATTTCCCCGATGGGAATGCTTCGGTGGCACGATTGCTCGTGCGCGCCCTAATACCTGGCGCTATTCCGGGAAAAGATATGAATGATGTGGTCACGGCGCGAGCCGACTACAGCAAGCTGGATCAAGATGGCTCAGGCGTGCGTATTCGATTGAACAGTACGGTTGTCCATGCGCAGAATGCAGCGGATGATGTCGCAGTATCTTATGTCCGGGATGGAAAGTTGGAAACCGTCCGCGCAAAGAACTGCGTGATGGCTTGTTACAACATGATGATCCCGTATCTTTGCCCGGAGATGCCCGATAAACAGAGAGAAGCTCTTCATTATTTGGTGAAGACGCCACTTGTGTACACCCACGTCGCAATTCAGAAATGGGCAGCTTTTCAAAAGCTGGGCATCCATCAGATTGTTTCGCCGGGAAGTTATCACAATTACACGGCCTTGGATTTTCCGGTAAGTATTGGCGAGTACAAATTTCCCAGCGATCCCACGGAGCCGATGGTCCTTTTTATGCTGCGGACCCCATGCAAGCCGGGGCTGCCGGAGCGCGATCAGCATCGCATGGGGCGGATTGAGTTGATGGGAACGCCATTTTCTACGTTTGAACGGAATATCCGCGACCAGTTGGGGCGAATGTTGGGCGGCGCGGGATTTGATCCCGCACGCGACATACAAGCGATCACGGTGAACCGATGGGCGCATGGCTATGCCTTCACGCCGAATTCGTTGTTCGATCCTGATTGGGCGGAAGGAGAGCAGCCGTGGGTGGTTGGGAGAAAGAAGTTTGGCCGAATCGCGATTGCAAACTCGGATGCAGGCGCAAACGCCTATACCAATGAAGCAATTGATCAAGCGTGGAGGGCTGTGCAGGAATTAAGCGCGTAAAACTGCGCTCACTCACTCACACAATGTGAATGAGTAAGCGCATGGTTTGGTTTATTCGTCGTCTTTCTTCTCTGGTTCTTTTGGCAAAGGTTTCTCAATCGGCTTGCGTGGCAACATCTGGTCGCGCATCGCCGCTTCATAGACGAAACTCGCGACAATGATGGCCGCTTGTTTGAGATCGTCTGGTTGCAACCGATCATAGACGTCCATGTTCGAGTGATGCGTCCTAGTTTCATAATCCAGAGGATCTTGAATAAACTGGAATCCGGGAATGCCGACAGCGTCGAAGGAAAGATGATCGGTACCGCTGGTGTTGCGCATAGTGAGCGTCGTCATGCCCAGGTCTTTGAATGGTTGCATCCAGGCGTTGAAGATGGGTTCGACGGCGCCATTTTCCTGAAGGTAGACACCGCGAATTTTGCCACTGCCATTGTCTAGGTTAAAGTATGCCGAAACCTTGGCTTGCTCGGGTTTCAAGCTAAGTGGTCCGGCTTCCCGTCGCATGAGCGTTGGCATGCCCTTCATGTCAGGATCGTCCATGGCGGGGCGTGAGCCAAAATGCTGTTGCACGTAGTTTTGCGATCCGAGAAGGCCTTCTTCTTCGCCGCTCCAAAGGCCAATGCGGATTGTACGGCGCGGCTTTAGGTCGAGTGTTTTGAGCAGCCGGACGGCTTCCATCATCACGACGGTTCCAGCGCCGTTGTCCGTGGCGCCAGTTCCAGCGTGCCAGGAGTCGAGGTGCGCCCCCAACATGACGATTTCGTCTTTCTTGTCTTTGTCGGTCCCGGGGATTTCCGCGATCGTATCGTACTGCATGGGATCATCGTCATAAAACGTGTTGACTACGTTGAGTTCCATGGTGACATCTTTCTTCTGTTTGAGCAGACGCGCGATGCGGTCCCAATGCTCTACAGCCATGGTTAGCCCTGGCACGGTGTTAGTTTCGCCGATTTTGTAGGAACCGCCGGACTGAACAAATACAGTTCCCCCTCCTGCACTGCCACGACTGTGATCAATCACAGCCAGAGGCTTCTCGTCCGCAAGAAATTTCGCGACCTCCTTCTGAAATTTCATACGCTTGATGTAATCGGCAATGCGGAAAGCATATTTGTCCGTTGCATCAAATTGGCCGAGTTTGGCCAGTTCATCATCGCTGTAACGCTGGAAGGGAGCGGTATCCACGGGTTTGACTTCAGCATCGGGGCCGAAAATAACGATCATTCCAGCCAGTTTGCCTTTGTACTTGTCGAAATCTTCTTTCTTTTCAATGTTTACACGAACGCATTTGCCGCTGACGGCACCGTTCGTTCCTGGCGTCCAGGCTTTGGCATAAACGATCAGTGGTGCCACGTCTGGGGAAGTCATGCGAGCATTTACATATTGATTTGCCCAGCCGCGGCCAAAAGGGCCCCACGCTTCGAGGTGTGCGTTCGACAGACCGAATGAAGTGAGTTGATCGCGCGTCCATTCATTCGCACGTTTCATGTTGGGCGAACCCGTCAGGCGCTCGCCAATGGAATCCATGAGGCCGCTGGCGATATCCATCACTTTGGAATCATGGAATTCTTCGTAGCGAATGCGGCTGATGGCATCGAGATCAACTTTTTCTTGAGCAAATGATGGAACAGTTACTGCCAATCCAAGTGAAATGGTGCAAAAGAGACGTAACAATCGAATCATGTGGGACTCCGTGAGAGGATTCAACAAAACAGCGGATTATACAGGATACGTTACGACGATATGTTACGAACGCTACTTTGCAGTTTCACTTGTGGATTTAGTAGCATCCTCGGGCGATTCCGGCGCAGATTTTACGAGGCTTGTTTCATCGTCGTCTTTGTTGTCGGTCAGATACTGAACGATTAGCGAGATTCTGCGATTGGACGGATCCATGGGATCTTCAGGTTTACGCAGGCGCTGGTCGGCATAGCCGCGGACTTGCGTTACTTGTTTGGCGCCAAGACCATTCTGTTGCATAAGGCGGCGTGCGGCATTCGCGCGGTCAGTCGAGAGTTCCCAATTGTCGTAGTCGTGGCGCCCGGTGTAAGGCTTTGAGTCGGTGTGACCCTCAATGGAAATTTTATTCGGCAGGCTTCCTAGCTCTCCCGCGAGCATTACCAACAATTCTTTTCCGGCGTCATTTGGTTTAGGGCTGCCTTGCTGAAAGAAGGTACCAGAAGCGGATTCGAGCAGTTCGATGCGCAAGCCTTCAGAGGTGACTGTCATTTCGATCTGGCTTTTCAGTTTGTCCAGGTTCGCCATTTTGTGAATGTTCTTTTGCAATTCCTCTTTAAGTTTGGCCATTTCGTTTTTCTTAAGCAAAATGTTTTCACCGGAGCCGGCCAAGTCAGAGCCGACTTTTTTGGATTTGCCAGTGGGATCTTTAAAATACCCACCAACCGCCTCCTGGATTTGTTTGCTGCTGTTGAGCAACCACAGAACGATGAAAAGGGCCATCATCGCGGTGACAAAATCGGCATAGGCAACTTTCCATGCGCCGCCGTGATGGCCCCCGTGTCCAACTTTTTTCTTTACGATAATGATGGGACGGGTTTCTGCCATGGGCAAATTACTCAGGCGGAAGCGGCAGCAGCTGCTTCTCCGCCACCGCCTTTACAGTACTTTTCGACTTCCGCGAAGGATGGCCGTACGTGGCCGGGGATAGCGCGGCGTGCGGTTTCGATCGCCATGATTGGGGCCGCGCCTTTTAAGAAAGAAACAACCAAAACTCGCAGAACGTGCAAGTAGGCGTATTCCTCTTCGGCGGCTTTTGTCATGTTGGCAGCAAGTGGGCCGATAAATCCGTAGCAAAGTAAAATCCCGAGAAATGTGCCAACCAGCGCGGCGGCGACCTTGTGTCCGATTTCTTCCGGAGGACCGCCCAATGATCCCATGGTGATGACCACGCCTAATACGGCAGCCACGATGCCCAGGCCAGGCAGAGAATCCGCCATGGTGCTCAACGCGGCAATCGGCTGGTTTGCGGAATGGTGGTGTACTTCCATATCGAGTTCGAGCAACTGATCCAGATCAAAAGCCTCGACTCCGCTAATGGCCATGCGCATGGTGTCGCAAAAGTAGTCGCATACGTGATGATTTGTTATGAATGCAGTGTTTTTTGACATGATGGGGCTTTTTGATGGATCCTCGACGTCGCTTTCGAGCGCCATCAACCCTTCGCGCCGAGCTTTATTGAGAAGCTCATACATCATTTTTAGAGATTCGAGATATCGCTGTTTGCCGAATTTGGACCCGCCGAATGCTCCGGCGACACCGCCGACCATCTGCTTCAGGATATGCAGAGGGTTGGCAATGAGTACAGTGCCGATGGCAGCGCCGCCGATAATGATGAGTTCAGCTGGCTGAATGAGCACTTTGAGGTTGCCATGCTCCATCAGATAACCACCAACGATGGCGCCGAAGACCACGAGGATCCCAATGATTGCGAACATGATTAAACGTTGAATCCAGCGGAAGCGTTTTTCTTGTAAGTGACTGGCGCGAATCCCGCGCGGTGAAGCAATGATTCCATCGTGTCGCCGGCTTGCGCAAGAGTTTGCCCGATATTCGCTTTAATCAATATGGAATCTCCCCACCAATGCAGAGTCACGCCACTCAAATGCTCGTTTAAAGTGACGGCAGCTTCATGCAAGCTATGGGCAGTGCACTTTGGCACAATTGCGAGAAATTCATCCGTGCTCCATCGGCCTAGAAAGCCACCCTTATCTAAGTTTTCGCGTAAAGCTTGAGTCAACAGCCGAACCAGGGCGTGTTCGGCCTCACGCCCCCGAGACATTTCCATCTTTGCCAGATCACTTACAGAAATGCGCAAGATCCCAAAAGGTAAGTGGTATTGAGTAAAACTGGCCAGGTGTTCATGCAAATAAAATTGCGTATCTTCCGGCCCCGGTAGCGGAGAAGCTTGCTCCTGTGAAGAGGATCGAGCAGATTCTTCGGAGGCTGTGGGATGGATCTCAGAAAAACTTTGTGCTGCACCAATCACCGAGCCATGCGAGTTGCGAATGGGTACCGTCCATGTTTGAGCAACGCTGTGGCCGTCTCTGTGTTGGAAATGCAGCAGATTCGACTTGGCCTTCCCTTCATGCAACACCGCATAGATGGGACAATTCGCGCCACAAAGATCGCAGCTGTGTTCGTCGCAATGGGCCAGTATGTTGTGCTGAAAGCAGTGTCCTAACGCTTCATGCCTGCGGTAGCCGCTGATTTTTTCCGCTCCCTCATTCCAAAATGAAATTCTGCCAGCTCGGTCCACCATGAATACGCCAGTGTGCAGAGTCTCCAGCACCTCGCGATAAACATCGGGGTTGCTCGCTTCCAGCATGGCAGGCAGGGTCATTGCTCAATTTCTATCGGCGGTCATTTGGCAAAACTTCATGCCTGGATCGGTGAAGCCAAACCAACAATTTGCCGATGGATGATTTGCAATCTGCAGGGAGCTGGGAAACGTGCGCCTGCGAGTGCTCTCATACCTGAAAACGGAACTGGTCAGTGAAAAATCCGGGAGAGAGTGTAAAGGATGGCGCGATGTCTCACGACAGGAAGCGCACGATGTTTTTCCGATCGCTAGTGCTCATGACTACATGGATCAACATTCTCCTCGCGCAATCCTCTTCGAGCACGGAGGATGTCTTGCAAGCAAAGGCCGGTTATCTCTGCAACTTCGCCAACTTCGTAGAATGGCCGCCGCATTCGTTCGCGTGGCCCGAATCTCCCATTGAGATATGCGTATTCGGCAAAGATGCGATTGACGGCCCGTTACAGCGCGCGATTCAAGACAAGAATGCGGGGGAACGCAAGCTGGCGCTCGAACATCCGCATGAAATTCGGCAGGCGCGTACCTGTCAGATCCTGTTTATCTCCAATTCGGAAAAAGCGTCGGCAAAACAGATATTGCAATCGCTCTCGGGGCTGAGCGTACTGACCGTTTCCGATATGGACGGGTTCCGTAGCATGGGCGGAACAATCAACTTTGTCATGGAGGGAGATCATGTCCGCTTTGAAGTCGATCTCACGCAAGCCCAACACGCAGGTTTGAAATTAAGTTCGCGATTGCTCTCTGCCGCCCGTATGGTGATTTCGCCTCAAGGAGGCAGATGATGACGCTCGCCCA
Organism: Terriglobia bacterium; assembly: GCA_021325035.1. Lineage (GTDB taxonomy): Bacteria > Acidobacteriota > Terriglobia > Terriglobales > Acidobacteriaceae > JAJPHW01. Next base: position 16,239 of record JAJPHW010000050.1, read on the forward strand.
TACACTTTCGATTCGCTGGAAACTTACAATTCTGATCATGGCCATCAGCGCCGCGAGTCTGGTGCTGGCTTGCATGGCCGTTATGGCCTTCGACGTCGTTACTGACCGCCACGATATGGCGGCAGACCTTGATGCCCTGGCGAACGTCATTATGCGAAACAGCACTGGCGCCATCATTTTCGAAGATGCGCGCAGCGCACAGGATATGTTGTCTGCTCTTGAGGCCAAATCCCACATCAGGGTCGCAGCGATTTATGGGGTTGACGGCAAAAAATTCGCGGGTTATGCACGCAATGGACAGAGCGTGCCAACCTCGCCATCGTCCGAGTATGGTCCGCGATTCAGCAGAGACCGGTTGTTTGATTTCCAACCAATCTCCTTCAAAGGGAAAATCATTGGCACGGTTTACCTCGAGTCGGATCTTGACGAGCTGCATCAGAGCGTCAGGCGCAATCGGGCAATGATGGCGCTTGTATTGCTGGCAACATGCGCATTTACCTGGTTGCTGGCGCTGCGTACACAACGCCTCATTTCCGATCCCTTGCTCGGATTAGTCCAAACCATTAAGAAAGTCGCTGATCAAAGGAATTATGCGCTGCGACATCCCGTCACCAGCCACGACGAAATTGGACAGCTCGTGATTGGGTTCAACGAGATGCTCTCTCTCATCGAGCAGCGTGACGAGGAACTCTCAGCGCACCGAGATCATCTGGAGAACGAAGTTGCGTATCGCACCGAAGAATTACGTACAACTAATGCGCAGCTCGAAGCGGCTCGTGATGCGGCGGAAGCGGCCAGCCGTGCTAAAAGCGAATTTTTAGCAAATATGAGCCATGAAATCCGCACACCCATCAACGGCATCCTGGGTATGACCGAACTTACGCTCGATACACAGCTCAGCAATGAGCAGAGAGAGTATTTGAGCATGGTGAAGTCGTCGGGCGAAGCTTTGCTGGTGGTAATCAATGACATCCTTGACTTCTCAAAGATTGAAGCAGGGAAAATGGAAATGGAGGCGGTCCCATTCAACCTGTATGACTGTGCGGGACAGGCCATGAAAGCGCTCGCCATACGGGCACATCAGAAGAGCATTGAGCTGGCGTACGAAACTGGGCCGGATTTGCCTCACTGGGTGATTGGAGACCCGGGGCGATTACGGCAAGTACTGATCAATCTGATTGGGAACTCCATCAAGTTTACTGAAAAGGGAGAAGTTTTAGTGCAAATTGAAAGTCGTCCAGTTGAAGGTGGCTTCGAATTGCATTTTAAAGTGGCCGATACAGGGATTGGAATTCCCTCCGATAAACAAAAAATTCTTTTTCGGGCATTTGCCCAAGCCGACACCAGCCATACCCGGAAATACGGAGGAACTGGACTCGGCCTTGCCATAACTTCACGCTTGGTGGAGTTGATGGGAGGGCGAATTTGGGTCGAGAGCGAGCACGGGAAGGGCAGCACCTTCCATTTTGTTGTCTGCTTCAAAGAAGCTACGGAGATTCCCGCCGCAGTGACCATGATGCCTGAAAAGGATTTGACTGGCGTGCCAGTTCTTGTGGTGGATGACAATGAAACCAATCGCCGAATTCTCTGCAGCATGACGCGGGAGTGGGGGATGAGACCGAGCGCGGCTGTGAGTGGGCCAGACGGTTTGAGTGTGGCCGTTGCCGCAGCCGACAATCACGATCCGGTACAGCTCATGCTGGTGGATGTTTGCATGCCTGAGATGGATGGATTCGATTTCGTGAAATCGGTAAGAAGCAACCCCAATATTCGTGAGAGCGCCGTGGTCATAGTGACTTCCTCAGGACGACCGGGAGATTCGGTCCGATGCAAAGAGTTGGGCGTTGCAGCGTATTTATCGAAACCGGTGCTTAAGGAAGATTTGCTGGCAGCGGTTCGCAAGGCACTGGGCTTACGCAAGGAAGCATCTGCCCGAGTCTCCGCGTTTGCGCAGCCAGTATGGCAGAAATCTGCAAAATCGTTGCGAATACTGGTTGCCGAAGATAATGCGGTGAACCAGGCAGTCATTATCCGGGTTCTCGCGAAAATGGGGCACACTGCATTGCTGGCGAATCATGGGAAAGAAGCAGTCGGCATGTCACAAGCAGAAAAGTTTGATGTGATTTTTATGGATGTACAAATGCCTGAGATGGATGGTTTCGCGGCAACGCGTGCAATCAGGGAAACAGAAAAAATGAGCGGAATGCATGTCCCTATCTATGCCATGACAGCCCATGCCATGAAGGGAGACCGCGAACTTTGTCTGGCTGCCGGGATGGATGGGTACCTCACCAAGCCGCTACGCTTGAACGAAGTAGCAGAAGTCCTGGCCGGGTTGGCTGCGAAAACTGAACCGGCTGCCGATAGTCAGGACACAAGAGAACCAATCGCGGATCCTGGATTAGGGCCGAGCAACAGTGCTGTATGGAACCGTGAAGAGGCTATCGAGCGGCTTGGCGGGGACGCAGATCTTTTCCAGGAGCTATGCCAAATTTTCCTCGATGAGTCGCCGAAGTTGTTGCGCGAATTGCAGATTGCTCTGAGGACTGGCAATACTGAGGATGCTATGCGCGCTGCGCACAGCATAAAAGGGGAAGTCGGCTACTTGTCTGCCCCTGAAGCCATGTCTGCTGCTCGTCAACTGGAAGAAATGGCGCGCCGCAAAAATCTTTCCGGGTCTGACAAGATTCTTGCCATGCTGGAACGTGAACTGGAAGCGCTTTACCACTGCATGGGGGCGGCTGGAGTTCATTCGTGACCCATGCCGATGAGAATACCGTTGCTCCGGGCTGCGGCGAGAACTCTCAAAACGCGGCTGGGGCAGAAAAACAACTTAACAACGTTTTAGTGGCCGAAGACGATCCTATCTTCCGTCGCGTGTTGCACCGCTGGTTGCAGTCATGGAATTACTGCGTCGTATCAGCTGAAAATGGAAAATCCGCCTGGGAGATTCTTCAACAACCGAACGCGCCGAAACTTGTCATTCTCGATTGGATGATGCCCGGCTTAGACGGAATCGAAGTTTGCAGCAATATTCGCCGCGAACGAACAGGGCCTTACCGGTATGTGCTTTTGTTGACGGCAAAGGATGACAAGGATGATGTCGTGACTGGCTTTGAAGCCGGTGCGGATGACTACCTCACAAAACCTTTTCACGCTGAGGAACTGCGCTCAAGGATTCGCGCTGGTCAGCGTATTTTGGAGCTACAAGACGCACTTCTTCGCGCGCATCAAGCGCTTCAGTTTGAGGCGAAACACGATCGGCTAACCAATATTTGCAATCGCGGGGCGATCCTCGATCGTTTGATTGCAGAACTACAACGCAGACAAAGAAGCGGAGAATCGCTGGGTGTGATTATGGTAGACGTTGACCATTTCAAGGCCGTCAATGACACGCACGGCCATTTAGCCGGTGATAAGGTTTTGTGCGAAGTTGCTCATCGCCTTGCTGCTGTCGTGCGGAGCTACGACTGGATTGGCCGTTACGGCGGTGAAGAATTTCTGATTGTCGTTCCCGGATGCGATTCATCCAATCTCGTCAACCTCGCTGAACGTTTGCGTTTGGCAGTTTTTTCAAACCCAGTGCCGACCGATGCGGGCGCTGTATCAGTCTCGGTGAGTCTTGGTTTGGCGTTTGTGATGGAAGGACAGGATGGCGATGCTAGTTGTGAAAGCTTATTGCACCGTGCTGATGATGCTCTCTATGCAGCCAAGAAAAATGGAAGGAACCGCGTCGAGAGCGCCCCAATGAGCTTATCCGCAAAGATGAGCTGACTTCGTCGAAACTCAGTCTGTGGAAATGGTGAAGTTAACCGTAATTCTCGCTTCGGTCTCAACCGCCTGTCCCGCCAGCAGATAAGGCTTGAAGTGCCATTGCTTTACAGCTTGGCGCGCGGCTTCAGAAAGAATAGCTGGCCCACTGAGCACATGCAGGTCTTGAATATTTCCGTTCTTGCCGATGAGAGCTTGTAGTATGACCGCTCCCTGCACTTTCATCTGCTTGGCCAACACCGGGTAGTTCGGCTCCACTTGGCGCGCGACAACACTCGAAGCATCGGAAGAAACAATCACACGATCGCTAGCATTGGGCACGATTCCTTCACCTGATGAAGGCGTAGCGGGGACGGTTTCAGCCGGACCTTGCATATCCACCGTAACGGACCGCTTGCTTGCCTGCACCGTCTGATGTTTATTACCAGCTACAACATCAATTTCCAAAGGTGGTAGAACTCTCCTGCTTGAAGTGGTAACAACAGGAGAAAGAACAGTTTCCGCGCGGGCCGCATGATATGGCGTGGCATGTTTGGATTTTGATTTCTTGGAATATGGCAGCATGGTCTTGGGCTGCGTGGCTTGGTCAGAACTGGCCGTGGTCTGAGGGGCTGGCTGGGACGACACTGTCTCTGCAACCTGCTCTTCGGGGAAGAAAATCTCCGACCAGAATCCCCAATCTTTCGCCGCGACTACAACGAGCGCAGTCAGGAGCAGACCGAGCGCCATCCGCATCAGGCGAGCTTGCTTTTGCTCCGATGTCGGTTGGCCGTCGGGTCGGATTTCTCCCGCGCCGTGGTTGTCCAGCGTGTGCATAAAAACTCCCCGCCCGTGGCTGGGGGGAGCCGGGCCTAAGCCGATAGTATGCCCCCAAAACCGGATAAAATCCACATAAGATTGTTAGTTATTCTTCGAACTGGCGGAAACGCAACTTTTTGCGGCTTCAGACATCCCATTTCTGCCTCGAATAGCGGATACTATCCGCGGAGGGCCCATGGACTCGAAAATCCCGGAACGTAAATTCAATCAAATGAACCGACGCGAGCTCTTTAAGATTGCGCCGGTAGTCGCTCTGGGCGCTTTTGCCGTACCAAAACTGCAAGAACCATTGTTAAAAAAGGGCCTTGCTTTCAGTGATTGGGCCTCCGGCAAGTTGTTCCGTAAAGGGCACTTAGCCCCAACTTTTGAAGATTCCAGGCTTACTCCTTTCGAACGATTTCCCATCAATGGGTACGATGTGGAAGATCCCGGCGTGGATTTTGACGTCTGGACGCTCACAGTCAGCGGAGCGGTCAAAAAGCCAGGGGATTATAAGCTCGAGCAGATTCAATCTCTTCCCAAAATCACCCAAAATGTACGTCATGTATGTGTCGAAGGATGGGATGTCATTGGCCGCTTCAGCGGGGTTCGGCTTTCAGATTTCCTTCAGATGATTGGCGCTGATATGACGGCGAAATTCGTCTGTGTTGAGTGTGCTGATGATTATTACGAGTATCTCGATATGGCGACAGCCATGCATCCTCAAAGCCTGCTTTGTTACGACATGTACGACCGCCCGCTGACGCGTGAGCACGGCGCCCCGCTGCGGTTGAATATCCCGACAAAGATTGGGTACAAGCAAGCGAAGTATCTCACCGATCTCAAAGTCAGCCATGTGCTGGAACGTGTAGGCTATTGGGAAGATCAAGGCTATTCGGAATTTTACGGACTCTAAGCGGTGGAGGAAGCATTGAGCGAAGCTGTCATAGAAATTACATCCACGAAGAGCGGGGAAGTGGAAACCGCGATTTATGAGCATCCGCTTCCAGTGCGCGTCTGTCACTGGCTCAATGTTGGCGCCTTATTCGTAATGGTTGGTAGCGGGTTGCAGATTTTCCGTGCGTTCCCTAGCTTCGGCCCGAAGATTCCGCAGGTCAATCTATTGCATTGGCCGCGTCCTTTTGCTTTAGGAGGCTGGCTGGGCGGCGGATTGCAATGGCACCTGACGTTTATGTGGATTTACATGGGAACAGGTGCGGTTTACATCGGATATCAGCTTCTCAGCGGTCACTATAAGCAGGTACTGTTTGTTCCACGCGATATTCCGGGGATCTGGCCGATGGTTCGGCATTACTTTTTTTTCGGTCCCAAACCGCCGGCGACCGAAGCCTATAACCCTTTACAGAAACAGGCTTACACCACAGTTCTCATCTTGGGTGTACTTTCCGTTTTGACGGGATTCGCAATCTGGAAACCAGTGCAATTTTCCTGGCTGGCATGGCTCATGGGCGGATTTAACTATGCCCGCATCTGGCATTTTGCAGTGATGTGGGCAATTTTGGTTTTTATTTTCGGGCATCTGGTCATGGTTGCTCTACACGGTTGGAGCAATTTCGTTTCGATGTTGACGGGATGGAAGAGAAATCCCGATTACGCCTTGCCTTGGGAAATGAATGCTCCAGCCATGGCAGAGGAAGTGGACTCTGCTTCTACTGAAGTTCCAAGCGAGGAAGCTGAGAAAGAAGTTGCGTCCTCGGAAATCATGGAGCCGGAGGGTGCAGATAAAGCTCCTCCTGATGGTGGAAGCGAATCGGTTTAGAAAGACGACGCCAAAATTATGGATGCGACCAGTTCGGTGGAAAAGCCACCGGCCAAGGTGGATGCTCGCGAAGAAGAGCTGATTCGTCGCGTCCAAAATGGCGAGCGGGATGTGTTTTATGAGCTGGTGCAACCTTATGAACGGCGGCT
>JAJPHW010000066.1 GCA_021325035.1 Terriglobia bacterium
ATCTGTGAAGCGGTCCAGCGTGGACTGAAATCACGCGCTTATGGCGCGGGGAGGCTTTCTGTTCGCCGCGAAGCCGGAGAGCATTTGTTCCATCGCTTGCTGGCGGCTGATTTAAAGGCGGGATTATCAACTGGTTCCTTCGCCGCAGACTAGCTTCTGCCTGCGATTACTGATGGTCCCTCGGCACCGTCTGTTCCCACGTTTTGCTCTTCACCATCTGCCCGTCTTTTAACAATTCGCGCGTGTATTTGTAGTAGAAGTTCTTTTGATCAGTTGTCACCGAAAGATGGCCACGCCACGTTAGCGTGCGGTCTTTTAATGCAAAGATCGTCTCCGCCTCACCCAGGGTAGAAGTTATGTCCGGATGGGCATCGTCGGCGTTGTAAGTCAGCTTTTCGTAATCTGTCTCTTTGCCCCATGGAAATGTAGTCTCCGATTCACCCTTCCAATGAACGGTGGTTTTCTGCCGTGCTTCGTCGCGTTCGACGGTCCACTCTCCCGGCCACGGAATTCCCGTGCTACGAATATCTTTTCGTTCTTCGATTGGCTCCGGAGGGGAAAATGCCGGCGCGGCTTCTCCTTTCAACGAAACAATGGGCAATGAAATCTGCGACCCTTGCCCACCGCCAAGCTGCAAAGAAGTCGTCATGTTATAAGGCGTCGGTAAAATCATCGGCCAGAGCGCGTTCGAAATGGCTGCGCGAATGCGGTGTCCCTTGGGAAAGACCCACGATGTCAAATGCATTTCAATACTCAGCGGATAAACTTTGCCCGGAACCAAGTCTTTCGGCTCAGTCATGGACTCGCGCTGTGCGCCATTTATTCCCGCGCCCGTGATTTGCGTAACTGTTCCGTCGGGAGCTACATCCGACAAGCGCGCAAACCAATCCGCGAGAGGCGCGTCCGCCGAGGCTTGCAAGAGCACGCGCGGCCTTCCCAGAATGGCGATGTCTTCAGTAAGCGGCGCGGAATCATAGAGTAGACTGAACGCATCCACGGGACGTACATCGCTCAGCAACTCTCCCCACCAGAAGCCAGCCTCCACGCCGATGGTCGGAATATATTTCAGTTGATGCACGGCGCTGTCAGCAGGACGATCACTCAAAGTATGGTTCGGCTGCAAAAATAGAACTTGCTTCTTCTCTTCTTTGGGCGGCCATTCATCTTCACGTCGCCATTCGCCGGGTACCGTCTCCAGCTTCGGGTCCGGCGGATGCCAATGCTGCATATAGATCACCAGTCGCGGGTCTTTCTCTACGCCCGTGTTTTTGCCCTTCAGCCAACGGTCCCACCAGCGAATCGCCTGATCGCGCCACTCGACTTGCGGCCCAAACCCGGCGTCATTCGGGAATGTATGGTTCCACGGCCCCACAATCGCTCGTACCTGTCCGCTCGATTGCATCAGCATGTCCGGGATATTGTCACGGTAGCCATCCTGCAATCCCCCAATCAGAAACGCCGGAATCTTGATTTCAATCAGCGGCCGAACACGATCACGCCAAAACGGCCCATCGTGCTGATGTTTCAAATAAAGCAACGACCACGGCGGGGCTTCGAAACGCGGCCCCAAGACCTTTTCGTCGAGCGTATAGTCTGGCGCGCCAGTCCAGCCTTCGGCCATGTCCATGTTCAATTCAAATTCATCAATGTGCGCCATGCCGTCCATGTAATGCACATCGTCATGAAAAAGCTCGGCGGTGGCATCCACTGCAATAATGGCTTTCAGTTCGAGCGGATGCCGCATCGCCATCTGCAACGAGTTGAATCCACCCCATGAAATTCCGAACATGCCAACATTGCCGTTTGACCACGGCTGCGTCGCCAGCCAATGAATCACCTGTTCGCCGTCTTGCTGCTCCTGTTCTGAATATTCGCGTTCCGGTGGAACCCCCTCGCTTGTGCCAAATCCGCGAATGTCCACGCGCACACTCACATAGCCGCGACGCGCGAAGTAAGCATGTTTGCCGTAGTCTTCGGCGGCAGTATCATCGTCTTTTCTGTAAGGCAAATACTCGAGCAGCGCCGGAAACTTCTCGCCCGGCTTGGCTCCGTCGGGCATGTACAAAGTCGCCGCCAGGCGGATGCCATCTTTCATCGGAATCCGTGCGTTCTCCATGCGCACGCCATAGATCGGAGCGGATGGAGAATCCAACGCGCAGCAGATGCTGGCTAAAACTACCAGTAACAAAATCAAGAAATTTGTTCGCATGAGTGGAAGGCACGAGTGTAGCATTACGTCCCAGATTGTATGTCAATCCTGCTCCAGCTATAGTCACGTTTCAGATGACCAGTCTTCGCTTTGAGCAATGGGTGGCGTTTCCGCTGGAAAACGTTTTTCGCTTTTTCGCCGATCCGAACAATTTGCCACGAATTATGCCGCCTGCAACGGCAACGCGTATCGTCGAACTGAAACTGGTTCTTTTGCCAGGAGACACCAGAAAGTTGGCTGGCCCAGGCTCAGAAGTCATCACCAGCTTTCGGCCCATTCCGCTTCTCCCCTTTCGCCAAAAATGGATTGCTCTCATCACAGAATTCGAGTGGAACCATCATTTCGCAGATATCCAGAAGCAAGGCCCATTCAAGAGCTGGCACCACCGCCATGAATTTTCAGCAGAGACTCGCGACGGTGTGGCGGGAACCATCGTGCGCGACGTTATTGATTATGAAATCGGGTTTGGTGTCTTGGGAAAGATTGCCGACGAGCTTTTCGTGCGGCGAACCTTCAACGAGATGTTCGCCTATCGGCAGAGTGCGCTGGAAAAACTACTTACGTAAGAACTACCTCGACGGCTCTACGAACACTGCCGTCCCATAAGCCAGAACTTCGGTGACGCCTTGCATGACCTCGGTCGCATCATAACGGGCCCCGACCACCGCGTTACCGCCAAGTTCCGCGGCGTGTTGCAGCATCAGGTCAAACGCTTCCGCTCGGGTCTTCTCACACAGATTCGTAAGCAATGTAATGTTGCCGCCAAGTATGGTTTGCAGTCCGGCGCCAATGGTTCCGAAAATTGAACGCGAACGGACGACGATGCCCCTCACCACTCCCAGCGTCCGCGTCACCTTAAATCCGTCCAACTCAAACTGGGTCGTTACCATGTTGTGGGCGACCATCCGGCCCGGCGCGTTGTAACTCATGCCCATGAGAAGTTCTCCTGCCGCAATAAGTTATTCCAATTCCGCGCGAATCACAAATGTTTCTTGCGATGCCTCGTAGCGAACGCTCAAGACGTTAGGCTTGCAACAGGTCTGGCAATCCTCCACGTAGGACTGCCGCGCGCCCGCGGACTCATCCACCTCGGTCTCGTTCCACTCTCCACAGCCCGCGCATTGAAATACCGCATTCAAATTGTTTCGTCACTTCCCCACATAACTTACCCGCCAAATCGAGTTCGATCCGTCGTCGCTCACCAACAGAGAGCCATCTTTTGCCACGGTAATGCCAACCGGACGTCCCCAAACCGTACCATCTTTGGTAACAAAGCCCGTGACAAAATCTTCATACTCACCGCTGGCATGGCCTGTCTGATGCAGAGGCACGCGGATTACTTCATACCCTGCCCGCACCGACTTATTCCACGAACCATGCTCCGATGCAAAAATATCGCCATCATACTCCGCTGGAAACTGCCGCCCATCGTAAAACGTCATTTCCAGCGAGGCATTGTGCGGTTGCAAAAGCACATCGGGCACAATCACTTTATCTTTCAATTCTGGATGCTTGCCCTTCAACCGCGGATCCGGATTTCCGCCTGAGTAAAACCATGGCCAGCCGTAAAATCCTCCATCCTGCACGTGGGTGATGTAGTCGGGAACGAGATTGTCTCCCAAACCGTCGCGCTCATTCACTGAACACCAAAGCTCGCCAGTCTTTGGATTCACTGCCAGCCCACCGCCGGAATTGCGTATTCCGTAGGCATAGACGCGCATGCCCGATCCGTCAGGATTGAATTCAAGAATATCGGCGCGATTCTTTTCCCCCGAATGAGTATCTGGATCATCGATATTTGAAGCCGACCCCACTGACACCCACATTTTCTTGCCATCCAGAGAGAAGCGAATATCACGTGTCCAATGGCCGTTTCGCGCGTGGGGCAAATCGACAACATGCTCCACTTTTCCTGAGGCCTTCATGTCCCCCCGGTGATAAGCAAAACGTAAAACCGCATCCGTGTCACCGACATAAACCCACTGAGGATCAGGCCCGGGAGGATAAAAAGCAATGCCATACGGCTGATTCAGGCCACTGGCGAAGACTTCACTCTGCTCCGCCTTTCCGTCGTGGGTAATCCCGCGAAATACCCTAATGTCGCCGCCGTCGCTTTCCGCTAGAAAGAAGTCTCCATTTGGGGCCGTACGAATCAACCGTGGATTGTTCAGTCCAGTCGCGTATTGGTCAACTTGGAATCCAACGGGCACCTGCGGCCATGCGTTCGCAGGACGCTCGACGACGTCAGGACCATTGCCCGCCGACTTGGTCGCGTAAGGTTGTGGCAAATCTTTTACGGTTATTTTGCGGACCGTCCCCGGACTCTCATAGCGATAATCTGTGAACGGTGGCGTAGGGGCGGGGGGATTGTTCTGCGCGTGGCTGGCTTCATTTCCCGCGACGAATATTAACGAAGACAAAACGACAACAGGCAACAGCAGAGTAGTTTCTTTCGGGCGGCTCACAACTCCTCCTGACGCCTGATTAGATAAGCGCCACGCCCATTAGATGCGCGAACTGTTTGTGGATGTGGCCTGGCCGGGTGTCAGCGCGCGAGGCAGAATGGGGAAATCCATGGCAATCAATTCTTCCCGCAGCTGGTCCACCGATTCGAATTGAATGGCATTCATGCCCACCGCGCGGGCTGCGTCAATGTTTCCCTGGCGGTCATCGATAAACAGCGACTCCTCCGCCGGCACTCCCAACCCGCGTAACGTGTATTCATAGATTGCCGCCTCGGGTTTGACCATCCGAACATCCGCGGAAAATGTCTGGAAATCGAACTCGTTCAGCCATCCGAATTTCTTTCGCACATACGTGACCATGTCCGCGTGCATGTTCGAGAGCAATCCAACTTTGTAATCGCCCGCTCGCAATGCGCGCATCCATTCGATCATCACCTCGTTGTCGCGCGCCCACATTTCCAAATCCAATCGATAGACTTCGGCAAGCGCGCGCTCATCAATCTTGCTGCCCGCGTCCTCGGCGAACAACTTCCAGTAGGCTTCCGCACTCAAGTCTCCGCGGTCAAATGCCAGCCGGTTCCGCATCCACAATTCCGGCACCAAATCCACATGGATTCCAAAAAGGTCAGCCATCCGCTGGCCCTCCGCCGGCGTCGGCATGTGGCAAAGCACTGCTCCGTAATCCAGCACGACCGCCGTAATATTGGGCATGAACCGAAAGTCCTCCTTCTTCATTTTCAGGGCCAAGCGCGATTTCGTCCAACTTTCGCGATAATTTTTTCCGCGAGTGACCCTTCTCTGCCTCTATCGTCCAAGACTTTGGATCAGTGGGCGCGCTTCATGCAGCTTCTTCTATATCCATTTTCCGCTACACTATCGAAACCGTCACTTGAGGGATCGCACCTTGCACAATCCGGGCACACTTTTGCGCAGATTACTCATCATTTTCTTTTGCTTCGTCACCATC